>JADGNQ010000239.1 GCA_017883385.1 Candidatus Sulfotelmatobacter sp.
TCCCATCCGTAGTAGCCAAGCGCGGCTTTGCCGACGCCTCGGATGGCAGCGTTCAGGCCCGGGCTGTCGCCGCCGGCCGTGAGAATCCCGATGCGCTTAGTTTTTGTGGCCATGAGAAACAAATATGGACGTCCGTGGTGGTGGCTTAGGTGGTTCCCGAAGACGAACTCCCTGGAAGCCGCAGCAGAAGGCGCACCAACTGAACATGACCGGACGTGCCCGTCTTTGCGTAAATGGTCGAGGCCTGGGACTTCACGGTGTTTGGACTTAGCGCCAGAAGTTCCGCGATCTCGCGCGCAGACTTTCCATCCCCGAGGAGCAGTGCCACTCGGCACTCAGCCGGCGTCAACCCAAAGACAGCGCGCAGAAAGTCGTGCGTCGTACGCGAAATCTGTTCAGGATCGCTTATAAAGACAAGGGCGCCAATCGGCCGCGTTACTTCGATCGGCAATTTGTGAGCCGGGCTAACCAGGACTTCCAGCGGCGGCCCCTTCTTTCTTGAGATGGAAAGCATTCCTCCCGCGCAGATGCCCTTGCCTTCAGTGGCGAGGACGGCCTCGCGGACGAATCTCGCGAGTTGAGTTGATTCGTCGGAATGCTCCGCACGTAGGCCTTGAGCGGTCGCCAGCAATCCGTCGTTTTTCCCCACGAGCGCGCTTGCGGTGCGATTCATAAGCAATATCTCGCCGTTCCCTCCCAACGCGATCACCCCGGTACTCAGCATATCCAGCGCTGCACTGAAACCTGCCGCATGGGCTTTCAATTCAGAGAGCTGGAAATGGAGTTTGAACGCGCGCCGGATATGTGGCGAGAGCAATTCAAGAACTTTGACGTCGGACGCCTGAAACTCTGATCCGGATGCGTCCCGATAAAGACTGACGGCCGCCAAGCGGCTCTGGCTGTTTTCAGCCATACCGAACAACCCATGCTCGATGCCGTAGCGGGACATCAGGTCGTTATAGATCTCGCTTGTCCTGAATTCACTCTGTGGACAAAGAGACTCGGAGGTCAAAACTAGAGACGAAGGCCGGGATCGCGCTCGGACCGCCCAAATGTCCAGTGGCCCGTAGTAGTCCTGATAAAGGCGTGTGGATTCTGGATCGAGTTGCCATGAACTGGACGCAGTGTACGAGCCATTGCCTGTGCCCTCCTGATACATCCCGATTGAGGCGGAGTGCGCGCCGGTCGTATGCGCCAGTTGTTGCAAGAAAAAACTCCACTGTGTGGGATCGGCAGCAGCGTCGTACAGACTATTCAGCAGCTTGGAAAGGGTCTGTTCGCCCAGCGGCATCGCGCGACCTTTCAAGTTCAGGCGCCAGGAGATCGGTCACCCTTTGATGGAACCGCGGTTGGAAGATGCTAACGCAGGCGGATAGACAGTGCAAATTGTTTCTCACCCCACAGGGTGATGACAAACTGAATCGGTCGGGGTTACTATCCACTCCCCGACGCTTTAGAGGGTAGGGGGTGTCCAGGTGTGCCGAGAGGATTTATTCGCTTCGCTTGGCTATCCAGTTCCGCTGCACTGACAGGAGGCGAGGGTGACCGGCTATTGGATTGCCAAGCTCGCGTGGCGAAGCGGGCAATGTCTCATCTCCAAAGGAGCCACTTAAATGGCCTGCAAAATGTTTCTTCGAGCCTGTGCCCTAGTCTTCGTTTTCGCTGCCGCGGCCTTCGGCCAGACGGTAACCCTCGCGCCTTTGACGGTGAACTTCCCCGCACAGTTGGTCGGAACGACCAGCGGAGCCAGCGCAGTCACGCTGACCAACACCAGCAAGACGGCATCCCTGACCATCGTCAGCATCGCAGCGAGTGGCGATTTTGGAGAGACGGACAACTGCGCGTCTCCCATCGCACCGCTCGGCACGTGTACCATTACCCTGACATTTTCGCCGAACACGACGGGGACCCTCGACGGCGCAGTTACCATTACCGACAACGCCACCACCAGCCCTCAGGTCGTGAGCCTGACCGGAACCGCGACGGGCCCGGTAGTGTTTTCGCCCGCGAGCCTCAGTTTCCCGGCGACGGCCATCGGCTCCACCAGTTCACCTTTGACCTTGACGGTGACTAACAAGCAGACCACCGCTCTAACCGTGAACGGCGTAAGCGTTTCCGGGGACTATGTCGTCTCCAGCACCACTTGTTCGGGCTCCATCGCATCCGGCGGAACCTGCACGTTGCAAGTCACTTTCACTCCCACTGTTGGCGGAACGATCCCTGGTGCGCTCACCTTATTGGACAGCGCGGCCGACAGCCCGGAAATCGTAAGCCTCAGCGGCAAGGCCACCGGCACTGTCACCACTCCGGTCAGCTTTTCGCCCACGACTCTCTCCTTCATCGCCCAGCAGACCGGCACGACCAGCGCCGGCAAGATCGTTACGCTCACCAACAAAGGCACTTCGAGCCTCACCATTAGTACGGTTGCCGTGAGTGGGGATTATACCCAGACGAATACCTGCGCCGGAAATTCGATTGCCGCAAACGGCACCTGCACCATCACCGTTAAGTTCGCGCCCTCCGCCACCGGGACCATCAAGGGAGCGATCACAGTTACCGACGCCGCAGCCACTAGCCCACAGATCGTCGCCCTGACCGGCACGGGAGCTGGAGCCCTGAGCTTTTCTCCGGGTGCGCTCGCTTTCGGCATTCAGGAGTTGGGCGTCGCAGGTGCTTCCCAGCAAGCAACGCTCACCAACCATTCGAGCAGTGCGGTCAATATTTCAAATATCGCAATCAGCGGTCGATACTCCCAGACCAACACCTGCGGCGCGTCTCTCGCCGCCAAGGCCAGTTGCACATTTACAGTGAGTGTCGCGCCCGCCGCAACTGGCACCCTGGACGGCGCCGTCACCGTTACCGATGCAGGATCGAACAGCCCACAGATCCTGAGCCTGACAACCTCGGGGAAAAATCCGCCACGATTCGCTTACCTTTCCGAGAACAACGACATCGTGGCCTACACGGTGAACCCCGTCACTTCGCAACTAAGAGCGATACAGAGCGTCCCGTACCCGGTACCCGCGACGTCAATAACTGGCATTCTTAACATGCATCCGAATAACAAGTTCCTCTATGCCCCAGTGGGGGTGGCGGTCGGCAGCCCGATCTACGGGTACAGCATCAATGCGACCAGTGGCCTTTTGACTTCTCTTTCTGGCTCTCCCTTTGCCTCCGTCACAGGTGCAATTTACCTGAACTTCACGACGAGCGGCAATTTTGCGTTTTCCTCCGGTGCGTTCAACGGCTCGACTCAAGTAGAGTCCTTCTCGGTCAACCCGACGACAGGGGCACTGACATCACTCGGAACACAACCCTCCGGGAACCCTCCTTGTGGACCGGCCCTCACGCCGAACAACAAATTCTATTACGTGCCCAGCGATCAGGCCGCGGGCACGATTTACGGCTATGGAGTAAACACCACCACCGGAGCATTAACGCCCCTTACGGGATCACCATTCCCTGGGCATGAATTCAATTGCGGAGCCTTCGTTCACCCTAACGGGAAATTCCTCTTTGTAATGGGTTGGGCCAATAGCGCCAATAATTACGACGCACCGGTTGCCGTATACGCGGTCAACGCCACTACGGGGGCACTTACGGAGGTGCCTGGATCGCCATTTCCAGGAGCGGGCGATGCCTACAACGATTATTTCGCGACCGACCCGACAGGCCGCTTTCTCTACATCGCGGTCGGGCCGAGCGGTGCAAGCAGCGGACCTCCGGGCATCCTGCTGGCGTATTCGGTAAACCTTACCACTGGCGCGCTTTCTCCACTCACGGGATCCCCCTACAAGTTTGGGCAGAACGCTATTGCATTGACCTTGGACCCCACCGGAAAGTTCCTCTACCTAACCAACAATGGGTCGGGCCCCACTACCTATACCTTTTCGATCAACAGTTCGACCGGCGTACTCACACAGATCGGGCAGCAGGGCATTCAAGGGGCAGGGGAATATGGTTTAGCGTTTGCCGCTGGGACAGCGCCGGTTACCAACACTCCAACATTCGCCTACGTGACCAACCTGACCAGCAAGTCCATTTCGGAATTCACGATCAGTGCCGCAACCGGAGCACTCACCTCGGTATCGGGCTCTCCTCTTGCGGACAGTAATGGCCCTCAGGTGGTTACAACGACGCCCAACGGCAAGTTTGTTTACACCGGCAACAGCAACGGAAGCATCTCTGAGTACAAAGTCAACGCCACCACTGGAGCTCTCACCAAGGTTGCTGGGTCGCCTCTCAAGGGTCTCGGCGATCCCGTCTCGATCGTGGCCGACCCCACCAGCAGCTTCCTGTTGGTTCTGGATCAGACCAAGGGAACCCTCAGCAGCTACACCATCTCCTCGACTGGGGCGCTGACGTTCCTTAGTTCGAATACAACGCCGGCCTCCCCGGTGGCCGTGGCGCTGGATCCGACTGGAGTGCAGGCACTGGTCACTGGGGACAATTATGTCCAATATTATCCGATCAGTCTGGCAGGCGTGATCGGAAGCAGACAAGGTTACAATGCCGGCTTCACGGCTGTTGCCTTGTCCATCGACCCGACGAGCCAGTATCTGTTCCAGGCGAACACGAACGGGAACATCTTAGCGGTGTATACGCTGCTAGCGACTGGAGTGCAGAGCGGCGCTCAGTATTACAACACGGGCAACATCCCGTCGGCAGTGCTGGCCGAGCCTTCAGGCCGGTTCGTCTACATCGCCAACAGCAGCGACGGCAACATCTCTGCCTTCAGCCTCGCTAACTCTACTGGAGTACTCACGCCGATTGCGGGGACATTCAATACCGGCAGCGGACCCGCATCACTCGCCGCTTCCAACGACGGCAAGTATCTCTACGCCGTCAACAATGGATCGGGAACGGTGGGCATCTTCACCATCAACGACGACGGCACGCTGACCGCAGCGGGCTCGGCGACTACAGGCGCCGGCCCAACATCGATTTCAACCGTTGGAACGTACAAATAAGCAAAGTGCAGAAACACGAAAGCCGCGGTGGTTAACCGCGGCTTTTCACTTGAGACGCCGTCGCCCTCTCGCCGTGTTGTCGGGCAACCGACACTCGGCTTTGCGGATCGCAGCTCCACTCCCGGGCGCGAGGTAGAAACCAGTAGCGCCCGCTTCGACCAAAATTCCGATTTGACGATTGGGAAACATAATCTGCCGTGCACACCATGCTTTCGCCAGCAGCTTCTTCATTGCCTAGGGCATAACCCTTGTCACTGAGTGTGCAGCACAACTCTCGCGCCCTTTCATTGATCGTTACTAAGCCCGTCCCTGTCGATGAGCAGGGTGGATGGGCCTCAGGGCCTTCACGCCTGTCCGCTCTCGTAGCGGTTGCCAATCTTCTCCGCCAGCAGCCGCAGCGTTTCAGTCCGTTCCGGTTCATCAAGCGAACCGAATACCTGATCCAACTGCATGTCGAGGCATTGGGCGAAAATTCCATATATCGCGCGGAAATCCGCCGGCTGGAGTTCTTTCAGTCGAACCACCACCGGGATCTGTTTCCGTTTGGCGAGATTTAAGAATTCGTGTGCCATGGCAATCAAGGCTGACTTCCTCTTTAATCCGGATGGATCGCACTCGTCGGCCTGACCCAGCCCCAACACGGCGTGGGCCATCCGGCCCGCCTGCCACATCATTTCATCTCGTTTCCCCAGGTTAGGGCTGGGTTCTTCGGGAGAACGGTCAGCGGGTTCCCTAGGATCTGCTAACAAACGGCGCACATGCCGAGCCGAGATCCCGAGATTTTGCCGAATCCATTGCGTAAATGTTGGTTGTCCGAAGACTGGGACGCGGCGGCCGGGATGAGCAAAACGTTCGCGGGCCTCGCGGATGTAGGCGATATTGTGGCGCAAGCTTTCGCCCACGGGACGCAGCTTGCTTTCCACGTAATAGGTGAGTTCCTTATCGGTCATGCCCTCGGCATGTCTTTCTTTTTCGGATTCGCTCAAAGGATATTCGCGCGGGACCTGGGGACTCGCGGCCGGAGGTGGGACTTCTGTCGCTTTAATGTTCAATGAGTCCAGGGTGGTCAAAGTGGTGGTGCCAGCCATAGGTGCTTTTGCCCATTCTGGATGCTGCGGCGCCGGGAGACGAGGCCCATCTTCGATCACGGTTGGTCGCGCGAAAGGAAGAAGACCACCCGGTTCCCGCGCCTGCTCCTCTTCGTATTCCCGTCTGGCTTTTCGCAGTATCGGGAGGTCGTCCTCATCCCATAGCGCGGCGTCGTAAGTCGCTTCCGACAACGCGATAAACTCGTCTCGTTCCGCATCAGTCAATCCCATAATGTTCGGTTCCCCTACAGAGGGTGCA
>JADGNQ010000240.1 GCA_017883385.1 Candidatus Sulfotelmatobacter sp.
GGTAGACACCAGCGAAGAACAGTTCATCCTGGATATCGATAGAAAGGTGCTCGAGGGCGCTCCCGGTTTCGACAAGGCGCACTGGCCGAACATGGCTGATCGCGCCTGGGGTGAAGAACTCTGCACCTATTACGGCGCCAAGCCCTATTGGACCTAAGAGTCTGGACTGGGGTCATCGGCAAAGTTGAAAAGGCCGTAAGGGTAGGAACACCGGAGCGCTATCAAACCTCAAGAGGATTACTTGCGCATACAAAGGGGGCGGGCACATTCGGCATGTGCCTGCTTTCAGCGCAGTCGAAGGGTTCTGGCTCCGTCTCGGTTGACAAGCTACTCGACACAGCTCACCACATTGGCAGCATTGAGCGAGCCCACGGGCGGAAGTTTGACCCCGGAAGAATGGAGCTGCTGATACGCAAAAATCCGGGCTGCGAGTGCCCGAGGACTGTTGGTGTGGCGATAACTGATAAAAACGGTTTTCTCGATGCGTTCCATAACTCCAGACCGGAATCCTCCGCGACGGACCAGAATTGAACGATACCCTATCCGCAAAAAAGATGTGGGGTATGTGGGGGAGCCAAAACCCGCAGGGCATCGCCTTTGACCGCGCGAGTGGCAAAGCCCCTTAATCACCTAGCGTGGCTCATCGGCCGTTTGAACAGCATCCCACAACAGAGGCTGGCCCCGACAGTTGTCCCGAAGTCGTCTTGCGTGAAGTTAGTAGAATCCGTGTAGCTGAGCGCATGGCTGCAAGAATAATAGGCGGAGCAGAAATGAACATTGGAACTCGTGCGAGTTCGCTTACTTCCGCCCGACCCGCCAGATGCTAATTCCGTTTGTAAGCTAGCTACGACAGGGGTTCGCCGTCAGCCCGAGTACTGTTGGAGAGTTGCGATGGCCAAACGGCTGGGATAGAGCATGACGGACCGGTACACACCAATCCAGTCACGCGCTGAAAGAGGCCAGCCGACGCGGGTTAGACCCTTGAGCCAGTGTTGCAGTATGCGTTGCAGCAGGACGAGTTCAACAAGTTCGCTCGGACCTGCAATGTCGTGCAGAATGCCGTCCAGCGTGAACAGCACCTTACGCAGCATGACCAGTTGATTGGGCAGACGGACGCCTTGCCACGCGATCCGTTCCAGCAGGTCCATGATATCTGCCGCCCTCGGTATCCAGACCAGCGGCCGTTCACGAAGGAAGTCGGTCACCTGTTTCCGGATTATCCGCGCTTGGCCGGCGCCGTGCTTTTTTCCTCCCATGCTGAGGGAGTGGATGGCGCTGCAAACTCCCTCCTCATCGCGCAGGAGGACCATCAGGAACAGCAAAGCAAAACGCCGTCGGTGGTCCTCGCTCACATGGCCGGTAAGGGCCCAATCGAGAAGCGTCAGGATCCTAGTCCGCTTGTTGTAGAGAAAATTGCCGGCATTCGGATCTGCATGGAACATGCCATTCGTCCCGGGCGTAAGCAGCGGAACGGCAATCACTGAGTCGATGAGCTGCTCAGCCGTGCGTCGCCGGCGCCAGCTCGGCATGCTGGTCACCGCCTTCGTGATCTTCTGCCCATGCTCCTCCGTCATGGCAGTTATTGTGTCCGTACACAATGGAAGAATCACGCGAGGTATGTGGGTGGACGCCAGCGAGCGGTAAGCGCACGAGGCCTTCTGCAGGTTTGCCTGCTCGCGAACGAATTCCACTTCGTGCTGCAGCAAGCGACGGACGTCGTCAAACGTTTCCGAGAGAACGTGCTCAGCGAAGCCATATTCCTGGTGCTTCGAGCCAAGGTGCGCCGCCAGGCGTGCAAGCAGGTCCATGTCCTCGGCAAAATACGCCGAAATATAAGGCTTCATCACCTTAAACACACCGTGCTCCCGCTGCCGCCGTTCCGGGTTGTACCAGGTAAATCGAACTACCGCGCTAACGCTCGCCTCCGAGAAGATCTTGTCTTTAATCTCAACCTTGTACTGCTTTAGCATCAGACCTAAGTTCTGCTCAATGGTGGCCCGGATCTCCCCGAAAGTTACATCGCATATCCCGTTTTCCAGTTGTGTGAGTGCTCGTCGCAAACGCGGATGTAAGTGGCGATTCCTGGCGATCACCTGCCCGAGCTTCTGTAATCCCGGCACTTTTGCGATCAATCGGAGAAGACGCTTCTCGGGCGTTGTATTCGCTGGAAGCTCGATCTGCTCGACTAGCTTAGGCGCGAGCCGCGGAGTCGAGAGATGCGAGCCAAAGTACAACATGGCTTCGCGCACCACCGGCCGCCACTCTGCATACCGCTCCGGGACCAAGTGCCTGACGGATAGGGCCTCAACGAGCCACTGGCTCGCCTCCTCCCGAAAGTTCTTTCCTTCATCGCTGTCGAGGATCGTGGCTAGCGCACTCGTACGGGCAGCCGTGGGCAACTGCAAGAAAACTGCCACTCGCGGATCGCTCAGCGACTTGTCGATCATGTGATCGAGCAGAGAACAATTTCGGCCGTCGCGATTGCGATGAGCGGTAGGGACGGTCGATCCTTGCTTCATGCAAATAGCATCCGCCAGTTCGCATGCCTTTGTCAGTGATGTGGCGTGAAGTAACGAAAATAGCGCTCGGCCCCTCACGATTGCCTCCCGCTGTTATGTCACGCCAGAGACATGCGCTGACAGACAAGAATCCTCGATCTATAGAGGCGTTGAACAGTAACTCGCGAAAAGTCTTAGGGCTGTATCGGAAGCGCCCCTACGATGAATCCTGGATTTCATTGGAGTAGTGCGGGCGCTTTCGATACAGCGACTTGAAGGAAGCCCCTGGCTATGGGATTTGATTGGCGCCGGGTTGAGACGAGAGGGTGTGGCAAGCCGGTGTCGTGGGGCGAAGGAGCGGTTGTGTTGGAGATGGCGTCGGGTTGTTGTGTGAGGAGCCCCATGGGAACAGCTTTCGCCGTGAGAGAAAAGACTTGGGAAGAGGCCCGCGCGACGCAGAAGTGGTGTGCGTGTCGAAGCACGTGGATGGATCGAGGTTGAAGCTGTGGTTTCATGCGGCATACTCGCATGGAAATGGCGGGGCGCGGAGTTGGATCTGTGCAGCAGAAAGCCTCTCGATCACGCGCAAATGCCACCGCGAACCAATCCGCGCTTTTATCAGCGAGCAGACTATGGCGGCGACAGCGGCAACTCGGTGAAGGAAAACTGTGCTCATAAATCGGGATGGATAATGATTCTGCTTGACTTACGACCGGCCTTCTCATGGAATGCCATCTCGTAGCCTATCTGGAACAGGCACAACGCTGCGAGCAGCATTCGCGTGTCACATTGTCCAGAAACCATCTTGTGGGAGATTAGTCGGCCAGCGTCCGGCAACCGCATTGCCACTGCCACTTGGCTGTAAAAACGCCCGACGCGTCTGCGTGCAGGCATAGGCTCTTGGCCAGCCGCGGTGGAGGCGGCTGGGATGAGCAGACACGCCAAGCGGAAATCCTCGAAACTAGGGCTCGGTCAAGGGTCGCGGGGCATCAAACATTGTGGCTGAAGCCTTGCAGCGCGGCGATCTGGGTTCTGGCAAGACGCTGCTCCATTCCACCAGCGGCAACACGGGAATCGCCTATGCCATGATCATCGCAGCGTACGGAATCACGGTCACTCTCTGCATGCCGTCGAATGTGTCTGCGGAGCGTAAGCGGATTCTTCAGGCGTATGGAGCAGAGATCGTGTTTACCGACCCGGCGAAGGCTCCGACGGCGCAATCCTGAAAGCGAGAGAGATGGCTGCTGCCGACCCCGACAGGTATTACTATGCGGATCAGTATTCCAATGACGCCAACTGGCGAGCGCACTAACAAAACGGAACCGCGGATGAGATCTGGCGGCAGACGGAGGGCAGGGTGACGCACTTTGTGGCTACGATTGGCGCGACTTTCACACGTTCCGAGTCCCCTGTTGAGGCGGACTCAATTGCGTTGAGGGCTAAGGGTCCGAGGGTTCCAGAGACACGATGCCGCGCGGCCTTCAAACGATGACGCAGGACCGCAGGAGAATCGCCGGTTAAAGAGGGCGATCCAGCCGCCACTCAGCGGGTTGGGGCATCGAGTGGTTCCAGGTGCTCACCGGGCTGCTTGGTATCTTAAGATCCCACGCAAGCCGCACCATGCGCATTGCGCAAATTCCATACCAATTTAGATCGAGCTCGTACCAAGCAAGACCGTGCCGGGGAGATTGAGGTTTGGCGTGGTGGTTATTATGCCAGCCCTCTCCGAAGGTCAGCATGGCGACCCAAAAGTTGTTTCTCGAGTTGTCGTGAGTTTGGAATCGCTGAGACCCCCACATATGCGTAGCGGAATTGACGAGCCATGTGCAATGGAGACCCAAAACCGTCCGAAAAAAGACGCCCCATAGCAAGTATGGCCACCCTCCAAGAGAAAGCAGGACCAATCCGAGCGCGGCAAGGGGAACCCAATGCCACTTACTAATCCAAACGTGAAACCTGTTTTTTCGAAGGTCCGAAACATACGGTAGAAGGTCTACGGCTTCATTGGGCGGCAGTGTTCGTCCAGTCAGGATCCACCCCATATGCGCCCACAAGCCACCATCGCGGGGCGAGTGCGGGTCCCCGTCCTTGTCAGCGTTTTGGTGATGTAATCGATGCGTTGCGACCCAGAAGATTGGGCCGCCTTCCAAAGACAAGGTCCCGCAAACGGTCAGGACGTACTCAACCAGCTTTGTCGTCTTATAACCTCGATGTGTTAGCAGCCGGTGAAACCCCATCCCGATGCCGAGGCCTCCTGCGACCCACCACAACAGAATCGCAAGCACAAACGGCTTCCAGGCGAACGCGAACAGTGCAGCCACCGCTCCAATGTGAAAGGCAATCACGAAAAATGTGGTAAGCCAGACGATCGGTTCAGTGAATGTTTTGTCGCGCTTAAAAAGCCTCATGTTTTGTGTTCCGCCGGACGCCGTATTGGTACGCACCCGCTCACAATCCCTTTTCCATTGTTGCTGTCATGGTGCTCCTTTTAATTTCTGCGCATTCGCATCTGTGAATACCGGGTGTTACGTAGACAGGTATATGCCCTGGAGAGTCCGGTCAGAATCGAACGCTTGGCCACTTGATGAGCGTTCAACTCGGCTTTACGTGACGTTGGACTGTGGATCGGCGTAGATAAAATGTAGGCTCCATCCAGGGAAACAGTAAAAACCTGAACTTCCCTGCCTCATACCCTCCGCCGATCTTCTGCCACTGTTCGTCTTCGATAGTCCAACTTTCCGACCGTGTGAAACGGGCACGCTGTTTCACAACAAAAATCTTACTTAAGGCAGATTGGTACGGACTGTGCAAAAGTGCTCGCTACAAAACAATTCTGAAACTGTCAGCCTTGTTCCCAATTGACCTGCAATCGTCCTGGACTCGTGACACAGTGCGAGCATGCATAAGAACCAGCCAAAGCAAGAATCCAACCGCGCGATACTCGCTCGCGTGAAAAAGGAAATGGATAAGCCCCGCATGGCCGAATCCACGCGAGAAGAATATGACGTCAACCACTCCACGCTGCAGGAATTGGAAAAGCTGCCGTGATCGACGTGGCCAAGAATTCCGGGCCCGTCTGCGCCCAAGGGGATACTCCCGAGGGAGAAGACTATGGCAAAGCTAACCAAGCCAGGTCGCGATCGGACATCGGCAACGAAGTTAGTCTTTCCCAGGCAACGCAAGGAGCTGCTGGAGAACGCCTCTCACGTACGCAACGCGGTTGCGCAGTTCCACCAGGTGAAGGTCGTTACGGAAGGGGAACGTCGAGCAGCATAGAAGCGGATACAGTCTGCTGCAAAGCGCTACGGAGTGGACCTTCAAGAATCCGAATAGCGCGAACACGCCGCGAATTGATCGGAGATTAGGGATGGTCACAAGAGTTCTTAGCCAACGACGAAGCGCCCAAAAGCCTTTGTCTAGGCATCCTCCGGGTTCCCGAGAAGGCATCTCAATTTGGTCCGCTACGACGAAGAGGTCTGCAGCGCCCTCGCTTGACGAGAATATCCATGTCGATGTCTGTATCGTCGGCGCCGGAATCGCGGGTATGACCACAGGTTATCTGCTGGCGCGCGAGGGAAAGTCCGTAGTAGTCCTCGACAAAAACCAAATAGGAGCAGGCGAAACTGAGCACACTACCGCACATCTTTCAAATGTTTTAGATACTAGCTATCGTGAAATCGAAGACCTTCATGGCACGAATGATGCTCAATTGGTCGCGCAGAGTCATACCGCAGCGATTGCCCAAATTGAATCCATCGTGGCTGAAGAGAAAATCGATTGTGATTTTGAACGGTTAGATGGATATCTGTTTTTC
>JADGNQ010000241.1 GCA_017883385.1 Candidatus Sulfotelmatobacter sp.
ATGCCATGCCGTCGCGGCATTCCACCAGGAAGTCGTACCTGACGATTCTGAACAAACACGTCATGCCACAGTGGGAAGATGTTCAATTGTCCCAAGTGCGGCCGATGTACGTGCAGGAATGGCTGGATGGCATGACTCTCAGTGCAACCACCAAGGGAAAGATAAAGGCTCTCATGCATCGCCTTTTCGAAAGGGCAATGTTTTGGGAGTTGATTCGGACCGAGCGGAATCCAATGGGGCTCGTTGAGATACCGGGATCAAGTCGGCGCTGGAAGAGGCCGATCATTCTAACCCTGGATCAATACGTCTCGATACTCGAGCTTCTTACGGAACCCTACCGCACCATGGTGGTTGTCGCACAGTGTCTGGGACTTCGCGTCAGCGAAATCCTGGCGTTGCAGTGGCCGGACGTCAACTTCGCCGGGCTTACGATGCGTGTTACTCGCGCGGTAGTGGACGGCGTAGTCGATGAGGTCAAGACCGAGTATTCGGAGGATGATCTTCCTCTCGATCCCGATCTCGCTACCGTTTTGCTCAACTGGAAACGGCAGTGTCCCGAGTCGGAGGAAAACTGGATTTTCCCCAGCCCCGTGACCGGCCGCTGTTACCATGCCAGCCCTATCCAGCAGGATTACATTCGCCCTGCCGGCCGCAAGCTGGGTTTGGGGGACATCGGATGGCACACCTTCCGACATACCTATCGGTCATGGCTGGACTTGGTTGGCACACCGATAGGCGTGCAGCAGAAGCTAATGCGGCACGCGCAGATCGCCACCACCATGAACGTCTACGGCAACGCCATGATGGAATCGAAGCGCGAAGCCAACAGCAAAGTCGTGCAGATGGTGCTGAGGCAGGAAGTGAGGAAAGCAAAATGAAAAGAGCTGCCGAAGCAGCCCTTGTTTATTGCATTTCGCAGTGGGGCGGCCTTGATGCCCTTTTTTGCCCCTGCGGTGAAAACGTCTGTTGCTCGTAACCCTATGATTGCGTTGGTTGCGGGGGGTGGATTTGAACCACCGACCTTTGGGTTATGAGGCGACCGAGGATAGTAATTTCAACAACTTACAAGACGCGGGTGGCTCTGTAAATCCTTGTAAGTACGAGTAAGGAATCCTTATTGGACAGCTAATGGACAGCGAACATTGTCATTCTTGCCTGGCGGCTGAACATCTATTCCAGAGATCGGATTCCGTCCGGCGCTGATCTGGCCGGCCTCATCGAAGCAGCTTTTCGCCAGAGGAATGGTCCTGGCTAGTCCTCCCAACACCACCCAGATAGGCGTTCGGCTTCCACAGCATCGCCTGCGCGAGAAGTGTAGAGGCCGCCTCCGTGCACGATGATGAACTTCGTGTCGCGCCAGCATCGGGTCGTTGAATGCCGACTCCGGGAGCAGCCGGTCGTTCCCGGCCACCGGTAGAATGCGCATGGCTGCCTCGAACGCGATATAGAGAGTACGAGACAGTGGAGCGTTTCGCACGCCCTCGATGCTTCCCGGCGATGGCTGTGGCGACCAGACATCTAAGAAGAATAAACATTACGATACATTTGAGCGATATGCCGCCGTCGCGTATTGCCCTCGGGGTGGAGCTTCAACCCAAAGGATGCGTCCCGCAACAGCTGCCGCAATTTGTGGAGTGCCGTGAGAGTCGTGGCACCGAGCCGTGAATGCTAACCGAGAATCGGACAGAGCTACTTTTATTCCGTACCCTATCGATCAACACCGCGCCTTGCCCATCTGTTTGGCGGGCAAATTCAGGATGCGTGAACTGCAGCCCGACAGCTTTCTGCTTCCAAGGTCTCGACGACGTTCCGCGCATAGCGGATGAAGTGGTGCCCCGAGAGCGCAAGCTCGAAGCCAAGCCGCCTCTTCTGTGGGTTCAGTCCGCAGCGCAGCATGAGCCGTCCGAGGAAGCGCCAGTAATCCCGACGATAGTCGGACATTAGGCCTTGCCGCCAGACAGACTTAAACAGCACCCTTAACTGGTACAGGAAAGAAAGCGCGGGCGCCTTCTGTTCCGGGCGAACCTGCCAGAGTTCAAGAGAATCGAGCACACGTTCGTAGAACCGGCGCGGATCGTAAAGTGTAAGCAGCATCCGCCTTAAGCCGCCGAGCAGGACTGGTAGGGGCAGCACCGTTCGGAAGTTCGGCGGACTAAAATTGCTGAATTCCAGGCCACCTTGAATAAGTCGACCCTCTTTTTTCATGCGTTCATATAACGGAGTCGTGGGTGGCGCCTGTAGGACACCCGCCATGGCCCAAGGAATGGCTGCACGCTCTATGAACTCAATCTGTCGGTCAAAAATGTCCGCTTGATCGCTATCAAAACCGACGATAAAACCGCCCATGACCCAAAGCCCCTGCTGTTGAATAAAGCGTATGCAATCCAACGGGTCGCGGCGGAGATTCTGATTTTTTTTCGCTTCCTTCAGCGACTCAGCCGAGGGCGTTTCGATCCCAATGAACACACGAGAGAAATTTGCCTTGACCATCGCGTCCAGGAGTGCCGGTCGCGAAGCAAGATCGATGGAAGCTTCGGTGGCGAACCCGAACGGATACCGATTGCGGAGCTGCCACCGTTCCAACTGCCGCGCAAGCTCTAAAGCCGCCTTGTAATTTCCAATAAAATTGTCGTCGACAATGAAGATCTCTTTGCGCCAGCCGAGCTGCAGAAGCCTGTCGAGTTCTCCGATCAATTGCGTTGGGGACTTCATCCTCGGGCGGCGTCCATAGAGGGTGATGATGTCGCAAAACTCACAGGTGAACGGGCAGCCTCGCGAAAATTGTACCGCCATGAGAGCGTACTTCTCCAGTGCCAACAGGTCGAAACGCGGTACCGGGGTGCGACTGACATCGGGCTTTTCCGTAACACGATAAAGCCTGCGGGCTGCTCCGACTTCGAGATCCGCGGCGATCTCCTGGAAGACCTCGTCCGGCTCGCCCACGACCACATGGTCAGCCAGGGGCAGTAATGCCTCCGGTTCGCTGCTGGCGTAGGGACCTCCAATCATGGTTCGCCGGCCTAGCTTAGAAGCGCGTTGGAGCGTGCGGCGCACATCATCGCGCTGGACCTGCATGGCACTGACCATCACGAGGTCGGCCCAGACGAGATCCTCATCGCTCAACTCTTCAAACGCAAGGTCAACTAGACGAATCGCCCATTGCTTGGGACAAAGGGCCGCCACTGTGATCAGCCCGAGCGGAGGCACGAGGGAACGCTCTGGGACGATCTCCGTCACTTCCCCAAGACTCCAATAAGAGGCAGGAAAGCGCGGCCAGACCATCAGAACTTTAACCGCGGGTCCGAGTGGCGGGAAAGGCCTCAGCTCTTCGAGATCTCGATCCATGGATAGACTTCTCAGTTATTCTGTTCTGGGGTCGCGTGTCTGAGCATTCGTAGACTGGAAGTATAAACCCAGCTCAGCGTGTTTGGATGTACGTTGTTGAGCCAGGCAAGCTCCCGAGTAAAAAGACTACGAAGTGACGATCCATTACGCTTTCCTCTTCGCTTTCGCTTGCGGACATCCAGATCGGATTGTCCCGCCCGCCTACGATAACCTCTTATGTGCCCCGAAATGGCTGCTGAAGGCGTGGCGAATGCAGGTGGATCCAGACCTCAGCGGTGCAGCTTGAGAACGCGCTTGAGAGAACCGCTTCGCGCGCCTCACAGCTTGGGGGCGCAAGCATTTCTCCGGAGTAAAAGGAACCCGAGTTCCGGTGGTCTGGACAAGTCATACAGAGCGTCGATGGATTAGCGTTCATCGGCAGAAATCCCGGAGACGAGCTCAATGTGTACATCGCTACAGGCGATTCGGGAGCAGGGCTTACCCATGGCACGATCGCGGGTATGCTGCTCAGAGATTTGATCTTGGATCGTGATAACCCTTGGACGACGCTGTATGATCCGGCACGAAAGAGTCTTCGCGCAGCACTGACCTTCGCGGAAGATCCGGAGATGTGTCGAAGGCCCCGGGGCAGCATTCAATTTTCGCGACTCAGGTGAGGCTAGTGGCCTGTCGCGGAGCAACCATTACCAGACTCCGCATCTGTCGTTACGGTCACCAAAGCGAACCGTTGCTCATTCAATACCAGCATTCGGGCATCAACAGCATCGCCCTTCTGCACTCGCAGTAACGAACTCACTGCGACAGGCCGCTAGAGCATATCTACCGACTTGAGTGACCCGCCGCAATCGCTAGCAAAACCTTCCGACAAGCCGACTCCCCATTACCGATCTAGGTCCGCGCTCCCCGCCTACTTCCATATCGCCGGACCCCGAAGGCACAAGTCCGATTTGGCGACAACCCGTCAAACTGGATTGCTTCCGTGTAGCCGACAATCCGCCCAAAACCCGACTGGGACCTCTCCCATCGCAGTTTATGGACCACGGCCTCCAGATTTCGAGTGCCCTCTTCAGGAACT
The DNA here is from genome assembly GCA_017883385.1 of Candidatus Sulfotelmatobacter sp. Classification (GTDB taxonomy): domain Bacteria; phylum Acidobacteriota; class Terriglobia; order Terriglobales; family Acidobacteriaceae; genus Sulfotelmatobacter. The sequence goes on from JADGNQ010000241.1 coordinate 4,421, forward strand.
CAGAGCAACACAGAAGCAAGATGGGCAGAGTCAACCCAAATTCGGGTTGCGCTTGTGCCATTCGGTGGCTTGCTCGTAAGCATGCGCGAGGCGAAGAACAGTGGCTTCACCTCCCGGTGGACCGCTGACCTGCATCCCGATCGGCAAGCCTTCAGCAGTGAAACCACAAGGAACGGAGACTGTCGGCAGCCCCAGCATATTAAATGGCCGGGTGTTGTGCAGCATCTGGAGTTCCTTCGGCCGGTTAGTATCCGGATCCCTCAGATCGGCAATCTTGAACGGCGGGACCGGCGACGTAGGAGTGATCACCAGGTCCACGTCGTCGAAGACACGCGCCACGGAGTGGCGAATCTGGTCGAGTTGGCGTCGGCTCTGAACATAGGCAGGTGTTGTTGCGTCTGCCCCGGCAAGGATTCTTTTGAGCGTGGACGCCTGGTAAAGCTGGGGATTCTTAAGAGCGTAGTCCTTGTGGTACTCGTACGTTTCCGCCAAGACGATCGTGAAGGCCGGATTCATGACCGATGCGTAGGTGCCATCGGTCGCCAGCGGAGCGATGTCGCGCTGAGAGCGCGTGAGTCTCTTCAGAACCGAGAGGGCACTCTCCATGGCTGACTGAATGTCGGGATGAAGTCCCTCGTAGAACCAGGCGCGCGGAATACCGAGTCGCAACGAGGAGGTCGAGGCGGCAATGGTGGCCACGTAGTCTGGAACCGGGAGATCGATGCTGCCCGGGTCCTGCAGGTCGTAGCCGGCGATGACCTGGAGCATCAGAGCGGCGTCCATCACCGTGCTCGTCATCGGCCCTACGTGGTCCAGGGACCACGCGCAGGGTATGACTCCCGAGGCGCTCACGCGACCGTACGTGGGTTTGAGTCCAACAATGCCGCAGTAGCCAGCCGGCTCGCGGATGGAACCTCCAGTATCCGTGCCGATCGCCCCGTAACACATTTGCGCCGCGACTGCGACCGCAGACCCGCCGGAAGAGCCACCTGGACTGTACGCAACGTTCCAGGGATTGCTAACCGGACCGAAGTAACTGATGGCCGAACTGCCGCCGTAGGCGAACTCGTGCAAGTTGGTCTTGCCCAAAAGCACGGCCCCAGCGGATCTGAGGCGGCGGACAACCTCCGCATCCTGAGTGGGGACGCGATCCTTGAATAAACCACTCGCTGCCGTGGTGCGCACGCCCGCCGTGTCCACCAGGTCTTTGAGGGAGATCGGGATACCGTGGAGCGGGCCCTTCCAACGGCCTCGCTGGATCTCTGCTTCCGCTGCACGAGCATCGACCAGCGCGGAGTCGGCCGTGACGGTGATGAAGGCGTTCAGCTTGGGATTGAGCTGTTCAATGCGGCCGAGACACGCTTTCGTCAACTCCACGGGAGAGATCTTTTTGCTGTGCACCAGTTCAGCTGCTTCGGAGAGAGTGAGCGACGAGAGACTTGCATTGTTGGCAACCGGTTGAGCTTCGCCTCCGGCTGGAGCGGCGCCGATTGCGATTCGCGGAATCAGTGTCCCCGCCGCTCCGGCCAATGCTGTTTTCACAAACAACCTGCGAGACAAATGCGCAATTCTCATGCGGCCCTCCTCTGCGCGAAACTTGGACGCCATGAAGAGAGTGGAGCGCCCGCGCACCACTGCTTACTTATGACATCTCGTGAAACTCTACACGATGAATCCACTCGTCACGAGCCACCCGGAAATTGGCCTGTTCGGAGTCAACTTGACGAGAAACGCCCGTTCCGTAGAAGTGGGCAGCCCAAAACTCCCCGGAAGTCGGGTTCGAGGAAGTGCGGAACATCATTCCCTCCGGATCGGCGCGCTTAATGGAGCCATTTGGAGCCTTGCGGAGCGAGGTCAGAGAAGCTAAGTGATGGA
>JADGNQ010000242.1 GCA_017883385.1 Candidatus Sulfotelmatobacter sp.
CATCTGTGCCTCCGTGTGCCTGCTCTTGGACATACCCCTTCCCCTTTCCTTCGTCCGAAATCATACTCGGACTTGTTCGGAAAACAGGGAGCAGGTCACTGCCTGCACAATGATTTCCCAGCGGTATTGGGGCGCTTATAGAGGTGCCAAATCGGCCAGTCATCTGGTGCGGGCAGAGCATTGTTAAGATACTCCACTCGAAGAAATTCGTAGTGCCCCCTCCGCAGCGAATTGTCTGACCAGAAATAAAAATGAAGCTTCAATTCGGGCAGTTGGGTGACCGAAGCTAAGGCCATCGACACGGCCGCAGCCCCGATTGGATATGACAGGTGACGCGAAATCTTCGCTCGTGAGAGCGTCGGAATGATGTGCGGCTGGACGTCTTCCACAGTACCTACCCAGTCCTACGTTAGCATTCAATTGCTCAGTTGTTGAAATCAGGCCATTGCACTCAAAACCGGCGGGGTCAATGAGTGAGGCGATGTTATGCCAACTACGAACTGGCACAACTCGATATAGTCTCGGTCCTTCATCGCCAACAGAGATACTCTATTTGCCAAGTTCAGACATCTTCTGACCACCCGCCGTCCCCGGACCTCCGAAGGCCGAAGTCCGCTTCATTACGTTGGTTATCTAGGGCGATGTTACTAACACCGCTAGAGTGAAGGTATGACACTTTCCTCGATGGTGGTTTCGCGCGATTTTCAGGAAGTCAGTGTTCTGGAATGCATCCTCGGAAGTCTCCACATGGACGTTGCCGTCGAAGGCGAACCGCAACGCGCGATGGCCCGGCTCAACAAATCAAAGATCGACGCCCTGATCGTGGATTGCGATCTGAATGGAAGCGCGCAGTTTCTGCACGAACTGCAAGCCGCGGGGAAGGCACCGGCGGTACCTTTGGTCATCATGGGCGGCCCGCAGTGCCACCGCAGTCTGGACGAGACCGGCGCGCTATTTGCCTTCGAAAAACCAATCTCGGTAGAACAGGCGGTACGCACACTCTCCGCCGCGCGCAGCATGATTCTCGACGGACGTCTCCGTTACCATCGCGCTGGACTAGAAGTACCAGTGTCGTTGAGCTGCAAAGGCCAAAAACCGTCGGAGGGGTATCTGATCAACGTAAGCCAGGGTGGCATACAAATTCATACCAGTGATCCCTTTGAGGCCGCGAAGTCCTTGCAGGTTTCATTCGAGCTGCCGGGCGCCAAGTCGGCTTTGAAGACGAAGGCGGAAGTTGCCTGGCAGGACCAGCGCGGAAATCTGGGCATCCGATTCGTGAACCTTGCGCCCGGGCAGCAACGCACGCTGCAGCTCTGGCTGGCACAGCAGTATTTCGCAAACTAAACTTCGCGAACTGAGAGCCGTCGCCAGTGCCCACGCTGCCAGTTGTCAGTCTGCAGATCTCAGCGGAAGCGCGGGCCTCTGGTTTCCTCGTCATCCTCGGCACCCAAATCCCTCAGGCGTGCAAGTCTTGCCCCTGGGCTGCCGCCTCCAAACACTTTAAAAAATCCCCAATACAACGCTGCCACCAGAACTGCAGCTCCAGCCGCTATGGCGAATGGCCGCCGCGGAGGCTCGCCCGTAACGGAAAGAAAGACCAGCGCAAACAGCAGCAGAGCTGCCAGCACCACGAGCGTGTTGACCGTCCAGACCAGACCGCGCCCAGAGAGCGGCTGCGAGAGCCAATCCAACTCAGTCGCAGGAGGCGTAGCCGCGAGGTGCGCCGAACTCTCTGCGGCGGCATCGCGGAGGCGATCTGGCTCGGGCCGCAACCGCAGCTCGATCACCTTTACCGGCGCCGCGGAGATCAGCAGCCCGTCATCTTCGTATTCTTCCTCTTTCCCGGGCGCGACCAGGGCCAGTGACCTGGTCAGGAACTTCGATTGCGCTGACCTCGACTTCGCGAATACCGACCCGCCGGGACCAGACCACGGTGGAAGGCCCGCCAGGAGACTTCCGAAAACCCATTCGTTGATCTGTCGGGTCATCCGCGGAGAGACGTCGAGAAAGCGAATCCCGCACTGTCCCGAGGGAGTGGCCCACATGACTTCGCCGTGGCTCTCCACCCGCAGCCGCGGGCCGCGCAACTCAAAGCGCACCCGCAACTGCTGGCCCGCACGAACCGCCGCCACAGCCTGCACCGCAATGCCTTCGTGCGTGAGATTGCGAACCACCCCGCCGTTCGCCTGGTCGAGTGTGACGTAGGTCAGGGTGCGGAGTTCGTGCCTGTGCTGAGCCCGTGCTTGTCGTGCGGTAGATAGTCCTGATGGCATACTCACACCGCCGGAAGGAGTTCAGGTCGGCCAGGGCCCTATCTCACGAATCTTATCCTCGGTGGCACGTGCCGCCTTAGTAACTGCCGTGGTTCGGAGGAAATCCAAGTTCGTAGAGACGTAGCTTGCTACGTCTCCGCCCGCGGCATTCCGATTGATGCCGAGAGAGAGGTTGCAACCTACGAGGGCGAGCCCAGAAAGGCCTCCTTCGCCGTACGTTCCGAAGCCTGCCAGATTTTCACGACCTCAAACACGATGGTGGTGGCATACGTCACGGCGATCCAGACAAAGACTTCTTCGATGGGCAAGTTGGACCAGGCCCCGACAAACAGCCCGATCATCTGCCTGTGCTGGAAGCCCCACCATCCGTACGGCAGCGACAGCGTTGCCTCCCAGAGTTCGCTGACCAGCAGCATAAAGAAGACGGTCAGACTAAAAGCGCGCCAGTTGATGAACCGGCGGGCGATGGGATAGAAGCTCATCGCCGGAATCAGCGCACCGGCCACGAGAAACGCGAAGTATCCCGGGAAGCCTTCGCGATCCGCGACCGCGGCGAAATGCTTCTTGTAGAACCACGCCACACCAATCAGGATGGCTGCGAGGATCAGTGACGTAGGGTGGAAATGCAGAAGACGGCGCATGCTCCTCGCCTCGCCCGGATAGTCCGGAACGCTGTATGCCGCGAGCCAGTATTCACTCAGCCAGACATAGAGCAGCAGAACCACAACGAATCCCGTGAAATAGAAGACATACTCTTCGACGGGCACCGGGTGGCCGAAGGCAGGGGCCGGAATGCCCAGGGTCGCCTTCGAATTCGGATAACAGAAAAACCACCGCGCGAAGATGATGTCGAGCAGCCATCCCAGAGGCACGAGAATGCCGATCGTCCACCGGAAAGCGCGCTGTGGAATCTCCAGCCCTTCGCTCGGCAGAAACCATACCGCAATCACCAGAATCGGAACGATGAAAAGCAGCAGGCTCCAGGTGTAGCCGTGTGGCGAAGGATTCGTCCCAACGTTGAGTGTCCCCGGAGCGCTTACCGAATGCAGCGTGATGGCGGCTGGGATGATGATCATGGCCAACATCCCGATGACGATTCCCGCCGCAACGGCCGGGCTGGGAGATCCGTGACTGCGCGGTTGGAGCATAGCGGTTTCTCCTTCGTGTTACCTTCGTATCCTTTGCGGTTTCCGATTCGCAGGATTCTACTCCCCGCGCCCTGGCGCAAAGTAGACTTTCGGGAGCTGTTCGGGAAGGCGGAAACCGAGGACGATAGTCTTACCAAAGTAATCCTCCGGTAATTGCAACTGGCCGCAAAGACCGATAACTTAAAGGTGAACTGTGTCTTAATGGCGACTACTCCCACCAAGCCGGATATTGACGTGACCACTCCGTTCAGCGGAGTTGGTGTGCCTGCCTGGCCGCGGGGGCAGAGCGCTGCGTCCGGTTTCTCCGCAGATGTTTCTGAGCAAGATCAGTCTGAGCCCGATTTCCCCTCGCCAAAACCATCGCAACGCGACGCGTTGCAGGCGTTGCTGGCATTCTCCGCGTTGCACGAGCAGGTGCGCCGGAGAAAAGCGCTGGCCTCGCGGCATCCCGGGTTCGATGCAGGCGCTCCCGTAGCGGAGTTTGAAGCGGACGAACAATTCGTTCTGGACGAAGTGCTTCACCTCGTCGCACAGCGTGCGGTAGCGATCACGGGCGCGGACGGCCTGGCCATCGCGCTGGCGGAAAACAACGAGATTGTCTTGCGCGCCTCGGCGGGCACCATCCGGCCCGACGTGGGCGCACGCATCGACCGCGATTCGGCGTTCTCCGGAGCGTGCTTCCGCGAGGCACAGATCGTCATCTGCGACGACACCGAAACCGATCCGCGAGTGAACCTCGAGGCGTGCCGGCAATTGGGCGCGCGCTCCATGGTTGCAGTGCCGCTCTGCGGACGCCGGCGCGTGATTGGATTGCTGGAAGCGTTCTCTTCGTGGCCGTTCGGCTTTAACGACAGCGACGTCCGCAACCTGAGCCTGCTGGCGGAACTGGTGCTGGGAGCGCTGAAGCCGGAGGACGAAGATCGTTTCGCTGAGTCCGCGCAGGTCGCGGCGACCAAGTTGGAACCGGCTCCGCGTGCGGTTGAGAAGCCCGCTGCAGTCGCGCCGCAAGTTGTGAGTGCTGCACCGGTAATCGTCGCACCAATTGTCGCGGTCCCGGTTGCGCCTGTGCCAGCTGTCTCCTTACCGGTCGTACCTGTTCGGGTGGCGCCTGTTGCAGTCGTCCCAGTCGTTGATAGCAAGCCGGTCGAGACGAAGGTAGAGGCTGCTCCCGCGACTGCAGTTCCGGACGAGCCCGCGATTCTTGACGAGCCCGTAGTCGAGGAAATTCCCGATCTCGAAACAACCGCTCCTGCCGAGACTGTACCTGAGCTGACTTTTGGGCTACTCGAACCTGAGCGCGCGACTCGCCGTCCGGGCGTGGTGGTTCTGCTGTTGTGCATCGTGATCGTCGCGGCATTTGCCGGTGGAGTCTGGTGGAAGATGAAGACGGCGCAGTTGGGCAGCGCCATGATCCACACCGAGAAGATGCCAATTAAGGCGACCGGCGCACGATCGGCAAAGGATGCGACAGTTCCTTCAGCAGCTGCGAGCGCGAATCCCACAAGCACCGCGAACGCGATTCCCGACGCGAACGAACAGACCACTTCACCCGCGACGGCGCAAGAGCTGTCGAAGTTCCCGCGAGTCACGGGAATCCGGCACTGGTCGTCGGCCGATTCGAGCACCGTCGTCCTCGATCTTGAAGATCAGGTGCAATATGAGGCGCACCGCCTGGCCGGGCCGGATCGCATCTACTTCGATCTGCACGACACGCAACTCGCCGCGGACCTCGCCGGAAAATCAATCGACGTGGGCGACGCGCTGCTGAGCCGCATCCGTGTGGCGCAACCCGTGGCGGGAATGACGCGCATTGTCCTCGAGACCCGGCCCAACACAAACTTCTCGGTGAGCCTGGAGTCGAATCCGTACCGCCTGCTGGTCGAGGTACGCAAGATCGGGACGACGCCGAAGGCCGCGGTCAACCTGTTCCCCAACACCGGCGCGGAGAAGAGCAGGCTCGCGATTGTGATTCCTCCACCGACCAGAGAAGACCTGCAACTGCGGGCGCGCGTGCCCAAGCTGCGCATCGTGGTCGATGCCGGTCATGGCGGCTGGGACCTCGGCACCGTGGGACGCCGCGGCCTGCTGGAAAAAGATCTGGTGCTTGAGATCGCGCAGCGTCTCGGCAAGCTGCTCGAAAGCCGCCTGGGCATGGAAGTGATCTACACGCGGCAGGACGACAACTACATTCCGCTCGATGAGCGCGCCAGCATCGCGAACCAGGCGCAAGCCGATCTGTTCGTCTCCGTGCACGCCAACTACAGCGACCTGCCATCGGCTCGGGGCGTGGAGACCTACTACACGAATTTCTTTTCCGCGCCTGGGTCAAAGGAAGCTGGCTCGAAAGAAGCTGGGCCGAAGGAAGCTGGCTTGAAAGATGTCGACACGCGCGCGAGTATGACAGCGAGCGGCGCCAAGCCAGCCGTGACGGCATCGCTTTCCGGAGCGGACTTGCACGAGCGCATCGAACAATCGCGGCGACTGGCGGCCAGCGTACAACGATCTTTGTACGGCACACTGTCGGTACAGAATCCAGGATTGCGCGATCGTGGCATCAAAGAAGCCGGCTTCGTCGTCCTGACCGAGAGCGCGATGCCCGGAATTCTGGCGGAAGTTTCGTTCGTCAGCAGTCCCACCGACGAACAGAAACTGCGCAGCGACGGCTACCGCGAGCAAATCGCGGAAGCGCTGTACAAAGGCATCGCGCGCTACGCCGCGAGTTCGAAGGGCGTGAAAGTCGCTGCGAAGTAGTAGCAGTTCTCAGTTCTCAGTTCTCAGTTCTCAGTTCTCAGTTCTCAGTTCTCAGTTCTCAGTTCTCAGTTCTCAGTTCTCAGTTCTCAGTTCTCAGTTCT
>JADGNQ010000014.1 GCA_017883385.1 Candidatus Sulfotelmatobacter sp.
GGTAGACTTCCACACTCCGCTTTGTGCGCCTGCGATGTAGACCGTGTTTCCAGTTCGGTCGGCGGGATCGATGGCGACAGCGGTCGCGCGTCCAGCAACCTGGTGATAATCCTGCGTGCCATTGCCTGAGGCGTCGGAGGCGAGGGGAACCGGGCCGAGGGGAGTCCACGAGCCCGAGGACAGTGAGGGCGCTCCGTTGGCGGTGGCGGCCAGGGCCGCGGCGCGAAGTGCACGCATCCGAAGCTTGGCCTGATAGGCGCGGCGGCGAAGTTCTGCGGAGGGCTTCCCACGGACGAGGCGTCCTCGGAAGAACCATTCGTTGCGCTCCTTGACATGGTCTGCGTCTGGATCGGAGATCGCGGTCTCGGGAATGATCTGCCTGGCGCCCTGGGCTTGGACGATCGAAACAGCGAAGGAATAACTCAGAATGAGTGCGCACACTCGCACTGAGCGAAGGAAACGGCGGCTTGGCATGATGATATCGCTCACCAGTCAGTATCAGAAGCAGGCGGAGGCGAATCAATGCAAAAGCGGTTGGACGGGCTGGCGGCGGACCACTTTGGGAATCGCCGTTCGCCGACTCGAGGGACATCACGGAATGCGGTGGACCTGTACAATCTGGTTTCCGCGGTTGGTTGCGATGAGAGCGAAGGTAAAGATGGGAAGGGTCTGGGGAAAGGTCAAGGAATGAGGTCTTCTTCTTGCGTACTCGTAGCAACATGTTTTCTTCTGGCTTCTTCCTTGGGATGGACCCAGGACAAGAAAGGCGCTGCTGAACTGGTCGTGGCTGCAGCAGCAGATTTGAGCACGGCGCTGCACGCGATCTCCGACGGCTACGAGAAGAAAACCGGCGTGAAAGTGCAGCTATCGTTCGGAGCATCCGGGGCGCTCACGCAGCAGATTCAGAATGGGGCTCCGTTCGATCTATTCTTTTCTGCGGATATGGACTATCCGCGCCAGCTGATCGCCGGGGGCGCAGCCGACGGGGCGACTTTGTATCAATATGCAATTGGAAAGCTCGTGCTCTGGGTTCCGGCGGATTCGCCCCTGGATGTTGAGCACGGGGGGTTAAAGGTTCTACTCGATCCATCGGTAAAGAAGATTGCGATTGCCAATCCGCAGCATGCTCCGTATGGGCGAGCCGCAGTGGCGGCGATGAAGCATTATGGCCTGTACGATCAGGTCTCAGACCGGTTGGTGCTGGGAGAGAACGTATCGCAAGCGGCGCAATTCGTGGAATCGGGCAACGCGCAAGCTGGATTCGTGGCGCTGGCGCACGCAACCGCGCCGGCCATGAAAGGAAAAGGAAAGTATTGGGAGGTTCCAGCGGAGGCTTACCCTCCACTGGCGCAGGGAGTGGTCGTCCTTTCGCACTCGCAGCACAAGAAGGAAGCGGCGGAGTTTCTGGAATACGTCAAGACCAAAGAGGCGGGCGATCTGCTCAGGAAGTACGGATTTACTCTGCCGCAGAACTAGTACGGTAGCGCCGGCATCTTGCCGGCTGTCGCGAGGGCGTCTCGCCCTCGCATGCGGGGACGAGTCGTCCCCGCGCACTGCCGCCGGGACGGCGGCGCTACGGGGTTTACGAAGACGTTACAAACTATCATGGCAATTGACTGGCAAGCATTCCGGCTGACGTTGCAACTCGCGGTCACGGTGTCGGCCCTATTGCTGGTACTCGGTCTTCCCATCGCCTACTGGATCGCATTTTCTGGTTGGCGCTGGAAGTTTCTGGTTGAAGCGGTGGCGGCGCTTCCGATCGTGCTTCCGCCAACGGTGCTGGGGTTCTATGTCCTCATGGCTCTCGGACCGCATAGCCCGTTCGGACGCTGGTGGATCTCGCTGACCGGACACACGCTGGCGTTCACATTCACTGGCTTGGTGCTCGGGTCCATTCTCTATAGCTTGCCGTTTGCGGTGCAACCGTTCGCGGCATCGTTCGCCAGCGTGGATCGCAAGCTGATCGCGGCTTCGGCGACCTTGGGCGCGTCCCCGATGCGGACTTTCTTTCGCGTGATCGCTCCGCTCTCCATTCCCGGCCTGATCACAGGCGCAGCCTTGACCTTCGCTCACACCATGGGAGAGTTCGGCGTTGTGCTCATGGTCGGCGGAAACATTCCCGGGGTCACGCGGACGGTCTCGATTGATATCTTCGACCGGGTGCAGGCGTCCGACTATACGGCCGCAAATCAGACGGCGCTGCTGCTGCTGGTTTTGTGCTTCGCCGTGTTGACAATCGTGTATGGCCTGAATCGCAAAGCCTGGACGATCAGCCCCACAGGCAAGCTGTAAGTTTTTCTAGTGTCATCCTGAGCGAAGTGGCTGCTGCGCGAAGCGAAGCGGCCACGCAGTCGAAGGATCCCTAGTCTATGTACGCTGCCGGCCCCCTGTTCAGGAGTCTCTGCCCCGACCTGAACGTTTTGCCAGTGCCACCGAAGGTCCCTACAATGAACTGCGATGAATCCCCCTCGTTCGATCGAGGCGGTCGAAAGCGCTTCGCTGACGCCAATTTCGCCTGCCGGAGAACCAAGCCCAGAACGAAGCACTCCACTGCTCGAGGCTCGCTTCCGCAAACAGCAGGGCCTCCAGTTCTCTCTGGACGTTGCGTTCCAAGCCACGCCGGGATTCACCATCCTCTTTGGCCCATCCGGAGCGGGCAAGACCACTTTGCTCGATTGCGTCGCGGGCCTAGCCAAGCCGGACGCAGGACGCATCGCGATCGGCGACAGCGTCTTATTCGATTCGGCGCAGCGCATGGATCTTCCCGTCGCGAAGCGGCGTGTCGGATATGTCTTTCAGAGCCTTGCCTTATTCCCCCATCTGACGGTGGAGCAGAACGTTCAATACGGCCTGACGCACCTGCCGCAGGCAGAGCGCAGAGCGCGCGCGGCCACGATTCTTCAGCAGTTCCGCATCGCTTATCTAGCCCACCGCAGTGCCCGTGAGATCTCAGGAGGAGAGAGCCAACGCGCGGCCCTGGCTCGAACTCTGGTGACCGATCCTGCCGTCCTGCTCTTGGACGAACCGCTGGCTGCGCTCGACGCGAGCACGAAAGCGAAAATCATCGACGATTTGCGCGAATGGAACCGGACTCACCGCGTTCCCATCCTCTACGTCACGCATAGCCGGGAGGAGGTCTTCGCCCTGGGCGAGCGCGTGATTGTCCTTGATGCGGGACGCATCGTCGCGCAGGGCACGCCGCACGAAGTGATCGAAGCACCCAGGCAGGAAACGGTCGCTCAATTGGTAGGCTTCGAGAATATTTTCGACGCCACGGTGGAAGCGGTGCATCCGGAGCGGGGCACGATGACCTGCCGCCTGGCAGCGTCCGATCAAGGCGACCGAGTCCTGCTGGAAACGCCGCTGGTGCGCGCGGACGCCGGCTCGGCTCTGCGGGTCGGAATCCGCGCGGGCGACATTCTGCTAGCCACTTCCCTGCCCGTCGGACTGAGCGCCCGCAACGTGATCCCGGGGCGCATCGCATCACTACAGCAGCGCGATGTTATTGTTTCCGCGCGGGTGAATTGCGGCGTGGAGATGGAAGTCCACCTCACGCTCGCCGCGCGTGATTCCCTGCAACTGGTGCCGGGCCGCGAAGTTTGGCTGGTGATTAAGACGCACTCCTGTCATCTCATGCAAGCTTGACGCTTCGATCGCTGATCGCTATCCCCGATCGCGATCGTTGACACTCTTTTTACATCTTTGCAACAACCCTCATCTCAGGTCCTTGATATTGTCGAATTCCGGGAGGCGACTATGACACATACAGAGCGACCGGCAAATCTCACGGCAATTCCGCTACTTTTCGCTCTCATCTACCTGTTCCCGGCGTCCTACTCGGTCGCCCAGTCCGGTTGGCCGTCCCACTCCCATGACGCCCAGCACACGGGTGTGTCATCTGTCGCGTCGCAACCGCTGAGCAAAATTCATTGGCACGTTCGCGTAGACCTGGCGCCCCCGACCGGGGAGATCTTCATCCACTACGGTTCGCCCGTAGTTACCGCGGCAAACACGGTGATCGTGCCGGTGAAGACTGGCGCAGACAGTTTCCGGGTACAGGCTCACGACGGCGCGACGGGAAAGCTGCTTTGGCGGCTGAACACCGCATATCAGGCACCATCTGCGTTCTTTCTACCAGGTCTCGGCGCGACGCTTTCCCAGAACAACCTTTTCGTTCCGGATAACGCAGGCTTGGTCCTGGTGCGCACGCAACCGGACCAGGCCACGGGCGCCATCAGCCGGCTATATTTCTACGGGCAAAAGAACTATTCGGCGAGCCCGCAGGTCTACCAGCAGAGCGTGCAGATCAACACTCCGCTCACCACCGACACTGCAGGGAATCTCTTCTTCGGCTTCCTCGTCACTGGCCCGACACCGATCGGATTGCAGAGTGGGCTGGCTCGCATCGCCCCTGACGGCGCAGGAACATGGGTTTCGGCGGCAAGCATCAGCAGCGATTCGCTGATCACAGAAGTTTCGATGAGTTGCGCCCCCGCCTTGTCGAAGGATGGCAGCATCGTCTATGTCGCTGTCAGCAGCGGGGACTTTGGATTCGGCTATCTGCTTGCCCTGAACAGCAGCACACTAGCGGTCGTCAACAAGGTCCGCCTCACCGACCCCGCATCAGGCCTGGACGCGATCATGTCCGACGAAAGCAGCGCGAGTCCAACCGTGGGGCCCGACGGTGATGTGTATTACGGCGTTCTGGAAAGTCCTTTCCCCGGTCACAACGACCGCGGCTGGCTGCTGCATTTCAGCGGCGATCTCTCACGACAGAAGATTCCGGGCAGCTTTGGCTGGGATGACACTCCGTCGATTGTCGACGCGTCGCTGGTGGCCAGCTATCACGGTCAATCCAAGTACCTGCTTATGACGAAATACAACAACTACGCCGCCATCAACACCGGAGACGGGCACAACCGCATTGCGATTCTCGATCCCAACACTAGCCAGATCGACCCAGTAATTCCCACTACGAAGGTAATGCGGCAGGTCATCACCAGGCTTGGGGTCACGCCTGATCCGGATTTCCCAGACTTTCCGGGAGCCGTGCGCGAATGGTGTATCAACACCGCAGCTGTAGATCCGTTTACAAAATCGGTAATCGCCAATAGCGAAGACGGCAAGCTCTACCGCTGGAACCTTACGACCAACAAACTCTCTGAAGTGATCAAACTCTCCGGGGGAATCGGGGAGGCCTACACGCCGACAGTGATCGGCCCTGACGGAACCGTCTATGCGATTAACGACGCTGTGCTCAGTGCGATTGGGAAATAGCCGGGAAATACCAAGTTTGCAACCGTTCGTTCGAAGCTGGCAATGTGGCTTCTTCGTTTTCTACGTGCTCGATCTCGAGTACCGCGATCCACTGCCCCTTGCGCTCCTCTAAAAACACAATCCGCCCGCCGAGAATCCGCGCCGCGGCTGCCGGCGGCAAGTCGTGGTGGTAGCCGAAGAATCGGCGCTTCAACCCATCCCATGCTCTCCACTGATCCAGCAGCGGGTGCGCCGGCTCATATTTCGTAGAGAACACCAGCGCGACATCGAAGTGTGAGCGGAAGTCGGCAGCCGACAGAACTTCATCCAAAGAAAAATCCTCGATGCGCACCACTTGCACCGGACGCGTGATGTAGCCCAGCCAGGGACGGGCGAGTTCATCCGAGGCGGGCCAGGCTGAGAGAGCACGCGCCATGGGATAGCGGGCCTCGAGGAAACGTTCTCCGTCCTGGTGCAGAACAACGTAATCGCGGTAGGCCAGATTGTCTTCCGGCGAGAAGGAGTAGGGCGGATTCCAGAACCATCCCACGATGAACGCACACCCCACCACCGCAATAGCTGCCGGCCAGTAGCGAAGACGCCTGCGCAGCGTGGAAACTGCAACGATGATCACCAGCGGGACGGCCGTCAGCATGTAGCGCGCCAGCACCGCGCCACCAATCAACGCCATGGCAACCACATACGCGGCCACGACGACCAGAAATATCATCTGCACGGGGATTGCGATGCGACGGCGCTCTACATCGTCTTCTTTCACCGGCAGCAGAAGCATGGCCAGCAGCATGCCAAGCGTTAACAGCCACAAATGCATGTAGCCGAAGACCTGCCACAGGCGCAACCCCAGCGCCAGCAGAAAGCGCAGAGGATTGAGCGTTGCGGCGACGTTGTAGCGGAAGAACTCCGGATTGCCGAAGACGTATCCCGTGCGGGCGTAGTGATAGGCGTACCACGGGCTCAGCGAGAACACCGGAATCAGAAGGGGAATAATGAGGCGCGCAGGCCGTGCGCCCAATTTTGTGTTTGGTTCCATCCAGAGAGTTTGCAGTCGGCTGCACAAATCGTCATCCGGAAACCAGCGCCTGAAGGCGCGCTGCTTTCCTACCCCTGTCGGCACGCCTGAAGGCATGCCCTGATACGAACCTCGATTCTCATCATGAGTCGACGGCGAGTGGCGCCGCGATGCGATCATTCGCAGAACTTCCCATCCTGCCAACCCCGCTGGTGCGAGAATCGCGGTCTCTTTGGCGAGTGCGGCGAGCGAGAACCAGATTGCCACTGCGACCGGCCGGTCCTCAAGATAAGAGCACAATGCCCAGAAAGTAAGTCCGGCTGCCGCTAGATCCACCTGGGCCAGAGAACTCTGGGCAAAGAAGACGGGATACAGCGCAGTGCACAGCGTAGACGCAATCGCGACCTCGGTGTTCGCGACACGCTCGGCCAGGCGGAACACTCCCAGCAGCGAGAATGCAGCGACCACCAGCATGGCCGATCGCGTCACCAGGGGGGCGTAGCCCGCGCACTTCCACCACAGCGCCACCCACGCCAACACCAGCGGTGGATGCGCGTTCGAGACCGTTGTATGCGGGATCAAGCTTCCGCTGAGCCACAGGTCGCGCGCAGCGGGAACGTAGTATCCGGCTTCGTCCCAGAAATAGGGAAGCTGCAACAGCGGGACATGCAACAGAAAAATCGCAGCAAAGACAACGACGAACACCAAGGCCGGATGCGAACTGGAGGATCGTGTGGGAGAGGACATGCTATCGGTGGAGCGTTGCTCTACTCGTAGAGACGTTGCTCGCAACGTCTCTCTCTAACCATCGTCTGGAATACTGCCGGCGGAGACGTAGCGAAGCTACGTCTCTACGAGGGGCGCGCCACTCTAGTGCACCGGTCCTTGCGGACCCATCCGCGGGTCGAGTTTGATTTCGCCGAACGCGCTCTCGTATCCGCCCACGTTCTGCTGCAGAAGTCCCAGCAGCGCCTTGGCTTGTTGCGGGCTGAGGTAGATGCCCTGGAAGTTCTTGATCTCTACCTGGGTCTCGGTCTGCTGCTGCAAGGTCCCGAAGACGAGGAAGAAGTCCCAGATGTTCACGCGCATCTGCACACTGTTGGCGTAATTCTCGCGATAGTCCGGGGCGTTCTCGAGTTTCACGTTGGGTTGCGTTGGAAGGCTCATATGCTGGCAGTGTAATGAGTTTGTGGCCGGGAAGGAAAGGGCCAGCGCTGGAGGTTGCGGAGGAGGTGCCACATTGCGAGTGCAATGACGGAAATTGTCACCGGTTTGATGGTTTGCGTCTGCCCAAAAGGTGCGTTACCATGTGCGGTTTCCAGGCTTTTGTCCACTCTTTCATTGAAAACAATGGACTTGTGCCATTTGATGCGGTTACTTTGGGGAGTACCGAATGGTGCGCAAAGTGCGATAGAGTTTATGTTCCTCCGTAGTCACGGAGATTAAGTGGGCTAACTTATGACCCAAGACAACGATCAAGCAATGATGGAAGAAATCGTACTTCCCGAGCACCTACTGCCCTTGGGGTCAGTACTGGGCCAGGGAGTATCGGCGCTGGACCTGTGCATGGTCCTGGCTAAGATTTTTCGGGTGCAGTATACCGAAGTTGCGTTGCTGCGCCTGGAGGGCGGGCTGCTGCGTTTTGTGTTTCCGGAATACTTGCGCACCACCGGTGCGATTCCGCTATCCAGCAAAGCGGTCGCTGCTCACACCGCCCTGAGCAAGAAGGCCGAGATTTTCAATAACTTTGCCCGGGTGAAACACGCCAGCATTTTTGAAACGATTAAACCGGCCGCAACCGATTCTGACGAAGCGCCGCCGCCGGCACCGATTCAAAAGCTGATGTCGGTTCCCATCATGGATCGGGATTCCGTAGTGGTGGGCGTCATCCAGATCTCGCGCAAGGGACTGGATTCGAGATTTGCGCAGGACTTCAGCCGAGAAGATCTGCATGACCTGGAGTTGGCCGCGGGATTGCTCGCAACGGCTCCGGCATTGCTGGCGAACTAGCGCGTTCAACCAAATACTTCGAATAAGGCCAGACGCCTGCCGGAATCGGCGGGCGTCTTTGCGCTCTTCGCGCGCGTGGCGGCCTCCGCAGTTAAGGGCTCTTCCTGCACAGGATTTGCTCAACCCTTCAGCGGAACCCTCAGATCCGCTCCCGTCATTTCTTTCGGTTCGTCGACACTCAGCATCCCCAGCAGGGTGGGCGAAATATCGCGCAGGGATCCGTTCGGCTTCAACGTGAACTGCTTCGCACTTTCCGAGACAACGATAAACGGCACCGGGTTCGTGGTGTGCGCCGTATGCGGGCCGCCCGTTCCAGGATCAATCATGAGCTCAGCATTGCCGTGGTCGGCGGTGATCAGCATCGCTCCACCCTTGGCGCGCACTGCCGACTCGATGCGAGCGAGACAAGCATCAACGGTCTCAACCGCCTTAATCGTAGGCTCCAGTTTGCCCGAGTGCCCCACCATGTCCGCATTGGCGAAGTTCACGATGAGCACGTCGAAAGTTCCTTCTTCCGTGGCTTTCACCACTGCATCGGCAATGCCCGCGGCACTCATCTCCGGCTTAAGGTCGTAGGTTGCCACCTTCTGCGAAGGCACCAGTACGCGCTCCTCGCCGGGGAATGGAGTCTCCACGCCGCCGTTGAAGAAATAGGTAACGTGCGCGTACTTCTCCGTTTCGGCCACGCGCAGGTTCCGCATCTTCATCCCACCCATCACGTTGGCCAGAATGTTCGCCATCGACTCAGCGGGAATCACCACCGGAAGGCTGAAATTCTTGTCGTACTGCGTCATACAGACGTAGTGGAGGTTCTTTGGCACGCGGTCGCGCGGAATCGTGGCATCCAGATCAGCCGCGCCTGGAAGGTCGCTACCGCCCTTGTCGTTGAGTCCGCTATTGCGAGTGAGGCTGCGAGTGATCTGGCGAACGCGGTCGGCGCGGAAATTGAAACAGATACAGGCATCGTCGTCGCGAATGGTGGCCAGCGCCTGCCCGCGGCTGTCCGTGCAAACGAACGGAATCACGAATTCGTCGGTCACTCCCTTGTTGTAGGAATCCTTCATCCCCTGCACCGGATCGGCGCACTTGCCGCCTTCGGCATCGGCAAAAACCATAGCGTTGTAGGCCTTGGCAATGCGCTCCCAGCGGCGGTCGCGGTCCATGGCGTAGTAGCGGCCGTTGACGGTGGCGATCTTGCCGCAGCTATACTCGCGCATCTTCTGCTGAAGCTGTTCGAGATATCCGGCGCCATTGGTGGGCAGCGTGTCGCGGCCGTCCATGAAGGCATGCACGAAAACGCGGTCCACGCCATTCTGCTTTGCCATCTTCAACAGCGCATTGAGGTGCGCCTGCTGCGAGTGCACTCCTCCGTCGGAGAGCAAACCAAACAGATGTAACCGCCGCTCGCCTGTGCGCGCATGCTTCATCGCGTCGAGGAGCACAGGATGCGAGAACAATTCGCCGTTCTGGATCATCAGATCGATGCGTGTGATGTCCATGTGCACGATGCGTCCGGCGCCAATGTTGAGATGTCCAACCTCGCTGTTGCCCATCTGTCCCTCGGGCAGTCCGACGAACGGCCCGCTGGTATGAAGGAGCGTGTTGGGATACTCGCGCAGCAGTCGGTCGTACGTCGGTTTGCGGGCGAGAGCGATGGCGTTAGCTTTCGTTTCGGCTCGGTATCCCCAGCCGTCGAGAATGATGAGAATAAGTGGTTTAGGACGAGACATAAGAATCAGCTCTTAGCTCCTGGAACGTTGTCTCCTGAGTGCAGCGAAGGACCTATGCAATTCCCTCGCGAAACGTCACAGGTCCATCACGACGAAAGGAGTGTCTTGACCTGCGGTTATTGTTTTTTCGAATCTTTGACCAAGTCGGCGATTTGCTGGTCAAGTTCTTGCGACTTGGCCGCGAACGCTTTCCGTCCGATTTCTCCGCCAGCCTGCATCGCCTCAGACATGATGGCAGGCATCTCTTTGAGGATCTTCTGGCCTGCCGGGGACGCGTAAAAGGCCGTGATGGCCGCCAAGTCTGCCTTGGTCAAGTGCTTCTGGTAAATGGGAACGATCGCGTCGACCATCTCGTCCACCGGCAGAGACTGGAAAATGCCCTCGAACACCTTGTCGACCTTGGCCAATTGCTCGGGCGTGGCATCTGGGACCTTCTCCTTGAAGCCCTGCTCGGCACCGATCCGCATCTGCTTGGCCAAGCCGTCCAGTGTCTGAACCATCTGCGCGCGCGCGTGCATCAAGTCCAGAAACTTCACCACTTCGGCCTTGTTGGGAACCTCGGAGTCATTTGTTTGTTGTGCTGCACTGAATATGGGGACAGCCAAGAAACACAACACCATCAGAAGAACCAACTTCTTCATCATCAATCTCCTTCTTCGCTCGATAAATGCGATCAGCCCTTGTAGTTCAGCGCCTTCAACCCCAGGAACCGCGACGCCCCGGCCAATTCTTGTTCAATCCGCAGCAACTGGTTGTACTTGGCGATGCGGTCCGTGCGCGAGGCCGAACCGGTCTTGATCTGTCCTGCTCCGGTGGCCACGGCGAGGTCGGCAATGAACGTGTCTTCCGTCTCTCCTGAGCGATGCGAAATCACGGACGTGTATCCATTGCGCCGAGCCAGGTCAATCGCGTCCAGCGTCTCGCTGACGGTGCCGATCTGGTTGACTTTGACCAGAATCGAGTTGGCCACGCCCTTATCGATTCCCTCCTGCAGGAACTGGATATTGGTCACGAAAATATCGTCGCCCACAAGTTGAATCTTCCCGCCAAGCGCCTTGGTCAGGTTCTGCCAGCCATCCCAATCGTTCTCGGACAGGCCGTCCTCGAGCGACACAATGGGATAATCCTTCACCCACTTCGCCCAGAACGCCACCATCTCGTCGGAACTCTTGGCCGTCTTGTCCGACTTCTTGAAGACGTACTTTCCGTCCTGAAAAAACTCGCTGGCCGCCGGATCGAGCGCGATGGCAATTTCTTCTCCAGGCTTGTACCCGGCCTTCGAGATCGCTTCCAGCACGACTTCGATTGCTTCCACGTTCGACTTAACCGATGGAGCAAATCCGCCTTCATCGCCGACCGCGGTGTTGTAGCCGCGCTTCTTCAGCACACCCTTCAGCGTGTGAAAAACTTCCACGCCCCAGCGCAGTGCTTCCGAAAACGACGGCGCGCCCACGGGCATCACCATAAACTCCTGAAAGTCGACGTTGTTGTCGGCGTGCGCACCGCCGTTGAGGATGTTCATCATCGGCGTGGGCAGCGTATTGGCGCCGGCTCCTCCGAGATAGCGGTAGAGCGGTATATCGAGGCTCTCCGCCGATGCGCGGGCCGTCGCCATCGACACCGCCAAAATCGCATTCGCGCCCAGGCGTCCCTTATTCTCTGTGCCATCGAGTTCGATCATCCTGCTGTCGAGCCCACGTTGATCGAACGCGTCCCAGTTCGCCAGCGCCTCGGCGATCTCGCCGTTGACGTTCTCGACCGCCTTGAGCACGCCTTTGCCCAGGAACCGGTTTGTATCTCCATCGCGCAACTCGACCGCTTCGTGCTCACCGGTCGACGCACCGCTGGGAACAATCGCTCGGCCCATCGAGCCATCGCCCAGGAATACTTCCGCTTCCACCGTAGGATTGCCACGTGAGTCCAGAACTTCTCGTGCATGAATCGCTGCAATATTTGACATGGATAGGTCCGTTTCCTTTTGCTTCAGTTATTAGAACAAGCCGCCTCGTAGTCGCAACCCCCGGTGATAGTACGGCTTACCGCGATCTGGTCCCACATAGCCGGGGCCGCATCAGCCTTGAACACATGATCGTCCGAGAGTTGTTGTGAAACCAACGATTATATCGAAAGGACATGAATGCGGTGTGACGGCGGACACACTTGTTGGCAGCAACTTCCGTCTTCGGGACCGGCCATTCGGCCACCCGCGCCGCTCTTATCTCCTCTGGTTCCCCCTGTCCTGCCTGTGTATTGTCGCCGCCGTCCGCCTGGACTAGAGTCAATAGAGCGCTTTGGAATTCCCGGAGGTCCCCATGAAGAAGTGGATGCTACTACCTTGCCTACTGCTGCTCGCAGCGATGCTCGCGGCCCAGACCAGCTCGCCCGTACCCGCAGGAACTACTCTGATGGTCCGCCTCGATACGACCCTCGCAACCTTCAGCAACAAGGCAGGAGATCCGTTTCAGGGGAAACTCACCCAGGCGGTTGTTCTCGACGGCAAGACCATGATTCCCGTGGGCGCGACCGTTGAGGGCCGCGTCACCAAGGTGACAGAGCCGCGGCGCATCTCGGGCAAACCGACCATCGGACTTCTTCCCGAAGCTGTGGTTCTTCCCACTGGGGAGCGCTACTACCTCGACGCGACGCTCATCGACACCAACATCCATGGCACCGACGTAAGCGCAGAAGGCCAGTTCAAAGGTACGGGCCACGACCGCCGCGACACGCTCGAAACCGGTGGCGGCACGGCGGGCGGCATGCTGATTGGCGGCCTGGCCGGCGGCCCCGTTGGTATGGTAATCGGAGGGGCCATCGGTGCCGGAGCAACCACCGGGTACTGGCTCACCAAGCATCGCTCCGCAACCTTGCCCGCAGGGACCGAGCTTACCCTCGAATTGAACCGCCCACTGAGCATGACGACCCCGGCAGCGACCGGCGGCGGTAAGTAGATCGCGTTAGCAACGTTTCTTCGACGCCAGACTTGTGAGAGTCTGGCGTTTCATTTTGTGCGGTGTCATGAAAGAATCAGTTTGTGAGGATCAAGCCAGACATTCCGGACAAGATTCATTCGAAGCTGCTGAAAAAGGCAGATCGGGAAGGCGTTACCGCTAACGATCTAATAGTCCGCTCCATTCAAGGAATGCTCAAGGACGAAACGAACCCGGCACGAAAGCGTAAACCCCCGGTGATCGAATCCAAGAGGCCAGGATCCTTGCGCCTCGACAATGCGAAAATCTTCGAGCTCATCGATTTTCCCTAAGCAGGACGCGCGCGCTCCTCACGCTCCGAACAGCAATTCCCCCTCGCTGACGACCTGCAGTTCAATCCAACCCTCCAGCGGCAAAGAATCCACCGGGAGCCGGTTCTGCCACAGACTGAAGCGCAGGCGGAGTTTGCTGGTGGCGGCAACGGCGGCTGCCCCCGCCTTGCGCTCGGTCATCCGCTCCGCCGACGCGGCGTTCGGCGTAGCCAGCAGCCAGGCCAGTGGCAGTTTGAATTCAAAGTTGCGTAACAGCGCTACCTTCGTGTTTTCGTCCGCCTGGGTGGTCGATGCCAGCACCCGCTCTTCCGTCCCGTTCTCGATCTTCCACTCTTTGAGCTTGCGCTCGTTCACTGCGGCCTCAACCCGCAGTACCCGCCGCGGACGCGGCTCCCCTTTGGCCCAAGACTCCACATTCACCACCAGCTCAAAATCCGCCTCCGGAACCTTTTCCTTGAAATCCAGCCGGCCATACAAATGGGTGGAATCGATGCCGGCATACACCGAGTCGAGCAAGAACTGTTTGCCGTGCATAGCGCCCGCCCGATGATCGGCAGTGTAGGCGGCGGCCCCCATCCACTCGAAGTACCTGACCTTGTCACCCGCCACGCGCGGATGGATGTAGGCTGTCTGCGGCACAAAAGACGGACGCACCTCCGCCCCGGTGATCGGTTGTGACAAATAGTCTGGCGGAGTCGCGCCCAGCGCCTGATACACATTCGACAAGTGCTTGCGATAGAGTTCGTCAAAATCGCGGTCGTTGGCCGAGTGATGCTCCGGCCCGTACCACCAGTTCCAGTCACTGCCCTCGGCAATCAGGATCTCGTCGAAAGCCAGCTTGCGCTGTACTTCGGTCGCCCGCGCCGCATTCTGTGCGTAAAACTCACGCGCCTGATGCAGGTAGTCCCAGGCCCGATTGTCCTCCGGCGCTCCAATCCATACATTGAAGTTCGCATTGATCCACGACCCCGGCACCAGCGACGTCATCTTGTTGAAATCTTTGTGGCGCTTGATCGCCTCCGAGATCGTCACTGCCTCCACGCCCGGCTCACTCTGCAACCCGTCATAAAACCGGCGCAGAAACTCGCGTCCCGACTTCGGGTAATACTCCCAGGCATTCTCGCCGTCGAGAATAATCGACACGACGGCATCGCGGCCCTTGGCCAGGACCGGCTTGGCTGCCTCCTTGATATTGCCGATCAAATGCCGCGCCGCGTCCGCCGGGGGCATGCCGGAATACACAAACCCGATCAGATCGGAAATTGTGTGATCGCGAAACACAAGGTGCATCGCCGCCGATCCGTTCTCATAGCGGTGGATGTTATAGAGTTTCTCCCCCAGAGGCGCTGGCAAGCGTCCAGTGCCGTCGCGCGCGAAGAACGCACCTGAACTCCGCCCCAGTACACCTTCGTCAGTCGCCATCCACTGAATGCCGAGACTGTGCGCAATGGCCAGCACTTCCTCGGACACACTGCCTTCCGACGGCCACACTCCTTTGGGACGTATGCCAAAAACCTTCTCATGAAGGTCGAGACCGCGCGCTAGCTGTTCGCGCGCGTCCTCCGGATGGCGAAACCGGTTCTGCGGCAGCGGCAAACCGGGTGACGAAACCGCTCCTGCACTCGTATCGCAAACCAGCGGCAGGATCGGGTGATAGAACGGCGTGGCCGAAATCTCAATCGATCCCTTCTTCGCCGCTTCGGCATGCGCCGGCAGCACCCGGCCGATCAGATCTTTTTCCCGCTCGATGACCATCTTCTGATCGTCGAGCGAATAGTGCCGTCCCTTGGCCACCAACTCGGCGACTTCCTTCTCTTCCAGAAAGAACTCATCGAACCAGGCTATCTGCGACAAAACCTGTAGATCGGTAAAATCCTGCGGCTGAAAGTATCGTTCCGCGCGCTCGGGATGGTCGCCATGCTCGCGAAATCGCTCCCACAACTCCCGGTAGCGTGGATAGCGCCCAATCAGGTTCTGCGGGTTCGCCTGAAATAGGTATTGCAAGGCGAAGCGGCGCTCCTCCAGTGAGAGATCTTTAGCTGGCTTCGCAGCCACGTTCAGGAATGGATCCTGCGCCGTACCCGCGGCATAGTCCTGAATCTGAACCATGAGCGACGGCACGAGGTTGAAGTTCTGGTGGACGTTCGGAAACTCGTCCAACACCTTGACCATGCCGTAGTAGTCCTTGAGCGCGTGCAGCCGCGTCCAGGGCAGACGATATTGGCCCGTAACCAGATCCTTGTAGAACGGCTGGTGCTGGTGCCACAGCAGAATGACGCGCAGAGCTGGCATGGCTGGAATGGTCAGTCTAGCATGGGAAATTAGCTGCGCCTTGCACGAATGGCTGTGGCCAGGCTATCTGCTTGTGATCCGCCCCGGCAAACTAATACCCCGCCGCTCCTTTCTTCCGGTAAACTAAGACGCACGCACATTCCGCCCACTTCATGAGCCCTGAACCGACGCTCGTCACCCCGCAGCTTCTCTCCGACCAGGATCTTTACCTCTTTAACGAGGGCAGCAACTACCGCATGTACGACAAGATGGGGGCCCACCTCGTCACCCACAACGGGGTGTCCGGCGCCGTCTTCAGCGTGTGGGCGCCGAATGCGCGCACCGTCTCGGTCGTGGGCAGCTTCAACGAGTGGGATTCCAAGGCACATCGTCTCAGCCCCCGTGGTTCCTCGGGCATCTGGGAGGGTTTCATCCCTGGCGTGACGCGCGGGGCGCTCTACAAGTTCCACATTGAATCGCAGCGCCACGGATTCCGCGTCGATAAAGCCGACCCGCTCGGTCTGCTACATGAGAAGCCTCCGCGCACAGCCTCGGTGGTGTGGGACCTCGACTACCAGTGGAGCGACAGTGATTGGATGGAGAAGCGCGGCGCGCGCAATTCGCTGCGCGCACCCCAGGCGATTTACGAGGTGCATCTAGGTTCGTGGATGCGAGTCCCCGAAGAGCACAACCGCCCGCTCACTTACCGCGAGACCGCACCGCGACTCGCCGAGTACGTTGGCCGCATGGGCTTCACTCACGTCGAGTTCTTGCCCGTGATGGAGCATCCCTTCTACGGTTCGTGGGGATACCAGACCACCGGATACTTTGCTCCCACGTCGCGCTACGGTACGCCGCAGGACTTCATGTACCTGGTCGACTACCTGCACCAGCACGGCATTGGCGTGATTCTCGACTGGGTGCCCTCGCACTTCCCTTCCGACGCGCACGGTCTCGCATATTTCGACGGGACACACCTCTACGAGCACGCTGACTCGCGGCAGGGATTCCATCCCGACTGGAAGACGCACATCTTCAATTACGGCCGCCCCGAAGTGCGCAGCTTTCTGATGTCGAGCGCACTGTTCTGGCTCGACAAATACCATATCGACGGCCTGCGCGTGGATGCCGTCGCCTCGATGCTGTATCTCGACTACTCGCGCAAGGAAGGCGAGTGGATCGCCAACAAGTTCGGCGGGCGTGAAAACCTCGACGCCATCGAATTCCTACGCCGTTTCAATCAGGAAACGTATAAAGAGCATCCGGAGATTCAGACTACGGCCGAGGAGTCCACTTCCTGGCCCATGGTCTCAAAGCCGGTCTATGTTGGCGGCCTTGGCTTCGGCATGAAGTGGGACATGGGCTGGATGCACGATACGCTCAAGTACTTCCAGAACGATCCCATCCATCGCAAGTATCACCACAACGATCTCACTTTTCGGAGTCTCTATTCGTTCCACGAGAATTTCGTGCTGCCGCTCTCGCATGATGAAGTCGTCCACGGCAAAGGATCGTTGATCGGCAAGATGCCGGGCGACGAGTGGCAGCGCTTCGCCAACCTGCGTCTGCTCTTCGCCTACATGTACGCCCAGCCCGGCAAGAAACTGATGTTCATGGGCTGCGAATTCGGCCAGGTCCGCGAGTGGGCGCACGACAGCAGTCTGGAGTGGCACGTAGTGCAGTATCAGGTTCACCGCGGTGTGCAGGCCTGGATGGAGCAACTGAACCGCTTCTACCGAAACGAGCCTGCTATGCATGTGTTCGACAACAACACGGCCGGAATCGAGTGGGTCGATTGCAACGACAACGCCACCAGCACCATTTCCCTGCTGCGCAAGAGCGAGTCCGCGCAAGACACAGTGCTCGTCGTGTGTAACTTCACGCCCGTGCCCCGCATCGAATACCGCGTTGGCGTCCCTCACGGAGGATACTGGCGCGAAATGCTCAACAGCGACGCCCGCGAATATGCCGGCAGCGGCATGGGCAACATGGGCGGCGTCCAGGCCGAAGAAATCCCCACCCACGGCCGCCCGTTCTCGCTAAAGGTGACCCTGCCTCCGCTAGCCGCGTTGTTCTTCAAAGCACAATAGATGCTTATAGATGCCCATGTGGCGACAGCCGCCCCGGTTGTCCCACCAGAGCCGGCCTGAGCAAGTGCGAGTCGATGGAACGAAGCCCCGTCGGCGCTACACGGGCCCTAGCCCAGAATCGAAGCTCAACCTCAGTTTTGCGAACAACCAGGCGATCCCTCACGCCATCAAAGATCGGTTCATTCTCCCGCGTACCACTGGAGATCAATCTTTGACTTACCATCGTATTGTTCTCAAAGTCGCGATGAGCGCGACTCTTCTTTCCGCCAGCGGGCTGGCGGCCCAGTCGGAGCCTGCGAACTCGCCGGTTGCCGCCACGCCAGCAACCAGTTACAACGCGACTGTGCAATTGGCAGGCGCAGCCAGTGGCACGGTCACCAGCAGCCCGGCGGGCATCAGTTGTGCACCCACGTGTAGCGCTCCTTTCAGTTCCGGGACCAGCGTTAGCTTTACCGCCGCCCCGGCCAAGGGAGCCTTCTTCGCAGGGTGGTCCGGCGCCTGCACAGGGATCGGAACCTGCACCCTGACCATGAACGCGAGTACCTTGGTTACCGCAACCTTCAATGTCAATCAGACGGTGAACGTTCTGAATCACATTATCTTCATGGCGCAGGAAAACCGCAGCATGGATCACTACTTTGGCGCGTTGCGGGCGTATTGGAAAGCCAATCGTTTTGCGGATCGCTCCTTCGACGGCCTTCCACAATTCAATCCCACCACAGGCCTTGCTCCTCTCTACGGACCGCCGCCAACGAATCCCGGCTGTGATCCCGCTTTTCCGCCGCCCAACGACTGCACGATCGACAGCGCAAGTCCGCAAATCACTTCGTACCATTTGAATACGCAGTGCATTGAAAACCCGAGTCCCTCCTGGAACGAAAGCCATGTGGACTGGAATCTCGTCAATCCCTATTCCACGACGGCCACTCTGGATGGCTATGTCTGGACCAACGCCCACGACGCTCGTGCCATCGTGCCTCCTTACTACGACACCAATGGCGTTCGCGCTATTGGTTACTACAACGGTGCTGACCTGAATTATTACTACTTTATGGCTTCAGACTTCGGCACGTCAGACCGATGGTTTTCGCCCGTCATGACGCGCACAGGCCCGAATCGTGAATATCTCATCGCCGCCACGTCACAGGGAGATGTGTACCCTCTCGGCACCGATGGTCGCGACCAATCGGCACTTACGGCCACAACAATTTTTCAGGAGTTAGAGAACGCGGGAGTCAGTTGGAAGATTTATGTCAACAACGACAATACCGGCGACTGCTCAACGAACCCTACGCCGCAGTGTCTGCTGAACTTGAGTTACGTTAAGAATTTTGTGTGGGGCCAGAATATCCCGGCCACCGACCCGCAAAAACTGGCCACGATGTCGCAGTATTTTACCGACGTCCAGAACGGCACCCTGCCCCAGGTCGCTCTCATCGAACCCGCATCCGACCAGGGTCTCGACGAGCACGGCTCCGATACCGATCCATACCCCATCAACATTCAGCTGGGCGCGAACTATGTTTCGTCGCTCATCGACGCCTTGATGACCAGCGTTTCCTGGAAGGACTCCGCCTTCATTTTGACCTACGACGAATTCGGAGGTCTTTACGACCACGTCGCGCCGCAGCCGGCCGTGAGCCCGGACGGCATTAATCCCAAGGATCTGATGACCGGCGATATCTGCAAGCGGGTCAACGCCCCCAATTGCCATTTCACTTACACCGGGTACCGGCTGCCCCTCATCGTTGTATCCCCCTATGCGAGGAAACACTATGTATCGCACACCGTAATGGACTTGACGGCGATCCTGAAGCTGATCGAGACGCGCTTCGGCCTGCCCGCCCTGACCAAGCGGGATGCTGCGCAGAAGAGCATGACCGAGTTCTTCAACTTCAACTTTCCCCCATGGATGACGCCGCCGACCCCTCCGGCGCAAAACACAACCGGCGCCTGTTACTTGAATCAATTGCCGTAAGGGAATGGTAATCCGGCAGCGCGTTGACCCGTCGCTCGTGCGACGTTGCCCAAAAGCCTGATACTCGTCCCAAAATTCAGGCCAAGCCATGCGCGGTCCTCCGCACACAAAATGTTTGTGTGGTTGTGTGGGGACAGCCGCCTTCGGCTGTCCGGCGGGCGAAGCCCGCTATCTTGACCATTGGGAAAGCCCGTTAGTACCTCAGTTTGCCGGTCCTGATCGACGGGCGGTCGAGCTTCGCTCGACGGACAGCCGAGGGCGGCTGTCCCCACATGGGTATTCCGCGAACTAAGACGCCACTAGAACGGCGTACCTTTCTCTCCTCGCCCCCGCCTCAT
This sequence comes from Candidatus Sulfotelmatobacter sp., assembly GCA_017883385.1. GTDB lineage: Bacteria > Acidobacteriota > Terriglobia > Terriglobales > Acidobacteriaceae > Sulfotelmatobacter. The sequence goes on from JADGNQ010000014.1 coordinate 19,963, forward strand.
GCTATCCTCGCCTGAAGCGCGTTTCTCATGCGGATTCTGACCCGCTACATCCTTCGTGAAGTGACCGCGCACGCCTTGATCGGGGCGGCGATCTTCACCTTCGTCCTGTTCACCCGCGACCTGGGACGCATTCTCGAACTGGTGGTCCGCGCCAGCGCTCCTCTGCCGAGCGTTGCCGAAATTTTTTTCTACACCGTCCCGCTCGCGCTCACCTACACGCTGCCTATGAGCGTGCTGGTCGGAATTCTGATCGGCCTCAGTCGCCTCGCCGCCGACAGCGAAATCACCGCCATGCGCGCCAGCGGGATGGGCGTCTGGAGCTTCCTGCGCGTGCTCTCGATTTTTGTCATTGCCGCGTGGCTCATGGCCTTGGCCAATGGGTTGTACATCGCCCCGCGTTCCCTGGCTGCCCTCGGCCACCTGGAAGACCGGCTCAAGGGCTCCCAGGTGTCATTCGAGATCCAGCCTCGAGTTTTCTATGAGGGATTCCCCAAAGTCGTCCTTTACGTGCAAGACGTAAAGAGCGCTCAGGGTGCGGCCGTGTGGAAGGGCGTGTTCATGGCCGATCTGAGCGACGCCTCCAATCCGCGCATCACCCTCGCTAAGGAAGGCATCGTCGTCAGTGAGGGGACGGACCGCCTGCACGTGCACCTGATCGACGGTTCGGCCCATGAAACCAATCCCAAAGATGTTGGCGACTACCACATTTCAACGTTTCAGCAGACCGACATTCCTATCGACCTACCATCCACGGAGAACAAGCCCGACGAGTCGCTTCCCGCGGGTCTCATGAATACCTGGGCTCTGCTGGAGAAGGCCACGCGCGTCGATCCCATCTCCGCCCGGTGGTATCTCATCGAGTTCCACCGTCGCTTTGCCTTGCCCACGGCGTGTCTGGTGCTCGCGCTGGTAGGAATCCCTTTGGGCCTCTCGTCCAAGAAGAGCGGCAAGTCCGGCGGATTCGTGCTGACGATCCTGCTGGTTTTTGTGTATTACGTGATTTCCCTGGTGGGAGTTTCGCTGGCGCGGCAAGGCAAGGTGTCCCCGTGGTTCGGAGCGTGGCTCGCCGATCTCGTCTTTCTGGCCTTGGGCCTGTTTCTGCTCTTGCGAGCCGAGAAACGTCCCTTTGAACTGGCCACGTTCCGCTTTCTCTCGAAGCTAAGCCGCGCTTCGCAACAAGCGGCAGCCGCCCGCAGCCGCCGGGAAAATGCCTTCGAGCGCGCCTCCACGCGGCGCCGGGTCTTCAGCGCCAGCTTCCCCACCCTGCTCGATGACTACGTCCTGCGCGATTTCTTTGTCTATCTGGGGATGATCCTCTCCACCTTCCTCGTGCTGGTCATCGTGTTCACCCTGTTCGAATTGCTGGGCGATATTTTGCGCAACCAGGTTCCGGCCACCGTGGTCGCGGAGTACTTGCTCAACGTCGCGCCCTATCTGCTGTACAACGTGGCTCCGCTGGTCATGCTGCTCAGCGTACTGGTTACCTTTGGCCTGATGCAGCGGTCCAACGAAATTACCGCGATCAAGGCCACCGGAATCAGCATCTACCGTATCGTCACACCGGTGATCGTGGCGGCCGCCATAATGGCCGCAGCCCTGTTTCTCGCCGACCAGTTCTACCTGCCGCACACCAACAAGCGCCAGGAAGCGCTGCACAACCAGATCAAGGGCAAGCCTCCGCAAACCTACCTGCGCCCCGATCGCAAATGGATTTTCGGCCAGAACAATGACATCTACTACTACCAGTTCTTCGATACCGACCGCGACCAGTTCGGCAATGTCACCGTCTTTCAACTCGATCGCGCCAGCTTCGCCATTACCCGCCGCATTCATGCCGAACGGGCTCGTTGGAACGACAATCTGAACCGCTGGGTCTACGAGCAGGGCTGGGATCGCTCCCTCAACGTGTCGGCGATCGCTAACTATCGCCCGTTCGAAGTAGCAACGTTCCCCGAACTCCCGGAGACGCCGTCCTATTTCAAAAAGGAAGTAAAGCAGTACACCGAAATGAATTACGAAGAGCTGCGCCGCTATATCCGCGACTTACAACAAAGCGGGTTCGACGTGGTCCGCCTGCGCGTGCAACTCCACAAGAAGCTGTCTTATCCCCTCATCACGCTGATTATGGCCGTGCTGGCCGTTCCCTTCTCGTTGTCGACGGGCAAACGAGGAGCAATCACCGGAGTAGCCGTCGCTGTCGGTATCGCCGTCTTCTACACCGTGGTGTCGCGCTGGTTCGAGGCCATGGGAGACCTGAGCCAACTCCCGCCCGCCGTAGCAGCCTGGTCGCCGGACCTGATCTTCATGCTGGTGGGTGGATACTTGATCTTGAAAGTGCCGACCTAGAAAAGGGCAGTGGTTAGTGACTAGAAACGCCCAGAACGTCTAAAGGCGTACCACGGGGATTGCCGTGTAATGAATCCGGGAAGGGCCGACTTCGAGAAGCTACAGAAAAAGAACGCAAACGCGTGTACAACCAACGCAAACGCGTGCACAACCGTGGAAGAGCTGCGTTTCGAGCGCCGCGTAAAGCGACCAAATATCGACAGGGCTTTAGAGTGTGCGTGAGCACCAGATTTCTAGATGAGCGATGGTGTGAAACTGCCGAAATCCAGCCGCGAAGCGGCGACATGTGAAAGCCCGGCACGGAAGTGCCGGGTCAGAGTGGAAAAAGCACGCGAGTCCCGTAGGGACGACACCGGTTCTCACCCACACTCTTTACCCCCTGAAGTTCGCTCGCTCACTCCGCGCTACTTCACCGCCACGCCCCACGGATAGTTGTCCGTTGTGATCGCTGGCTGGGGCGAAAGTGAACCTGTGGCAGGTGTGATCGAATACTGCGACAACGTCGCCCCAGTAAAGTTAGTCACGAAAAGCCAGCTGTCATCGGAGCGAATCGCAATGGACGTGGGTTTCGCTCCCGTCGCCACAACCGCCGGATTCCCTGGCGTCAGACTGCCCGAAACCGGGCTGATTCGAAAGACCGATAGCATGCTTGAGTCAGTGTCCACCACGTAGAGAGTATTGCCGAACGGATCCACGACCAATGGTCCCGGCCCGTTTGCGCCTCCGGAAATGCTGAACGGTGAGCCGGACACCGGAACCAGTGTGCCGTCCGCGGCAGGGCAGCTAGGTAGCAACACAGCACTGCAAATGGTGTAGGCGTTTACATTGTTCGACAGGTTATTGGCCACGTAGACGAAACGGTTGCACGGATCCACGGCAACACCGGAGGGTACCGATTGGGCCGGAATAGACTTTACCTCGGTCTGCCCCGGCGGATTCTCCAAAGCACCGGATGATAGATCCACCCCAAATTCCCAAACTACATTGTTTACCGAATCGGCGACATAAAGGAACTCTGATGTCGGTGGGTTATTGCCCGCGCCCGAACACACTGCGTTTTGCACTCCATTGAGGCCCAGGCTGGGGAAAACCGTAGGGGTTGCAGCCAGAGCCGCGAAATTTGGCGCCTGGAGCCCCGGTGGAAGATTGAACGTGAACGTTCCAGGCACCGCAGTCAAGGAGGCGCCGCTGCCAATCGCATAGACACAGACCCCGTATAGCGGGCTGCCCGGACAAGGTTCCGAATTCGGAGCTTGAGGGATCGAATTCAGGCCTTCCGCCACAAACAGAAACTTGCCCGCAGCATCCATGAACAGGGCAACCGGAGTCACGTCCGCAACCGGCGACCCGACCGCCGTCAGGGTCCCATTGGAATTCACCTTGTACGCCGCGATGGAACTGCCAACGATCACGTAGGCATATGCTCCGGCCGGGTCCAGCACCATAGCCGAAGGCGAGCCCGGAGTCGTGGGTGGGTTGCTGATTCCAGAGATGTGGCCGCTGCCCAAATTGAAGCTAAAGGTCTGGATCACCGCCGAACCCTGACTGCCCACCAGCACCAGCCCGTCCGACGAGGCAGAGTACTTGGTCCCGCAAGCCACCAGCAAACCGATTGAAACCAGCACTACCACCCCGAGCAGCCACGCGAATCGTTTCGACATTCTCTGCTTGATCTCCATATTTTCGTGAGGTTTACGCGTGCACACACCCCCGGCCGCCCCGGGCCGGGTCCTCGCCAAGTGGAAAACGCGGGAAATTCTCAACCCATTTATGTATCAGGAAAGCGCGGGAAGAGCAAACTCCCACAAAGACTTATTGGAACCCTGGGAACGCCACGGAGTTGCCCGGTTTCCCAGCAGATCACAGTATACGAGAGCTTCGCTGGAGATGCCGAACATCAAAGAAGAAAGGGCCGAGGTCTGACGTCTTAGGTCTGAAGTCCGCCCTACGCTTCCTGCTCCGAGGGCACCGCCTCCGGCTGTTTCTTGATGCGTTGACCTCCCAAGATCAGCGGAAGCCGAATCTCCACGCGCAGGCCGCCCTCGGCGCGATTGAACGCAGCCACTCGCCCCCCATGGAAGCGGACAGCTCTCTCGGTAATGGCGAGGCCCAGGCCGACCCCTCCGGTAAGGCGTCCCCGGGCGTCATCCAGACGGTAGAACGGCTCGAAGAGCTTTCCCAGAGAATCTGGAGGAACACCCGGCCCGAAATCGCTGACCGTGAGCACGGCCTCCGGACCGCTGGCCCCTTCCTCACTCATCAGTACGATCTCGACCGACGTTCCTTCCTGGGTGTAGCGGATGGCATTGCGCACTACGTTCTCCACCGCACTGTGCAGCAGCGAATCGTTGCCCCGCACCCCCCAGTCGCCGTCGGGGATCACCGTGTGTACGTGGCAGTGCCGCTCCTGCGCTTCAAACTCCGCATCCTCGGCGACGTTGGCCACCAACTCGCCCAGCGGCACCGGTGTCTGAGGCACGCGCTGTTCCCCGTCCTCCAGTCGCGCCAAGGTCAGAATCCTGCCGATCAGTTCGTTCAGGCGACTGGCCTCCAGTTCGATGCGATCCAGCATGTCGACGCTCTCCACGCCCGCCCGCTGCCGCGCCAGTCCCAATGCCACGTTCAAACGAGCCAGGGGTGAGCGAAGTTCATGCGAAATGTCATTCAGCAGACGCGACTGCGCCTTCACCAGCGTCTCCAGTCGCTCCGCCATCGCATCAAAATCGCGCATTAGGCTAGCGACCTCGTCCCGCCTCTTGGAGGCCGGAGCACCGGTGCGGGCCGTCAGATCGCCCGCCGCCAGCTTCTGAGTCGCGGCGCGCAACCGCACGATCGGCTTGGTCAAGAACCACGACAGGAAATAGCAGACCAACCCGGAGGAAAAAATGCCAATGATCAGGCCCGGTATCGGCAGCCCGCGCGGACCAAAAAACACCCGCGGACCAGGTGGCAATCCCAACACGACGGTGTAGCGATGCTTGCCGTCTGCAGAAGCTCGCGAGTCGCGCTGCACCGGGGGCGCAGGGATGATGAATCCGTCGTGCGGGACGCGCGGTCCGCCTGCCGCCACACGGATCGCCCAGTCCGGTGCGGCACGATGCGAAACCTCCACTCCCTGCTCGTCAAACAGATAGGCGCGCACATGCTGCGTCGCTTCCAGGTTTTCCAAGTACTGCCGCAGTTGAGCTTCGCTGCCCTCTTCGTAAGCAGTCACCGCGTCGTTCAGGACCGTGGTGCGGAGACCTTCCCAGGTGGAGGAGCGCGGCCGGAACGCCACGGTGACCACGATGGCGAGCACCACGAACAGCGCCTGCGCCATCCAGAACGACAGAAAAATTCGGAGAAACAGGCTCTTCATGCTGGACTCTTCAATCTCTGAAAAAACTCAAGATTCGTATCAGGGCATCGCTTCAGCGACGCCGCACGTGCCCCAGGATATAGAATCCGCTTCACAGGTTGCGAAAAAACGCCCGATTCGTATCAGGCTATGCCTTCAGGCATAGCGTAAATGCTGGCGAATCAATCACGCCTTCAGGCGCTGCCCACGCGGCATGCGACTTCTTCCGCAACCTCTTCAGCCGCTGCGGATGGACTCCATCGCGCAAACACTCTAGACCTTAGCCTTCTCTCTCGGACGGGCAAAGATGTAGCCTACACCACGCACCGTCTTAATATGTTCGTCGCTGTCCGTGTCGCCTAATTTCTTGCGCACCTTGCTGACGTGCATATCAATGCTGCGGTCAAAGGGAGAGAATTTGCGGCTGAGCACGGCGTTCACCAGTCGCTCCCGCGGCACCACGCGGCCAGCCTCGCGCAAGAGAACCTCGAGCAAATTAAACTCGACAGAAGTCAGATCCACCGGCTTGCCATCGAGACGAACCGTGCGGGTCGCGGGATCGAGTTCCACTTCGCCGACTCGGACAATATCGGGCGCGGCAGGCAGCGCGCCATCCGCATGGGTGCGCCGCAGGACAGCCCGGATACGCGCCACCAGTTCCCGCGGATTAAACGGTTTGGGGAGATAGTCGTCGGCGCCGATCTCCAGGCCCACAATGCGGTCTACATCTTCTCCTCGTGCCGTCAGCAACAGGACCGGCAGCCGCGAGGTAGCACGGATTCTGCGCAATACCTCAAATCCGTTGATGCCCGGCAACATTACATCGAGAACCGCGAGCAAGTACTCGCCAGTCGTAGCCTTTTTAAGGCCGCTCTCGCCATCGTGCACGCATTCGATGGTGAAACCCTCGGCCTGAAGATATTCTCCGACCAGGTGGCAGAGTTCCACGTCATCGTCAATCACTAAAATTCGTTCCATCGCTGACATCATTGTGCACCCATGCAAAACGATTCGTAGTAAAGAATTGTCAAACCAGATACGGCAGGAACCGTGGTTGCCGGAATCGGATGCGTTTGACAAAACTTTACTCCGGTTGACCGACTCTTTACCGCCTTTTCTCGTCCGTTCGTGTTCCTATCAGTGTAAGCAAAGTTCTCGGACCTCCGGGAAGAACCCTATTAGGAGTAATCGATGAAATCGATTCGTTTTCGCGTCCTGATTGCTGCCTTGGCCGTGTTGCTCGGCACAGCCATCGCCAAGTCACAGACAGCTGCTGCTGATGCGCCTCCGCCTCCACCTATGCATGGCCACGGTCATGAATTCGGTATGGGCGGGCACATGATGGAGTTTTTCGCTGACTATCTGAACCTAAGCGACGCCCAGCAGACGCAGATGAAAGCCATCATGCAGAAAGAGCATGCGTCCCTGAAACCCTTGATGCAGCAAATGCGCCAGTCCGACCAGCAGCTTCACCAGTACGAGGAAGGCGCGTTCGACGAAGCCAAGGTTCGGACCATCGCCGCGCAGCAGGCCCAGACTCACGTGGAACTCACGGTCGCGCAGACGCGCATTCACAACGAACTGTTCCAGGTGCTGACGCCTGACCAACAGGCCAAGATGAAGGAGTTTGAGGCCAACCGTGAAGCCCGCATGCAGAAGCATATGCAGCAGGCGCCGCCCGCTCCTCCAGAGGAACAATAGTCTTGAGGGGGTAGAACTCTCCTGAGGAGAGTTCGTTGTCCACGGCGCGAGGCTGAACTGATCTGTTCCCACCTCGCGCCGCGCTCAGAGAGGAAATCCACGCTGATGAATGATTCGTATCTGTTCGACGCCGGATGGCTATTCTTCGCGGCATGGAGCGTCGTCGTCGCCGCCGTCAGCGTGGAGGCCTTCCGGAGGGATTTCTTTCCCCGCGCGAGGCTTGAACTGGCGCAGCAGGAACAAGCCCGAGAATCGGCAACCCACCCCGCCGAACCTGATCTTAGCTAGCGGTGAGAAGGCAGCCGCAGGATCGCCTGCTGGCCTCCGTGTCCTCTGTGCCCTCCGTGGTTTAGCCGTTCTTCGTGACTAAGGATCTGGTATTTCCACAGCACACGCGCAGCTCGTGTGACATCCAACCTTGACCTCAACTGGAAGAGAGCAGATCATTGCCAAGGCGATAGCGGTATACTCCGAGCCTCCGAAGAAGGCCCTAAGCTATTTGTTATCAATATTTTGACCTGTAACCCATTGCGGCTCAAGATTTTGCAGACCATTTTTGCAGACCCCGCGCCAGTCAAGCCTTTCAAGGGGTAGGGGGGAGGGGGGGGTACCAGCCCCAAGCCCAGTTTCCCCGAAAGGGACCTGCCTTGAATCTTGGCACCTGAGGCCGACTCGATGCCTTTTTTTCGGAAGATTTCCACAGCTTGAAGCAGAGATCAGACCGTGGCCGCGGAATCCGAAAGCTGCACCCAGCCTGCTAGAATTTCATCTACTGAATCTGCATGCTGCCCAAGAGTCTGGTCCCGCTGCTGCCGTACCTGAAACGCTACCGTTGGGGCTACGTCGCAGGCACTCTTTGCGTTTTCCTGACCAACGGCATCTGGATCCTCTTCCCGCTGGTGCTCGGCAAGGCCGCCGACGACCTGCATGAAGGCGTAACCCGCCATAAGCTGCTGCTCTATGCAGGACTGTTGCTCGCCATCGCCGTGAGCAAAGGGATTTTCCAGTTCCTCACCCGCTGGATCGTGATCGGAGTCTCGCGCGACATCGAGTTCGATCTGCGCAACGATCTTTTTGCGCGCCTGGAAGGCCTTTCCTACTCGTACTACCAGCGCCACCGCACCGGCGACATCATGGCGCGCGCCACTAACGACCTGAACGCGGTCCGCATGCTGCTAGGCCCTGCCATCATGTACTCGGCCAATACCATCGTCTACACCGCTGGCGCGCTGGCCTTCATGATCTCCATCAGTCCCTGGTTAACGCTCTACACGTTCCTGCCGCTGCCTGCGGTGAGCATTGTGATCCAGTACTTCGGTCGGCAAATTCATGATCGCTTCGAAAGAATCCAGGCCATGTTCTCCGACATTTCCGCGCGGGCCCAGGAGAATTTTTCGGGCGCACGCCTGATTCGGGCCTACGTACAGGAAGAAGCGGAGATTCGGGCGTTCGAAACCGAAAACAAAGAGTACATTCGCCGCAGCCTGAGACTGGTGCGGCTCATGGGCATGCTCTGGCCCACGTTGGAACTCATGCTGGGCGTTGCCGTGGTGCTCGTGCTGTGGCTCGGCGGGCGCGAGGTCATTCACGGGCTGACGCATGTCACTCTCGTTTCGAATCTAGGTATCTCAATTCCCGGAGTCTCGACTCCCGGGATCATGACCACTCTGTCGCTCTCCGGTTCCATGAGCGTCGGGCAATTCGTCTCCTTCAGCACCTACATGATGCAGCTCACTTGGCCGATCATCGCTCTGGGTTGGGTCATCAACATCTTTCAGCGCGGCACCGCGTCGTTGATCCGCATCAACGAAATCATGCAGGAGCAGCCGGAGATCAAAGATGCTCCGGGCGCGCAAGACCGGGAGATCGAAGGCGAGATCGAGTTCCGCAGGCTCAACTTCAGCTACGAAGGAAAGCCGGTTTTGCACGACGTAAACCTGCGCGTGCCTGCGGGCAGCAGCCTGGCGATTGTCGGTCCAACGGGCTCGGGCAAAACGACACTGGTCAGCCTGATTCCGCGCATCTACGACGCCGAGTCAGGAACTGTACTGATCGATGGCCAACCGATTCGCGAATTCTCGGTGGCATCCTTACGTCGAAACATCGGATTCGTGCCCCAGGAAACGTTTTTGTTTAGTGACCGTATCCGAGAGAACATTGCCCTGGGAGTAAACTCGGCCACTGATCAGCAGATTCACGATGCCGCCGACGCGGCGAACATTGCGGTGGACATCGAGAGCTTTCCCGAAGGCTACGACACCATGGTGGGAGAGCGCGGCATCACGCTCTCCGGCGGGCAGAAGCAGCGCGCCGCGATTGCTCGTGCGCTGATTCGCAATCCGAAGATTCTGATTCTGGACGACGCGCTCTCCAGCGTTGACACCCACACCGAAGACAAGATTCTCAACCATCTGCGCGACGTCATGCAGGGCCGCACGACCATCTTCATTTCTCACCGCGTCTCGACCGTGCGCAATGCCGACCGCATCGCCGTTCTCCACGGTGGACGCATCGTCGAACTGGGCACCCACGACGAACTGCTGGCCTTGAACGGCTACTACAACGACCTGTATAACAAGCAACTGCTGGAAGAAGAGCTGGCCGAAGTCTGAGCGTGAATCGTCGTTGAGTTGTTTCTGTGGAATTCGAATCAGTCGGGACCGTTGACATTTTTGTGACATCGCGGGGCGTCGCACCGTTTACACTTGCCGAAACTGGGGCGAATCATTCAACTCACCATGCAGCGGGTCAACACGCAGGAAATCCTCGACTCCGACGCCTGCCCGCCGTTTGAGGCCGAAACTTCGCTGCGGGACCTGAGCCGCATCAACCGCTGGTTCGGCGGAGTTGCGACGACGCGCAAGTTGATCGAGCGTGTCGCGTCTGCGACGGGCCAAAAGCAATTCTCCGTGCTCGAGGTAGCCGCGGGATTTGGCGAGGTACCTAAGACCGCAGGCCGGCAGTTGGCGCGCAAAGGAATTGTGATCGACGTAACCCACCTCGATCGCGTCCGCTCGCATCTGTTACCTGGAAATCATTCCGTCGTGGCGGATGCGCTCGCACTTCCCTTCCCGAATGGCGCTTTCGATCTAGTCAGTTGCAGCCTGTTCGCGCATCACTTGGAACCAGCGGAACTCGGCCACTTTGCCAATGAAGCATTACGCGTGAGTCGTTACGCGGTGCTGATCAATGATCTGGTCCGGCATCCGCTGCATCTGGCACTGGTGTATGCCGGCTTTCCCCTGATGCGGAGTTACGTGTCACGTGTCGACGGACTGGCATCCGTGCGCAGGGCCTATGTTCCTGAGGAAGTACGTCGGATTCTTTCGTCGGGCGTGAGGCCTGTCGACAAAATTGAGATTTCCCGGCACTATCTGTTTCGCATGGGCGTGATAATTTGGAAAACCGCCAACTGCCCGAAGGCCAACGGCGCGCAGGCTGCATAAGGAACTGGAAGCGAAGAAGAAGACTGTCGAGCCTTGCTCGACCGGACAGCCGAAGGCGGCTGTCCCCACATGAGTGCCGCCGATCCAACCTACAATCAGCGCACTACGAGCACTTCTCTTACATTGTCGCGGGCGAGGAAGAATTTGATGGAGGCGAAGTCGCGGAAGAGAGTCTCGATGTGGCGGTTGTTGAACACGCGCTGCAGGCGGAAGCCTTCGGTGATCGCGGTGTGGACGGCTCCGGTCGGCCCGCGGCGCGCTTCCCGCTTCAGCACGATGCGCTGCATCTCAAGCGTATCTTTGCCGATGATGTGGAAGCGGTAACAAGGAGAATCCGGTCCCGCGTCCTTCGTGTGGAAGAAAGCCAGCAGCATGCCTCCCGGTTTCAGGACGGACCATAGGCGTCCCATAACCGGACGGACCAGGCTTTCATCCAAATAGTCGGGCAGATTCCAGCACAGCACAACATCGAAATGAGCCGCCGGATAAACCAAGTTGTCGGCCAGGAACTGCCGGCTGTCGAGGACCACATTTCCCTGCTCGTCCTTGGTGACCAGGCTCGGCTCGGTCGAGGCTACGAGTAGATCTTCGCTGTAAATCTTGTGGCTGCCTTCAGTGAAGAAGCGGATGTTGGCCGGAGAAGTCGAGCCCAGATCGAGCACGCACAGCGGCGTGTCGCTGTCCCAGAGCCGGGAGAGTTCGCCGAGGCCGCTGGAACGACGAGTGAGTCTTTGAGCGGCTTGTGGTGTAGCCGCCTCCGCCCCGCCCGATGAGCCGCGAAAGAGCTTCATGAAATTCTGCGTGACTGATGCCATTCACTCTAACCTGCGGAAAAGAAAAGCAGGAGTTACTTTCCTGCCGCCTTGTCCGCCTTACCCTGAATATCGACCTTGCCCTTGAGGTAGGCACCTTCCTCAATGGAAATCCGCTGCGTGGTGATGTCGCCGGTGACGACGGCCGACTTGCGCAATTCGACACGGTCGCTGGCCTGCACGTTGCCCTCGAGTTTGCCCTGCACCACAATTCCCTTGGCCTCAACGGTGGCCTTCACCGAACCGTTGGGACCGACGGTCAAGCTGTTGTTTTTGAGGGCGATACTGCCCTCGACCTGACCGTCCACATAGAGGTCTTCGCTGCCCGACAATTCGCCTTTGATCACTACGGACTTGCCAATCTGCGCCAAATCTGCCGACAACGGAGCACTCATGGATGTTCTCCTTAAGGAAGCGGGATGCTGCACCACCAAGATAACTGGGAAGGCAGGTACCGGACGGCCGCGTCGCTTGTCTCGACTATACCCAACTACGCGAGCAGGCGGCAAGCGACGGCGCCTTGGGGACCCCTGAAAGGCCTTTACCACAAAGGACACGAAGGTACACGAAGGAAAGACGCGGGAAACCACACCGGAGCGTTTGGGCTGATTGCTACACTAGCGACAGCATGCATTGCGTGAAGCAAATGCGGGTGGGAGCGTGTCTGTTGGGAGTATGGGCGATTATGGCAACGTCCACAACGCTCGCGGCCGAGGTCTCCCCAACGCCCGAGATGCCGCCCGGCGAGCTGGTCCGATCCGCGGTGGCGAACGAAGTCGCGGCCGCCAACAACACTACGGTCAAGCACATGTTCCGCGCGCGCCGGCAGACCCCAAAGGGATCCCAAACCAAACTCTACGTGGAAACCAACGATGCCATCGCAGCGATGCTCATCGCCGTGAACGATCAGCCTCTGACTCCGCAACAGCAGCAGGGAGAAACGGACCATCTGGCGTGGCTGACGGGGAATCCCGAGCAGTTACGCAAGAAACAGGCGCGGGAAAAGGAAGATGCTGAGCGGACTCTGCGCATGGTGAAGGCGTTGCCCGACGCTTTCCGCTACGAGTATGCCGGCGACCAGAACGGCGAAACGGGCCTCGGCAAAGTGGGTGTTCAACTAGTGCGGCTGAAGTTTACACCCAATCCCTCGTACTCCCCGCCGTCGCGGGTGGAGCAGGTGCTGGCGGGCATGCAAGGATATCTGCTGATCGACAAGGAAGCCGGGCGCCTGGCCAGGATCGACGGCACTCTGTTCAAAGACATCTCTTTTGGGTGGGGGATCATTGGCCACCTCGATAAGGGAGGACACTTCCGCGTGCAACAGGCCGCCATAGACGACGGCACTTGGGATATTTCCGAGATGAGCTTGAGCATCACGGGGAAAATCCTGCTGTTCAAAAGCCTCAGCATGGTGTCGGACGAAGTGTTCAGCGACTTCCGGCGAGTGCCCGACAATCTGCCGTTTGCCCAGGGCGTGGAGCTATTGAAGACCGAGCAGGAGAAACGGGCGCAGAACGAGCACGCGGCTCAACCTTCCGAGACGAAGAAGACTCCGCAGTAACTGGCTGTCGCGAATGCCGTCGCCGGCCGTGGCATATGATATCCCGATGCCACCGGATTCTGTCTCCGTGACGCTGGCCGTGGGATTGGCTCCATACCAGAGAACGCTGGCATCCAGTTTGCTGCGAGCCGGGATGCTACGGCGGGTGTTCGACTTCAGTCCGTGGCGTGATATTCACATTCAGGAACCCGACGGAAACGGATCTCTGAAACGGATCAAGCGCTTCCCCGTCTACAAGTTCTCCACCCGCGCGGCGTGGGGGATCTGGCGACGATTACCCGGCTGGGTGCGTCCCCGGCCTCCGGCCGGACTCACTGTGAGTCTCGCGGATCGATTGATGGCGAGGTGGATGATTCCCAGCACGATCTTCCACGGTTGTACCGCCAGCTGCCTAGTCTGCCTGCGCACCGCCAAGCAGCAGGGTGCGGTCACGCTGGTGGAGAGCGCCTCGCGTCATCCTCGGCAATGGAAGGAGATCGAGATCGAGGAGTGCCGTCGCTTTGGCGTAGATAGCCGTGACGGCACTGGAAACTCGACTGAGTTGCTGCTTCGCCGCAGAGACCGGGAATTCGAAACGTGCGACAGGATTGTGGTGCCGTCTGAAGCGGCTCGTCAGAGTTTTGTGGAGATGGGGTACGGGGATAAGACCGAGGTCGTGCTGACGGGTGTGGACACAGATTTCTTCGTTCCGAACCACGAGGGTCCGAACGGCGACAAGGAGCAGCCGCCAGTCTTTCGCGTTTGTTATGTCGGTCGAGTGGAATTAGCCAAAGGTCTGGGGTATCTGCTCCAAGCGTGGAAGCGCCTCGCCCTGCCTCGCGCTGAACTTGTGCTGGTGGGAGAAGTCAAACCGCAGATGCAATCGGTGTTAAAGACATACGCCGACGCAAGCGTACGGTTGAGGGGATTTCTGCTGCCGCAAGAGATGCCAAAGTGCTACCGCGAATCGAGCCTGTTCGTGCTTCCTTCTCCGAATGAGGGCATGGCGCAGGTGCTGCTGGAGGCGATGGCCTGTGGCCTGCCGGTGGTAGCCACCGATATGACGGGAGCGAATGACTGTGTGGAGAATGGGAAGGAAGGACTCATCGTGCCCGCGCGAGATGTGGATGCGCTTGCGGACGCGATTCTGTGGTGCTACCAGCATCGGGATGACTTACGAGTGATGGGCCGGGCCGCGCGGGCACGAATCGAGAATCAGTTCACCCTGGACCATTACAACCAGAGACAGATTGCGTTGTATCGTTCCCTAGCCGGAATGAACACTGCCACGTAGCGAAGACCGTCGCCTATCGCATCTCACGCCCGCAGCGTCTCCTTTCTTACCGTCAGTTTTTCAATCAAATCGGCTTTGACACGGTATCCCGTGCCGGGCTGGTCGCTGACTGCGATCATTCCCTGGGCCGAGACCTCAACCTCAGGATCGATGATGTCTTCTTTCCAATAGCGCTTGGAGGCAGAGACGTCGCCGGGCAGGCTGAAATTCTGCAGCGTGGAAAGCGCGATGTTGTGGGCGCGTCCGATGCCGGTTTCGAGCATGCCGCCGCACCACACGGGAATGCTGTGAGCCTGACAGAGGTCGTGGATTTTCAGGGCTTCGGAGAATCCGCCGACGCGGCCCACTTTGACGTTGACGATGCGGCAGGCTGCGGTTTCGGCGGCGAAGGCGGCGCTGCGGGCGCTGACGATTGACTCGTCGAGGCAAATGGAAGTGCGCAGTTCCTTTTGCAGCCGCGCGTGGTAGTAGATGTCGTCGTCCCAGAGTGGTTGCTCGATCATCAGCAGATTGAACTGGTCGAACTTGCGCAGGTGCTCGACCTGATCGAGCGTGTAGGCGGAATTCGCGTCGCAACTTAGAGTGATGTCGGCCCAGCGCGAGCGGACGCGTTCGAGCACGTTGACGTCCCAGCCGGGTTTGACCTTGATCTTGATGCGGCGGTAGCCAGCGGCGAGTTCGATCTGAATCTTCTCCAGCAGTTGCTCCACCGAATCCTGAATGCCAATGGAAACGCCGCAGGGAATCTCGCGGCGCGTGCCACCCAGCAATTTCCAGAGCGGCTGTTGCTTCTGCGTAGCTTCAGCGTCCCAAAGAGCGTTTTCAAGCGCAGCCTTGGCCATGCGGTGGGCGCGCACTTTGGCGAACAGGTGCGCACATTCGCGGGCAGATTCGATGCGCTTCCCGAGGAGAGCCGGGATCAGATACTGCGTCAGCGTCGGCCAGGCGCTGTCGATCCATTCGCTGCTGTAGAAGGGATCTTCCCCGACGACGCTCTCGCCCCATCCGTCGATGCCTTCACTGTGGACGGTGACCAGCAGGATGCGGCGGCTGTAGAGGCGCCCGAAGCTCGTCTCGAAGAAATGGAGGAGGGGCATCTGGATTTCACGGAGCGTGATGGCTTCAATCTTCATGGGTTTGGAACAACTTCATTTCACCACAGAGGACACAGAGAACACAGAGAACACAGAGAACACAAATCGATTGATTTTCTCCGTGACTCTGTGCCTCCGTGGCGCTTCAGAGTCCAGTCGCATACGACCACTTCTCATCCCACCGGCCCAGCAAGAATTTCCCATTGCCGGCCGGATCGCGCTCATAACCCAGCACGGCGAGCCCTTGGGAAAACGAGCGGAGAAACTGTTCGCGATTGCCCTCCTGCACTTGCTGAGCCCGGGCGCGGGTTTCGGGCGCGGCCTTCCATTCATAGATCTGGGCAGGGACCGCTATGCTGGACTGGCTTACGATGGCCGAATTCTTTCCGGTCGCCAGCAGCGTTTCGACGCGCTTGGACTTCAGCCACCACTCGGCGATCAGGCGGTCGCTGGGCAGCCCTCCCTGCAGCGGTGACGATGTAATGCCGTATTGGTTGATGTTATAGCGACGAGCGATAGCACCCAGCTTTTCGAGATTAAGGTAGGCGTTCTTGATTTCGAGGGGATCGAACGTCCACTCGATCAGGTCGATGCCACGGACGAGCGCGTCTTCGCGCTGCAGAAGTTTCAGGCGGCGGCCGAGGCCTCCGTTGCGCTGGTCTTTTCTTACGGCGAGCATGTGGGAGTGCAGGTAGACGTGGCCAGAGCGCGTGCCGGGCACCGAGAGCGCGAAGCCAACCATGTCGTTTCCGGAGAAGGCACCCATGACCTGGCCTCCGACCTTGTCGGCGACCACGAACATGCGCAGCGGCACCAGTTCAGCGTCGGTGAAGTTCCAGACTTCTTTCTGCAGCGCGACGCAAGCGCGAAATTCTTCGATGGCGTGACAACTCCGCAGAACGATGGAGTCGGCGGTCACGCGGGCTTCTCCGCGGTCTGCTTGCGTTCCGCATCTCTCTCCTGAGCTTTCGCCTGCTGCCAGAGGGATTCGAGTTCGTCCATGGGAGCCTGATCGGCGGAGCGGCCGGTCTCGTGGAGGCGATCTTCCATCCACTGAAAGCGGCGCTTGAACTTGCGGTTGGTTTTGCGGAGAGCGGATTCGGGATCGAGCGACAGGTAGCGCGCGATGTTGACCAGCACGAAGAACAGGTCGCCGACTTCGTCCTCGAGACGGGACTGCAGGTCCTCGGGGACGGCGGTTCGTCCCGATCCAGCCATGCCGCGGCCCTGGGGGCGCGGCCCGGGTGCGGGAAACTCCTTCAATTGCTCGCGTAGCTCTCCGGTTTCTTCGTGCAGTTTGTCGAACAGGCCCTCGACGTTGGGCCAGTCAAAGCCGGCCTGTGCAGCGCGAGAACTCAGCTTGTAGGCTTCGAGCAGCGAGGGCATGGCAGAAGAAACGCCCGCGAGGATGGAGCGTTTTTCGACATTTGCGGGAGCGGTATCTCCTTCCCCTCCCTCGGCTTGCCGCTTCTTTCTCTCTTCCATTTTGATGGCTTCCCAGTTGCGCTTGACCTCGGCAGAAGTGTCGGCCTTTACATCGCCGAACACATGCGGGTGCCGGTTGATCAGTTTGGTCGAGAGGCGGTCGAGAACGTCATCAATCGAAAACGAGGACTGCTCCTTCGCCATTTCCGCATAGAAGAGCACCTGCAACAGCAGGTCGCCGAGTTCGCCCGCGAGTTCGGGCCAGTCGCGATTGTCGATGGCCTCGAGGACTTCGTAGGTTTCTTCCAGCGTGTAGGGCTTGATGGAATCGAAAGTCTGTTCGCGGTCCCAGGGACAGCCACCGGGCGCACGCAGGCGCTCCATAATGCTGACCGCGCGTTCGAAGCGTTCTCCCGTGGTGGACATTCGGCAACCAATGTAAATGACGGTGGATAGAACATTCAATCGGCCGCGTCACCCTGAGCTTGAGATATGATCGGCGAGACCGCAGCATCGTCTCGGGCATATCATCAGAGGCGGAGCCGCGAGCGTAGGACCCTGTTCGTGGATTGGTTACTTTGGGAATCATCCACTCTGTGCGCTGGTTGGAATCCGGCCACTGTCCAAATGGGCCTACGGTCACCTTCATCTTTGTACCTGCCGAGTTCAGAATGAACCCAGGCAAAGGTGTCAGAAGGGCTTCGGGCGAGTCTGCGGACGAGCACACACACCCGAAACCACATACTCGAATATCTAGCTTAAATACATGGCTTTAGCGATAAAACCTCGAGCATCGTTGGAAGGGCAGCACTTCCACGTGGTGGTGATTGGCGGCGGAATTAACGGCGTCGCCGTAGCGCGCGAGTGTGCGCGCGGGGGAAAGCGCACACTGTTGGTGGAGCAGAACGATTTTGCCTCGGGCGTCACCAGTCGCTCCACCCGGATCATTCACGGCGGCCTGCGCTATCTGGAACACGGCGAGCTGGATCTGGTGCGTGAGTCGGTGCGGGAGCGGGAGCGACTTTTGCGGGAGCGATCGCATCTGGTGCATCCCGTACATTTTCTTTTTCTGCTGAATGAGAGCAGCCAGCGCAGCGCCATGAAAGTGCGCGCCGGGCTTTGGCTCTACCAGCGCATCGCGGGCAAGAAATCCAGCGACCTGAGCGAGATGGAACTGAAGCGCGTGGAGCGTGCGCTGGACGCGGGCCATCAATGGTCGATTCTCAACTACGAGGACGCGCAATGCGAGTTTCCCGAGCGCCTGGTGGCCGAGTGGGTAATGGAGGCAGCCGAGGCGGGAGCGGTGGTGCGCAATCATTGCGAAGTGCTGGCCGTGGACGTAGCGCATGGCCGGGCTCGGGGCGTGCTGCTGCGCGATCGGATCACGGGAAAAGATGAGCGCGTCGACGCGGGATGGATTCTGAACTGTACCGGACCGTGGGCCGATCGTATTTGCCAGCGTTCTTCGGTGCGCACCAGCAAGCCGATGCTCGGTGGTATTCGCGGATCGCACATCGTGCTGCCGCGGTTCTCGGGTGCTCCGAGTAACGGACTATACACCGAGGCGGCGGATGGGCGTCCGGTCTTTGTTCTGCCCTGGAATGAGCAGGTGTTGGTGGGCACAACCGAGGTTCCTGACACGGGCGACCCTGGACGGACTGCTCCTTCCCAGGAAGAAATTGAGTACTTGCTCCGCACGGTGACGCAATTATTTCCGAAGGCAAAACTGTCCGTACATGACATCAAGTATGCATTTGCTGGGGTGCGTCCGCTGCCGAACTCTCCGGGGAATAAGCCGTCGGCGGTAACACGACGCCATCTTCTTCACGACCACACGGACGATGGTGCCACGCGGTTGATTTCCGTCATTGGCGGCAAGCTGACCACAGCGGCTTCGCTGGGGCGGGAGTGTGCACGCAAGATTGGCATCGCGGTCGCGGAACCGACAACGGTCGCGATGGGGCCAGGAAGCTCGCTCGATCCCATGCTGGATCAGGAAGTCATCGAGATTGCCCGAGCCGGGTCGGTGAGCGAAGAAACCGCCCGCGGCATGATGGAGTGGCACGGCGAACGCGCTATGGACATCGCCCGTATGGCGCTGGTGAGCGCCGAACTGCGGGCACCCGTCTGTCCGCATACGTCACACATTGTGGCCGAAGTGGTGGAAGCCTACCGCAGAGAGTTTGCCGTGAGCCTGGGCGACGTATTGCTACGCCGGGTCCCGGTGGCGCTGGGCGCATGCTGGTCAGAATCCTGCAGCCGGGAGGCGGCGCTGCGCATTGGCGCCGTGCTGGGCTGGGATGACCAGGCCCTGGGCGCGAATCTGGAATCGTTTGAGACGGAGCGCACTGCGTTCCTGCATCGTCCGTCGCGCGGGGCATCCGCGCTGGAAGCGGCAGCCGATTAATTTGTAATCCATTCCCCCTAACAACCACTGGTTACCAGAGATTGGCCACGACCTGTCGTCATCTGGGAATGGGGCGCGAACGAAATTACACTGGCGCGGGTGTATTGGGATTCTCGTTGTAACAGGGGCGTTGTTCGATGTTTCCCATTCGACATGAGAATATGACGACCCGGCGCTGGCCCGTGGTCACGCTCGCATTGATCGCCATCAATGTGGTGGTCTTCCTGTTTACGATGTCGGCGATGGACGACGAGGCGCCGCAACTGGGCGAGGTGAAGGCTCACATCCTGATTCTGGCGGCACTGCATCCCGAGTTGAAGATGCAGACGGAGTCGCAACATCTGGTCGACGGATTCAAGCAGAGCCGTCCCGAACAATGGAAGCAGGCGCAGAATCCCTACCGCGACATCATGGACGCCTACGACGCCAAGATCAAAATGACCGAGGATGCGTCGAAGCTTCAAGGTGAGATGGACTCGCTCAATGCCCAGCTTGTGAAGCTGTCGAAGTCGTCCATCATCGAGCAGTATGCCTTCGTGCCCGCGAATCCCACGGCTATCAGCTATTTGACCGCCAACTTTCTGCACGGCGGGTGGATGCACATCATCGGGAACATGTGGTTCCTGTGGCTGGCAGGATTTGTGCTGGAAGACGTGTGGGGACGCTGGTTGTACTCGGTGTTCTATCTGATTGCGGGAGCGGCCGCGCTGCAGTTCTATGCCTGGTCGAATCCGGGGAGCATCACGCCGACGATCGGTGCGTCGGGCGCTGTGGCGGCGCTGATGGGAGCGTTCCTTGTGCGCTTCCCGAAGATGAAGATTGAGATGGCATGGCTGTTCGTGTTCAAGGTGTATCGCTTCAAGGCGGCGGCGTACTGGCTGTTGCCCATGTGGCTCCTGATGGAGATCTTCTACGGGTCGTTGTTGGGTTCGTCGAGCGGCGTGGCGCACTGGGCGCACGTCGGAGGCTTTCTGTTTGGCGCGCTGGCGGCGTTGGCGATCCAGCGTTCCGGAATCGAGCAGAAGACGAACAAAGCAATCGAAGAGAAAGTTAGCTGGAGCACCGATGCCGAGATCGAGAAGGCCAACGACATGATGGAACACGGCCAACTCACGCAAGGCGTTGCGCTGCTGACCAACTACGTGGCGGTCAAGCCGAATTCGCTGGACGCGTGGAACCTGCTACGGCAGATCTACTTCCGGCAGTCGAACACCAAGGCCTACCTGGAGACGACCATCAAGACGTGCGGGCTGCGTCTGAAGGCGCACGAGGTCGAAGCGGCGTTCCAGGACTATGCAGAATTTGTGGATTCCGGCGGCGGCAAGATGCCGGCGGCAACCTGGCTCGAGCTCTGCAAGGGCGCGGAAGAGAAGCTGGATTTCGAACGCGCGTTGACTGAATATCGGCAACTCGCCCAAGCCTATCCGGCGGAGCGGCAAGCGTTGACGGCGCAACTCAGCGCGGCGCGACTCTGCCTGAAACGCCTGGGCCGTCCCCAGGATGCGCTGGCCCTGTACCAGGCAGCAGCGACGTCCCCAATTCCGCATCTCGACTGGGAACAGCATATCCAGTCTGGCATCAATGAGGCGAAGGCGGCGATGTCCTCCGGGAACGCGGCCGCGGCCGGGGCGCAATAGAAGAACGACGCTGAGCCCACCTCAGTAAGCATCCTCCAGGATAGTTGGAGAGTAGTCTCGAAATTCTCGCCCGAAGCCCTGCCGAGACACCACCAACTCTAAGGCTTTCATTGACTTACCTGCCTCGCCTACGTAAGATTCGCGCCAGTGATCGGCCAAACCATCTCGCACTACCGCATCGTTGAGAAGCTGGGCGGAGGCGGTATGGGTGTGGTGTACAAGGCTGAGGACATTACTCTTCGCCGATTCGTCGCGCTGAAGTTCCTGCCCGATGCAGTCGCCAAGGATCCCCAAGCGCTGGCCCGCTTCCAGCGCGAGGCTCAGGCCAGCTCTGCGCTGAATCATCCCAACATCTGCACCATCCATGAGATCGGCCAGCAAAACGGGCAGCCCTTCATCGTCATGGAGTTTCTGGACGGGCTGACGCTGAAGAACCGCATCGGCGGCCGGCCGATGGAAACCGAGTTGATCCTGTCGCTAGGAATTGAGATCGCAGACGCGCTCGATGCCGCCCACGCGGAAGGGATCGTTCATCGCGACATCAAGCCCGCCAATATCTTCGTTACCAAACGCGGACACGCCAAGATTCTCGACTTCGGGATCGCGAAGATGTCGCCCGGAAGCGGAGTGAGCGGCACAGCCGGAACCACGGCCCAGGAAACCGCGATGAGTGAGGATTACCTGACCAGCCCCGGTTCCACGCTCGGCACTGTGGCTTACATGTCGCCGGAACAGGTGCGTGCGAAAGAACTGGATGGGCGAAGTGATCTGTTCTCCTTCGGGGCGGTGCTCTACGAGATGGCGACGGGCACGCTTCCGTTTCGGGGTGAGAGTACCGGGGTGATCTTCGACGGGATCATGAACCGTGCTGCGTTGCCTGCTTTGCGACTGAACCCTGACATCCCGCCCGATCTGGAACGGATCATCAGTCGAGCCATGGAGAAGGACCGGGAGCTCCGTTATCAGCACGCGTCTGACATGGGGTCCGAGCTGAAGCGTCTAAAACGTGATTCAGACACGGGGCGAGTAGCAGCTGCGAGTTCGGGCACCGTGGCCGCGGCGCAGGAAGTAATGCCTTCATCCGTGTCCGTTGCGGCTCCTGCTTCGGGTTCCGTGCCCGCTTTTGCCGTGTCGTCTTCATCGCCTGCGGGAAACGCGACCGGGGTTCCTGCGGCGCGCGGGAAACTGTGGAAGATTCTTGTTCCGGCCGCTGTGACCGTTGCCGTGGTTGCAATCGCGGGAGCGCTCTACTTCCGCTCCCGCCTGACCACGAACCGCCTCACCGAAAAAGACACGATCGTCATCACTGACTTTTCCAACAGCACCGGCGATGCAATCTTCGACGACACGCTGAAGACGGCGCTCAACCTTTCCCTGCGACAATCGCCGTTTTTGAACGTACTCTCCGACAGCGAAGTTGCGAAGACCTTGCAACAGATGACCCTTCCAGCGAACACGAAACTCACTCCGGCGGTGGCCCGCGAGCTTTGTCAGCGGGCCAGCAGTAAGGCCTACATTGCCGGATCGGTTGGCAGTCTGGGCAGCGAGTATGTGCTGGGGTTGAAGGCGGTGAACTGCCAGAACGGAGACACGCTGGCGCAGGAGCAGATGACAGCGGAGTCCAAGGAGAAAGTGCTGGACGCACTGGGCACGGCGGCGTCCCGGCTGCGCGGCGAACTAGGCGAATCGCTGGCTACGGTGCAGAAGTTCGATGTGCCGCTCGAAGAAGCCACGACGGCTTCCCTCGAAGCGTTGAAGGCGTTCAGCCTTGGCGAAAAGGCCTCGAACGAGAAAGGTACCGCCGCAGCCCTGCCTTACCATCAACGAGCCATCGAGCTTGATCCGAATTTTGCCCTGGGCTACAGAATCGTGGGCGGCGACTATAACGCTCTCAGCCAGCTGGGACGGGCCATTCAGTACTACACCAGGGCGTTCGAACTGCGGGAACATGCCAGCGAACGCGAAAAGTTGTCAATCACCGCCGCCTACTATCGCAATGTAACTGGAGAATTGGATAAAGCAGCCAAGACCTATCAGGAACAGATCGAAAGCTACCCGCGGGAACCCGCAGGCTACAATAATCTGGGACTCATATCCGCCCAACAGGGAAACTATGAGACGGGTGCGGAGATGACCCGGCAGGCGGTGCGACTGGGGCCGGATGTGCCGGTTTTCTTGGAGAATCTCACCACCTATACCAGCGCTTTGCAGCACTTCGACGAAACTCGGCAGATTGTTCGCGACGCGCAGGCCCGAAAAATGGATCCCCCGGAATTCCACGCAACGCTCTACACACTCGCCTTTCTCCGAGCAGACTCGGCGGCGATGGCGAAAGAACAACAGTGGCTTGGGGCCAAGCCCGATTATGAGAACTGGGGGCTCTCGCTCGCGTCCGATACTGAGGCCTACGCAGGTCATGTGAGCCAGGCACGGAAGTTAAACCAGCAGGCAGTGGACTCCGCCGTGCGTGCCGATGACAAAGAAGGCGGTGCCGTCGATCTGGCGAACTTCGCGCTGCAACAGGCTGTCTACGGCAATGCCGCGGAAGCCCGGCAGTCAGCGGCAGAGGCTTTGAAACTCGCGGCAACAAGTCCGGGAGTCGTGGTCGGCACGGCGCTTGCTTATGCCGCGACCGGTGATACGGCGCGTTCCGAATCGCTAGCTCAGGACCTAATGAAACGCTACCCTCTCGGTACCCACATGCAATCCCTCTGGCTGCCGGCGATCCGGGCGCAATGGGCGCTCAACAAGAAGAATCCGTCGGGCGCGCTCAACGCTCTGCAGTCTGCTTCAGCCCTCGAGTTAGGGTTGATTCCGTTCTCCAACAACACGTCGTGCCTCTATCCGGTGTATGTGCGCGGAGAAGCATATTTGGCGGCCGGGCAAGGCAGCGCCGCCGCCGCCGAATTTCAGAAAATACTCGACCACAGCGGAATCGTCGGGAACTGCTGGACCGGAGCGTTGGCACGTCTGGGTGCAGCTCGCGCCAACGCTTTGCAATCAAGAACAGCGCAGGGCGCAGACGCAGATGCGGCCCGCGTCCGCGCTCTCGCTGCCTACAAAGATTTCCTTACCCTCTGGAAAGACGCCGACCCCGACGTCCCCATCCTCAGAGCGGCCAAGGTGGAGTACACGCGGCTGCAATAGCGCTACGCGCCCAGCGTGCGGCAGAGAAGGCTGGTTTCGTCGGAGATGATACCGTCGACGCCCCACTCGGCAAACCGTTGCATGTCGGCAGCATCATTGACCGTCCAGACGATGACTTTCTTTCCGGCACCCTTCACCTTGCGAATCAACTCTGGCTCGGCCAGTTCATGGTGGGCAAGCACATATGCGGCGGGAAGATCGGTCCACATGCGGAGTTGAGTCTTCGTCTCGCAAATCAAGCCGAGCGAAATCGAGGTGTCCTGGGCATGTAGATCTTTCAGGGCTCCGGGCAGAAACGACGAGACGACGAAGCCGCGGCGCGGCTTATGTCGAAGAAATAGATCGACGATGGTTCTCTCCAGACCCCGGACTTTGACTTCAATGTCGAGAAACGCGCTGGCCTGGTAGCGCTTCAAAACATCCCGCAAACGCGGCAAGGTAGGCAATTCCCGCGCCGTCGTTCGCTCAATCTTCATCCTTCCAGAACCTGGATCATGACAGATGACGGCTTCACCGTCGGCCGTGAGCCGCACGTCGAATTCGAAACCATCGCAACCGTCGGCCAGTGCATGGTCAAACGACGCGACGGTGTTTTCAGGGATCGACTTAAAGGCGCGAGCGCCGCGGTGGCCGAGAAGAAGGGGGCGAGTGGTCATTGGCGAGGAAGGCATGCGCGGAGGAATCAGTCGAGATCGAAATCGCGAATCGGCTTGCCGGTGTCGGGAGTTTCTTTTGCCTTCTTGACGGCCTCCTGGAACTTCTTCTCCAGAAGGGAGGAAGCGTTTCTCTGCGCTTCGACCGACTGCTGGAAGATCGATTCGCGGCGGCTGTCCTGTTCTCGCATGGCTTTCGCCGCGGCTTCCATGTCATTGAAGGTTTTCGGCTTCACCGCCGCCGTGTGGGCGATAACCGCGCGAGCCTCAGTGTCGATCTTGAGCATCGCACTGCAGCAGGGACAGGTTACTTCGAAATTGGGGGGCTTCTTCGCCATTTGAGCGAATCATACCGCAAAAGGTGGCCCATGACGACGGGTTGGGGGTCCCGGGGCAAGAATCGCCACGGTGTACGTATGGCTTTGTACGTATAATGTTCCTGCAGGAACACTGTGGAAAACTTTACGCGGCCCTTCGTCAGTGCCTGATCTTGATGGGGAAGATATGGAACAAGTGGAGCATTTCCCATCCCAACAGAAAGATAGACAACATGACCACCATGACGGCCATCAGTTCGCCGAAAGTCAGGCCGCGACGGCCCGGTTCGAAGCGTCTGGCAGCAAGGCTGAGGATGTTCAAGGTCGCGAAGCCGAAAACGACCGCCCAAAGAATGTTGTAAACATCCTGCCGCGACCCGCGATAAAGCAGGGTAACCGCCACACCAAAGAATACGGCAGCATAAGCTCGTGCGACCGGATAGACGGCCAATGCAGCCCGGGTGGTCCGGGTGAAGCCCGAGATCAGCGTCATTGCAGCGGGTAGCACCATTGGCTGGAACGGGACCCGGAAGCCGACGGCAGAGCTTTGGGCCGAAAACTGGATATTACATCTTTATCCGGCGTTGGTCACGACTCAGGAAGACGCGGGCAACCTTCTGGTCAAGAGCGGGCCGGATTCCTCCGCCTTAGTTAATATGGATTCATGGCAAAATGCCGCTACATTTTCTTCGACGTAGGCAATACCCTGCTCTTTCCCAATCGCGCGCGGATGCTAGCACCGGTGCCGGCGGACCGCCATCCGACGCTCGAGCGCTGGCAGGCGCTGGAGCGACGCACCAAGCAGGAGTTTGATCAGGGCATGATAGACGGCAAGGTCGATCATAGCTTTTGGTGGACTTTCCACACATATCTGCTGCGAGAGATCAAGGCCCTCGACGACGGCGTGCGCGACGCTCTGGTCGAGAACACTCAGAATTCAGCAAACTGGGACCAGATTCTTCCTGGGACTCGCGATGCACTGGAGCGGATCAGGCAAGACTATGCGATTGGGGTGATTTCCAACGCCGATGGCAAGATTGACGCCGTCTTACGCCGCTGCGGGATTGCCGATTGCTTTGAGAGCATCACGGATTCGGGGATTGTCGGACAAGAGAAACCGCATCCCGCAATCTTTGCAGCGGCGCTGCG
Source organism: Candidatus Sulfotelmatobacter sp. (assembly GCA_017883385.1). Lineage (GTDB taxonomy): Bacteria > Acidobacteriota > Terriglobia > Terriglobales > Acidobacteriaceae > Sulfotelmatobacter. The sequence goes on from JADGNQ010000014.1 coordinate 46,268, forward strand.
CGAGATGAAGGCCGAGGCGGCGGAGAGCCTTTACGTGGGCGACATGTACTCGGTTGACTATGTCGGCGCACGCAGCGCCGGCATGGAAGCAATTCTGTTCGACGTGGCCGGAGCGTACCGCGAGCAGGAGTTCGCGCGGGTGGAATCGCTGGCGGGCCTGCAGAACTGGCTCAGGCGTTAGCTGATTTCGAGTCTGCTGATCTAGACTGACGAGGTGTGGCACAAATCATGTTCGATTCCACCCGATTCCTCCTCTTCCTGACGGCGGCCGTACTGCTGGCGATCGCTCCCGGCCCTGGGATGCTGTACGTTCTCGCACGAAGTCTGGCGGGCGGAAAGCGCGAAGGCGTGCTGTCGGCGTTCGGCACGTTTCTTGGAGGCATGGTGCACGTGTTCGCGGCGGCGCTGGGGGTATCGATCATTCTGGCTAAGTCGGCGGTTGCATTCGCCACAGTGAAATACGTAGGAGCGGCTTACCTCTGCTTTCTGGGCGTGCGGATGATTCTTGACGCACGAAAAGACAAGTCGCACACGGAGGATGCGACTCCGGAGCACATCAGGCCGGCACGAAATCCGTTGTGGCAGGGCGTAGCGACGGAGGTTCTCAATCCCAAGACTGCCCTGTTCTTTCTCTCGTTCATTCCGCAGTTTGTAAATCGCGGTGCGGGGCACGTGTTTCTGCAGTTCGTAGCTCTGGGAACGATCTCGGTGGTGATGAACACGAGTGCGGACTTGATTGTGATCGCAATGGCGGGACCGCTGGGTGAGCGCATTCGTTCCTCGTCGACTTTTCGCCGTCGGCAGAGAACGGTGACGGGCGCGATCATGATTGGGCTGGGGACTTATCTGGCGACTAGCGAAAGCAAGTAGGCAATGGCTGCGTCGGCGACGCCGCTATGAGGATGCAAGCATGATTCAGGTGAGATGTTCTGGAACACTTCTCCGATGGCTGGCCGGGGTTGCTCTCGCTGCCTCGGCGCTCGCGCAGTGGCCTCAAGCGATGCCGAAGATTGAAGGGGAAGCCCTTTCCGGCCGCAAAGTGGAATTGCCCGCAGCCTGCCGAGGCAAGGTGGCCGTCCTAATCTTTGGATTTACAAAAGCTTCGAAAAAATCGACGGGGGCGTGGGCCGACAAGATCATCGCAGACTTTGGCGCGCAGCCGGGATTCGAACTCTATCAACTGCCAGTGCTGGAAGATGTTCCGCGATTCGTTCGCGGCATGGTGATCGCAGGGATGAAGAAGGGCATACGAGCTGATATGCGCGATCACTTTGTACCCGTTCTGCAAGGCGAGGCGGAACTGAAGAAATTGGTCAGCTATAAGGAGGCGGACGACGCTTATCTGGTGACGCTGGACTCCGCTGGACAGATTGTTCAGCAACGACACGGCACCGTTAGTGACCCGGCGTACGCTCAACTGCGGACAGAGATTCAGTCGCTCCTGGATCGGCCGAAATAAGGACGGAGATTCTACAGCTCAATGATCTGGTGGTCGTGGCAGTCAGGCTGGATGGCGTCGTAAAGCTGGTGAAGGAGTTCGCCGCCATAGCGGGCCAGGAAGTAGAGGCCGCCAATGCCGCGCTCCTGCAGGCCCTTGTTTGGATAGAGGGTCTGACTGAGAGTGCTCGCGTGGCGGCCAACCAGTTCGCCCTTTTGTGCTTCCGCTCGCGCAGCTTGCGTATGAAGTTTTTCCAACTGATGCTGCATCTTCGACGCGGCGGTTTGCGCCGCATCTACTAACGTGCGATCGAGCTTCTCGAGCTTTTCGCGGATCCCGCCAAGGCTCGTCGTCAGCGACTCATTTAAGGCATCGAATGCAGACTGCAAGTCCTCGGGAAGGCTGCGCGCGGCTAGTTGCTGGCGCAACGCTTCAGGCCCACTGAACACGTCGAGTACGTCAATCCCATGACGCTCGAGCAGACGCTGCATTTTCGGTTCGACGATGGTGGCGGAAAAGCGGGGCACGATGGGCGTCACCCGGCCGAGCAGGGTCTCATAGACCGCTCCTGCCTGGGAAAAATACGCGGCCTCGGCAGCGCCCCCGGTGTAGGCGAGTGTGGGAAGAAGATAGTCCTGCACAACCGGCCGCAGGAGCACATTGGGACTGAATTGTTCCGGAGCCGAGCCGATCCGGCTGACTAATTCGGCTCGCGAAATCTTCTCTGCCGCAGAATCGTTACCTATCACGAATTCTGCGGCGCCGCCGCTGCCCTGCATGTGAACTGGCGTACGGGCGCCTTGCTGCATGGCAAACAGCAACACCGACGAAGATGTGACCTTCACCTGCTGGTGATAGCCTGCCGCATCGAGAGCCTCGCCCCGCGCCAAGAGCGCGCCGTCAAGTACGTCCGCCCGCTCAATGGCAGCGCGATAGATCGGCTCGGCGACGCGGTGGAGTTCGGCGTCTGAGGCATCGAGCAGAATCACGCCCCATTCTGAAAACACGCGGGCATAAAGCCGAGCGAAAGCCGAGCCCATAGTTTCGCCGGGACGGTAGGACTCGCGGAGAAACTGCACCGCCTCAGAATCTCCGAGCAGACTCACCGCTTGTTCGACCACAGGCAATATCTCGTCCCCAAGACGAACCGCACTAACGGGGGCTCCGGGGATGTCATGACTCGGTGTTGCGAGCACCTGCAGCGCGCCCTCTAGTCCAGGAATAGAAACGTGGTTGACTTCGGCCAGATCGTGGTCGGAGGTGGCCAGCCAGAAAACAGGAACGGCCTCGACTCCGGCGGCAGTGGCTCGTTCGGCCAAGTTGACGGCGGTCAGAGCCTTGTAGATTGCGAACATCGGGCCGCCGAAAAGCGCGACCTGTTGTCCGGTGACGACCGTGGCCGCCCCCTTGCGCAGGCGTTCGAGATTGGCCAGCGTTTTCGGGGAGGCGTCCCACGATCGGTTCTGTCGCTCAAGGATCGCGGTAACACGCTCGCGGCGGGAGGAATCGTAAGAAATTTTTGCGGCTTCTTCTTTCAACCACTCCCCGAAATGGGGTGGCCTCGGATAGAACGGCTGGATCCTAGGAGAGTACGCCAGGAAGTCGGTGAACAGATGGGTCGTGTGCGGAATCTGGGAGAACGGAAGACAGTGCGCCTTCACTGACAACGCTCCTGACATCGTTGGATTACCCGTCGCATGGCCACTGGTTGGACGTATGAGATCATCTCAGTTCAACACCGCGAATCATTGTCGAACACAGCCCCGGCGGAACAGAAGGGGCACAAACCGCGTCGTACTAGAGATGCCTGAAAAGGCCGCAAGATGCAAGATAATGATGAGCATGTGCGTCGAGAAAGGAAAGCATGAGTCTGGCCGAGTCTCCGATGAACATTGTTCTTCCCGTGACGCTGGAAGGCTCGGTCGTCCGCCTCGAACCGATTCGCCCCGAGCACGCGGACCTCTTCTGGGAGGTCGCGAAGAACGATCTGGAAGGCATCTTCCGCTGGATTCCCTACTCCATGAAAACGCCTGAGGACTTCCAGCGGTTGATCAACAAGGCGTTTGACGAGCAGCAGCGCGGCGAGTCGGTGGTGTTTGCGACGGTGGAACGGAGTTCCGGCCGCGCCATCGGCAGCACCCGGTTCATGAATATCGACCGGGTCAACCGAAGGGTCGAGATCGGGTCCACATGGATTGCGCCCGCGTGGCAGCGCACCGCAGTCAACACCGAAGCCAAATACCTGATGCTGCGGCACGCGTTTGAAGCTTGGGGCTGCGTTCGCGTCGAACTGAAAACTGACGCGCTGAACGAAAAATCCCGTAATGCAATTCTGCGTATCGGGGCGAAGGAAGAGGGCACACTGCGCCGGCATGTGATCACGTGGACCGGCAGAATCCGCGACAGCGTGTACTTCAGCATTCTGGATCACGAGTGGCCCGAAGTGAAGACGAAGCTGGAAGCTAAACTCGACCAGGCTGCCGCTCTGCCCTCGAACGGCTAGGAGCCAAATCGTAGGCTTCGAGGCGCTCGAGGCGTTTACGCATCCAGCCACTACGCTTCCGCATCTAATCTTTCGTAAGTAGATCAGGTTTGACTTCCGATGTCTGCGCACCTAGATTGGAAGTAGCTCTTTGAGTATGGCCATCCCACCAGTGGGGGCGTCACGGCTTCGACGGAGATGCTTGCGGCCAAGAGGCATGCCGGGGTGCACACACCCGTAATCGTGGGCAAAATGATAATTGCCAATCAACAGATGGCATACGCAGCTTAATTAATTAAGTTGCCGTCCTCCGCGGCTTCGCCCGTGGGTTGCGGTCAGGACGTCACACAGCGGGCTGCTCTTCTCTTCTACGTCTGGGGAGAGAGGCTAAGACCTCAGGCTAGCGGCACCCGTTTCTTGTCCGTTCTGAGCGGAGGCCGCGAACGTCCTCGGGTAATGCCGAGGGCATGAACGCGAATAAGCATGTAGTCTCTTGACCAGTAACATTTTCGGACGCGGGTTCGACTCCCGCCGCCTCCACCAGCATCTCTTTGTTTTTCAATTGTGTACAAGGAATACATAATCAGCTACTTTACACCTCGCGCAAGAGCCTATTAAGCACTCCGGCTTTCTGATGTCGCAGCTGCGAATTCAAATCGCCGGCTATTCGCCCACCATAAGGCCGGTCAATTCCCAGTGTCCAATAACTTTTCGACAGGATGCTATTCCGTGCGGTTATAGCGGACTGTCAGCGCCCAGCGTGGCCGAGATCTGTGGCAGCGCATCCACCGGAATGGCAGGCGTCGAAGAGCGAGACACTGCTTGCGAAATCGCTGACTTCGAGCCCAAGCTGGTAGTTGTATACCCTCTGCGGCTCAAGTTTGCGGGCGGATTCGTTTGGCAGAAAGAAGGCAAACTGAAAAGCGCCAAAACTAAACCCAGCGGTAGCGTCAGGCTTTTCACAGGATGAGTCATAACGATGGCATTCTTCAGACGACCGATCACGAATCCCCCTTCGATAGCGGCGCGGAAATGCGGTGGTGCGCCGGATTGCTTTCATCTCGCGCAGCTTGATGCAAACAGGATTGCGCTCCTGCAACCAGCAGCCGGCTATTGGACGTTTAGCGTAAGCGCCGTCGTGGCCTGAACGGAGCCCGCAGCGCTGGTGACAGTGACTGTGAAAGTTCCGGTCGGTGTTCCGCCGGTGGGAGTTTTCGTGTCGCTGCCGCAAGCCGCCAGAAACAGCAAGAGCAGAGTCATCACGCCGATTGACGCCCCGTGTTTCCATCGGACGTCTGCCGGCCATCGCCGCTTCCGTGTGGAGACGCACACTACCAGTGTGGGAAAGAGCAACCCCACGGCAAACAGCAGACTCGGCGTGGGGAGACGTGTCGGTGCATTCGTGGCGAAAACGCGCGCGGCGGTTGTGATCGTCAGAGTCACGCTTGTGGGAGTGCTGGTCGCGTTTACAGAGGCAGGGTTAAACGTGCAGGCCGTGTCCGCGGGCAGGTTGCCACAGCTAAACGTGACTGCCGTAGGCAATGTCTCCTGGGCGCTCACTTCCAGCGTGTAGGTAGCCGAGCCGCCGCGTGTGACCGTTACCGTGGCATTCGGCACGTTCAAAATAATCTGTGGCTGCACGGAGGTCACGTCCACGATGGTAAACGGGTACGACGCGATCGCTCCGACATTGATTTGCTGCCGCGCCACCATCGTCGAATCCTGTCCATCGCCGGCATACGCGTAGAGAATGTGATCTCCAATGCTCAGCGAAGGCACTTGCCCGGTGAACGCTCCCGCCGACGAAGCAGCCTGCGTCCAGGCGCCATGCCAGGTGTCAACTTGGAAGAAAGCGTCGAGTGGTGGAGGAGCAGACGGCAAGAAGGCGCTGTTAAGCGTGAACGAAAACGCAGGATTGCTGACTGCCGACGTCCGCCCTGTAAACGATGTCGGAGCAATTGTAGTCGTCAACGGAATCGCCTTGTTTTGACGTTCGGCGATCACCGTAACATCCGCGCTGCCGGAATTCGCGACGTAGATCTTGTTCAGCGTCGGATCCGCTGCCATCGCCTCCGGCGCCGAGCCGACCGCGACCTTCGATGTCGTATTCGTATCGCCGTCGATCACCGTGGCGTTGTTCTCGCCGTCCACGACATAAATCTTGTTCGACGAAGGATTCACGGCAATCGCCGTTGGGCCCAATCCCGTTGGCACGCTCGCCACGGCATTCGTCGCGCCGTCAATCACCGAAACCGTATTTTCAATGGAATTCGCGACATAGATTTTGTTCGTCACCGGATTCACCGCAATCGCCACGGGCCCCCGGCCGACTTCGACGACCGTTGTCTGATTCGTAGCTCCGTCGATCACTCGGACTGCGTCATTGTTATCGGCAACGTAGACCTGATTCGTGCCTGGATTGACGGCAATTGCGGTGGAGGGCACATCAACGGAGACATTCTGCGTGGAATTGTTAGAGCCGTCGATCACCGTCACATCGGTAAGGTCTTCACTCACCACGTAAATCTTGTTGTTCGCTGGGTTCACCGCGACGGCAATCGGCTGGTTTGCCACGGTGACCGTGGCAGTGCTGTTGGTGGCGCCGTCGATCACGGAAACATTGGCGCTCCCCTTGTTCACCACATAAATCTGGTTGGTCGCGGAATTCACTCCTACTGCCACCGGTGTAGTCCCAGCCGCCACAACGGACGTGCCATGCGTCGCGCCGTCAATCACCGTTACGTTGTTGCTGTCCTTATTCGCCACATAGATCTGGTTGGTCGCGGAATCAACCGCCACTGCCACTGGCGTCGTTCCAACCGGAATATTCAGCGTCGCTCCCGTCGTGCCATCAATTTCGGTTACCGTCCCATCCCCGGAATTGGCCACGTACGCTTTGCCGGTGACCGGGTTTGTCGCCGCCGCCAACGGTGAAACTCCCGCCGCAATGCGCGTGGGCTTGTTGAAAGCTCCGTCGATCACGAACAAATTCGAAGCGCCTTGCGTGACGTATGCCTTATTCGTAATAGGATCGACCGCCACTTCTCGCGTCCCTCCTGTGATCGGAAGGAACGTCACGCCTTGCGTATCTCCGTCAACGACATTAAATCCGTTCGAAGCCGTCATATAGATCTGGTTCGTGCTCAGATTGATTGCCAGTGATTGGCCGATACTGTCGGGGTCGGTGTGTATGATCGAGGATTGATTTGTGGCTCCGTCGAGAACCACCAGGTTGCCCCCATCGCACAGCACGTAGATCTTGTTGGTGACTGGATTGGCCACGATTCGGCGCGCACTCGAAGGCAAATCAACTTGCGCGATCACGTTGTCGCTATCTCCATTGATCACCTGGATCGTGTACGTATCGTCCCCGTTCAAAAAATAAATGCGATTCGTCGCCACGTTCACCGCCGCGCGAAAATTGCATTGATGCCCCTGAATCGTGAACGTCACCGGCGTTTCCGAGCCCGCCGAGTACACACTGTAATGACTGTCTTCTCCAGGATCAGTGCCATCGCAATGCGGAATGTAGAGCTTGTGCGTCACGGGATTAACCACCAGCTCCGCAGCACCGGCGGGAAGAGGGAAGTCTTTCAACAGATTCGTTACTCCGTCGACTACGTGGAGCGTAGCCGACGACCTCACGAAGGTGCCATCCGCGGTATAAACCACGTTCAGCGAAGGATCCACCGCAAGCGAGCTAGGATTCGTGATCGGAACGTTGGTCATGGTGTTCGTCTTTCCGTCTACGACCAGCAGATCCGGCCCGGTAAAGTAAAACTTGTTGGTTAGCGCATTGATTGTCGCGCCCGATCCATAGCTGCCTGGGGTGGTGAGGGTCGTCACAGCATTCGTCTGGCCATCCACAATCACCAGCGCGTTATTCACGGGCAAGTAGATCTTGTTTGCCGCAGCATCGACCAAGGGCGTCGGGAAAGTTTCCAGATCTTGCGGCCCATACTTGATCGTAGTTGTGAGCGATTGCGCCATCGCGCCGCCCGTGAAGCATAGGTAGGCGACCGCCACCAGAACAATCATTCGGCTCAAGGTTGCACAAGATAGAAACTTCAAATCTTTTAGGCGACGGTTCACGGGAATCTCCTGGGACTCGAGTTGCGGTTTGGTTTTGAAACGGCGCGGCATTCAGCCGCGCCGTAAACGTTGTTTGGATCGCGCACTACTGCGCGGGGACCTCCGCGACGGTGCGGACATTTTTGTCCTTCACCGGGTACGCGTCGGGATGCAGATAGCTTCCGCGCTCCGCACCTGGCTTTTCTTCTTCGACGGGGATGCGATGTACGTTCGCGTACGGGTCCTGGCGGATACCGGTGATCTGCCATGAGACTTCCACGGATGGCCTATTTGTCTTGATGACGAAGCGGTTGTGGGCGATCTTCCGGGCGACGATGGCCTGTGCGAACTGGCCGATCACCGTGAGCTGGTAGCGGAAGTCGCGGTTCAGGGCTTCGAAATAGTCCGGAAGCGTCACGACGGCCTGGCCTTTCTTGTCGGTGACGATGTTGCCGTTGTAGACGTTCATCATGTCGGGCGACTCGACGAACGAGTGGTAGAGGTATTTGTTTAGCGGGTCGAGGGGGTGGTCGATTTTGAAGGAGCCTCCGCCCTTGCTCAAGTTACCGGTGACTTTGACGTTGCCGCGGGCGTCGATCGACATGCGCGCAAGACTGGAGTCGCCGAAGAAGATCTTTTGTCCGGGATTGACGCGCAGACCCCCGTCGCCGGCAGCTGTACCGGGGACGAATCCGCTGGCTTTGCCTACAATAAATACTTCGGTATTGCCGGTACCGTTGTAGGTTTTGATGGCGTTCTGGTCGGCCGTTCCCGTGCTGCCGAATTGCGCGATGGGATCGTGCGTTCCGGCGGTACCAGCGACCACGTCAAGCAGAGCGGCAGGGGTCTGGGTGCCTACACCAAGTTTGACTGCTGGGCTGGCGATGCCGCCGAGAGTCACCTGTGTGGGATTAACCTTCAAAACGTCAACTGGGGGATTAGATCCGCTGATCACCGACATCAGGGGACCATTCGAAGTGTCGTTTTGAATCACTGCCACAGGTTGGACTTCCGACAGGTTTTCAAAACTTGCTGCGCTGCCATCTGTCGCTACGCCCAATATGGCGGTACCGGTTGTGGCGGATCCTTCCACTCCTATTCCACCTAGACTAGTATTGGCCGTACCCAAGACCCCGATCCCACCCCCTGTCTGAATGCCCATAACGCCAGAGCTGAGGCTTCCGGCCGCGGTTCCTTCCACACCTGCTCCGACAGCTATACCCGGGGTGTTGTTCGCCCCAAATAGTCCAATACCGCTAACCGCAATCTGCGCGGACACATTCGGGTCGGAGGAAGTGAAATTTGCCGTGATGCCCTTGAGGATTCCGGTGAAGGTCTGATTTCCCGTGAATAAGTTGTCGCCGGTTAACTGTGGGACTTTGGTGGTGTCGAGATTCAGAGTGACGTTGCCGGAGGAGCCTCCACCTGTCAGGTCTGTGCCGGCAGTGACACCGGTGATGGCGCCGGTTCCAGGGAAGGTCTGGCCCGGTGCAAAGTGAATCAGGCCGTTACTCGCAATGTTGAACCCGGTTTCGGCTGGCGCAGCCGAGCCTTGGCCAAATAAAAGATTCATCGAGCCGCCGGTGGTGGCTGTGTTATTGCCGGTGGGCTCGGCCTGCCAGCGGAAGGTTTCGTTGACCGCGGTCGAGGTGCCGCTGTTGAAGGCTGACGCGATCATGCTCGCCGGTTGCGAGTTCTTGCCGGCAGTGGCGGTGGCGACTCCGGTGGCGGGGAGCGAGAGAATGCCGCGGACGGTTTCTCCCCCTTTTACGTCGAGAGTTGTGGCGGGAGTGGTGGTGTTAACGCCAATCTTGGCGGTTGTGCCGGAGCCGGTTTGGAATAGGACGGAGTTACCGAGAGTCCCGGCGCCATCGAGCCAAAGCGGGACGAAGTTGGCGGTGCCGGTGCCGCTGACTGGAGGTGGAGCGGCGGGCGTGGTGGCGCTCGGAGTTGCGGGAGCGGATGCCGTCGACGAAGGCGCGACGCTCGGCGCTGCTAGGACGAAAGCTGAGGGCGGCAGGCCGCCGATGGTTTCCGCGTCTGCTGCCTTCAACGCATAAGGCACCGCCACCAGCGAGACGCGCGCTTGTTCACTCTCTCCTTCCGGCTGCACGGCAAGCCATCGGGCCTCGCCGGAGGCAAAAATGTCAGAGGGCAGGTCAGTGGTTGAGCCGAGCATGACCGCGTAGTGCCCCGTTCGGTCAGGACGGACGTTCTGAGTTTCCAGCCACAGGGGCGCGCCACCCGTCTGCTCTTTATATAGAAGGAAGGTGACGCCTATCGTGGCGGCGGACGGTTTTCCAGCGGATTGAGTAAGGACGCCGTTGAAGTTCACTACCCGAGGCACCGCGCTGGCTACCACTGCTGTGGATTGAGCTTGGGACTGGACCTTCGCCATGGTTAAAGCGGCACATCCGAACGCCAAACCCATCAAGACTCGAACCTTGATACCAGAGAAGTTGCCAGACCGATTGGTGAACATAACCGCCTCCATCAGTTTTCTTGGGGCAAGTAAGGGAGTTGCAAGATTTTGCGTGGGTAGCAACGCCAGTCCCCCCGACTAGCGTCGGTACCTAAGAGCGTCACAATGGCCATGGGGCTGATTGGCGCTCGTCGTCTTCATATATGGGGGGATGTCGCTAAAAGGATCAATTGAGCGCGGCTGAGTTTCTGGTAAGTTGCTGGTGAGGGCGGAAACGCCAACATTGGTGCGGGTTTGACGCTGGTTTGGGCTATACTCTTGGCTCTGCTGGTTTGACCTCTTAGACCGCCACTTTGGCTATTTCTTCAAATTCGGATGCCGTCGCTCGCTTTGAGAGCTTTGAGCTGAATCTGCGGAGCGGAGAGCTGCGCCAGAACGGCGCGCCGGTGAAACTCCAGCCGCAGCCGGCGAAGGTGCTGGTCTTGCTGGTCAGCCGCGCAGGGCAGGTGATGACCCGCGACGAACTGACCGCGCAGGTCTGGGGCTCGGAGACGTTTGTCGACTTCGAGCACGGTCTGAACTTTGCGATTCGGCAGATCCGCTCGGCGTTGGGGGACGACGCCGATCAACCCAGCTTTGTCGAAACCCTGCCCAAACGCGGATACCGCTTTATTGCTCCTTTAATAGACGCCGCGCCGGTGACCAGCATCTGCGTTCCCGCCCCCGGGCGATCCGCGAAGATTCCCATCGCGATCGGCAGCGCGGCGCTCTTGCTGATCGGGGTGGCAGTCTATTCGCGGCTCGTGCGACCCAAACCACAACTTGCGCAGCGTCCGATTGTGCTGGCTGTACTTCCCTTTGACGACCTGAGCAGCGCCCCTCAAGCTTTCCTCGTTGACGGCCTGACCGAAGAGATGGTGGCGCGGGTGACGGAGATCAGTCCCGAACATCTGAAAGTGATCGCGCGAACCTCGGCCATGCAGTATGAGCGCACGAAGAAGAGCGCGCGCCAGATCGGAGAGGACCTAGGAGCCGACTACGTGCTGGAAAACAGCATCCGCCATGAAGGCGGGCGCGTGCGGATTACGTCCCAGCTGGTGCGGACCGCGGATCAAACCCACCTCTGGGCGGAGAACTATGACCGCGACATGCGCCAATTGCTGCCTTTGGAAAGCGAAGTGACTTCCGACATCGCGGAGCAGATCCAAAGACAATTGCTGCCCACGGTCACGGTCAATCGTCCAGCAAATGGCCGCCCAGTGGATCCGGAGGCGCATGGGCTGTACCTGAAAGGACGCTACGCCTTCAACCAGCGCTCGCGCGAAAGCCTGCAACAGAGCGTCGTTTATTTCCAACAGGCTGTGGCGAAACAACCTGACTATGCGGTTGCTTACGCAGGTCTGGCCGATGCCTACAACCTGACCGCCTATTACGGTTTTGATCCCACTCTGGAGAGCTGGAGCCAAGCCAAGATTGCAAGCAGCAAAGCCTTGCAACTGGATAGCTCCCTTGGGGCGGCACACGCTGCCCTGGCCTACACCGAGTTTCTTTCGCAGGAGGACTGGCCCACCGCCGAAAAGGAGTTCCGGCGCGCACTGGAATTAGATGACAACTATGTTCCCGCTCATCACTGGTATGCATTCTATTTGGCAGCCACCGGTCGCATGGACGAGTCCTTGAATCAGATGCGCTACGCGGAGAAGCTAGACCCACTGTCGGCGGCAGTGCACGCCGGGTTAGCGTATATGTACTACTTCGCCCGCGACTATGAACAAGCGATCCAGCAGGCCAAGGTCGCGCTGCAGTTGAACTCGAACTCTATCGCGGCGCACGCCGTCATCGGCTGGACATACATCGAGCAGAAAAAATACCCAGACGCCATTCAGGAACTGCAAACTGCCGAAAAACTCTCCGGCGGCAGCACGCCGTATCTGTGCGCGCTAGCTCGGGCATACGCTCTGTCCGGGAATTTACGGGAAGCGAAAACGATGCTAGGACAACTGGAAACCATGCAGAGAAGCCTTCGCGGAGCTGGTACTGGAATTGCCGCCACGTACGCCGCTTTGGGTAATTCCGAAGAGGCCTTGAAATGGCTTGAGCACACTGCGCCAGGAGACTTTCAGGCCAACTGGTTGCGAGTGGATCCGGCCTTCGATCCAGTGCGTCAGAACCCTCGTTTTGCGGCCATGGTCAGCAGAATTGGCACGAAGAAGGACCGTGACTGACGAAAGATACTCGCGATTCTCAGTGAGTGACGCGCCCCTCAGAGGTTGACCAGCACCTGCGACTAGTGGATGTGTCAGAATCTATGCGATACTTTGGCCGCTGTGTGGTATCTGTTGGACTTCAGAACGAAAGGCCTTTCCGTACAATAAACGTACAATGGATCGGACAATGAGGCCTTTTTAGACGTTGTGGCAGTTCCTAAAATCAATAACTTACGTGCTGTCAACACGCTAGATAGTTCGAATCCCGCCGCCTCCACCACTATCTCGCCTATTATCAATCACTTACGGACGCATTTTAATTTCGCACGATAGTATTCCGCACAGGCGGGTTCTCCGCCGACCTCTCCGGGTTTCTTCTCGTATGGCTTGTTAGCGTCTGCTAGTGGCATTGGGGGACTCTGTTGCCGCTTTCGGCGGTACACGAATCTGCAGCTTTCCTAATCTTCTTTCCCACTGTTTCAGGCCACCGTCCCCAAGGCGCGGGCAAGACCAAACTGGAACACTGGTTCTTCGTGGTCATTGCGGGTTCGGTGGGCGGGTCAGTGAAGCTTCGCATCGATCACCCACCTATTTGGAAAGTTCTGCTTTACCGTTGATGTTGAATTTGCCGACAAGCGCAGACGCAGTTTCCTGGGGCTGGGCACCACCCAAAGAAACGGTGTATGCGCCAGGGACAATCACCCGATTGCCGTTGGCATCCACTTGACCCAAGGAGCGCGGATCGATGGTAAGGCTGACGTGAGCCGACTCGCCCGCAGCCACGTGCACGCGCTGGAAGCCAGCCAGTAAGCGGAGTGGAGTCTCGTAAGCCTTGGGCTGCGTGAGATAAAGTTCGACGACCTCGTCACCCGCAACCGTGCCCGTGTTTCTCACATCGCCTTCTACGGTGACCGGATCCCCGGCTTTCACCTCGGACGACGCAATTCTTAAATTGCTGTAGGTAAATCTCGTGTAGCTGAGCCCGAAGCCAAATCCGTACAGCGGCTTGTCGGAAAAATAGCGATAAGTACGGCCCTTCATGGAGTACTGCTCAAATGCCGGAACCTGACTGAGCGACGAATAGAACGTCAGCGGAAGGCGTCCCGAAGGGTTGCTGTCACCGGCCAGAGTCTGGGCGATGGCGGTGCCGCCTTCTTCGCCCGGATACCAGGCTTCGAGAATGGCATTGGCGTGCTGCTGCGCCCAGTTGACGGCCAACGCGCTGCCGTTTTCGAGGACGACAATCAACGGCTTGCCAGTGGCGCCGAGCGCCTTCAGCAGATCTTCTTGCGCAGCCGGCAAATCGATGGCGGTACGATCGCCGCCGCTGAAACCGGCCAGCTTAACAGGCATCTCCTCACCTTCGAGGGAAGGAGAAAGTCCAACCATCGCGATGGTCACATCCGACTGCTTCGCCGCTGCAACGGCCTCGTCGCGCAGAACAGCCGCTGGCGCCTGCCAAGTGAGATCAATGCCGGCGCTCCCGGTATGGTGGAAGTACTCCAGACGGATGGGATGCGGCTGTGTATCACTGAAATGCACGGCAGATTCGATAACCGCGCCGCGCTCAGCGGTCTTTGTGCTGTCGCTCTCGACCAATACTTTCTCATCCAGGTAGAGCCGGAATCCTTCAGCATTTTCGCAGGCGTAACAGTAATTCACCCGGACACCAATCTTGTAATCTCCAGCGGCTGGCGGAACAAAGGTGCCGCTCCAGCGCACGGAGTAGTTATTGCGCTGCAGTCCATCCACAGGAACAACCTTGTCCCAGTTGAAATTCACATTCCGGTCCGTACGCGTGAGCACAGGCTGTCCGCTCAAATCTTTGGAGCTGAAGTACTCGCCGGTGAGGCCATTACCGGAACCGCTGGTGGGATGGAGCGCCGTGTGCTCAATCGGAATAGCGAAATGTTCAACCATGGTTGAGCCTTGCGCATAGCTGATGTGCGCCGAGGAGAACCGCTTTTCGATTCCATCCAGCGGATAGACGGGTGCGGGTGGCGGACCGTTGTAGTTTCCTTGCAGAGACTGTACCAGCTCTGCGGTTGGACCGACGACCGCGATGCGAGCGATCCCGGGTTTCAGCGGCAGCGTCTGGTCTTGATTCTTCAGCAGCACGATCGACTCCCGCGCCGCTCGCAGCGAAAGCTGCCGATGCTCGGGCGAGTTGACCTCGCTCATGGGAATACTGCCGTACGCATAGCTGGACGGCGGATCAAACATGCCGAGTTGGAATCGCGCACGGAACAGGCGATGCAAAGCTTGGTCGACATCGCCTTCGGTGATCAAATTCTGATGCACCGCATCGACGAGGGCAAGATACGCCTGCCCTTCTCTGAACCCGCACTCGAGATCGGTTCCTGCCTTCAGTGCAGTCGCGGCGGCGTGGGCCATATCGGGTGCGTAGTGATGGCCGGTGTTCACATCCGCAATGGCAGCACAATCGCTAACCACATAGCCGTCGAACTTCCAGGCATCGCGCAAGTGATCGCGTAGCAGCATGGTATTGGCGCAGGCAGGCGCGCCATCAACTGCGTTGTAGGCACACATCACAGATTGCGCATGCGCTTCCGTCATTGTGGCTCGGAAGGCAGGCAGGTAGGTATCCTCAAGGTCATGCGGCGAGACAGCAACATTAAATCCATGGCGCAGAGGCTCGGGCCCGCTGTGCACCGCATAGTGTTTGGGAGTCGAGACTACCCTGAAATATTTAGGGTCTTCCCCCTGCATGCCGGTGACAAACGCCACGCCCATTCGGCCCGTTAGAAAAGGATCTTCTCCGTAGGTCTCCTGGCCGCGCCCCCAGCGCGGATCGCGAAAAATGTTAATGTTGGGCGCCCAAAAGGTAAGACCGAAGAACATTTCATGCTGGTCATCCCGGATGGCCTGGTTGTACTTGGCACGTGCCTCGGTGGAGATTGTCGCGCCCATGGTGTGAACAAGGTCGGTGTCCCAAGTGGCGGCCATTCCGATCACCTGCGGAAAATTTGTCGCGTAGCCAGCAAATGCAACGCCGTGCAGACCTTCGTTCCACCAGTCGTACTTGGGAACACCCAGCCGCGGGATCGCAGCCGCATGGTCGCGCATTTGCGAAACCTTCTCTTCTAACGTCATGCGACCGATGAGATCGTCCAGGCGCTGCTCCAAGGGCAGCGCCGAGTTCATATACGGAAAAGCCTGCGCGGCGGGTTGCTGCTGCGCGTGGGCGGCAAAGGGCAGGAACACGAAGGCGGCAAGAAGGACGAAATAGCTGCAGAGTGCACGAGCGCGGAAGTATGCCATATAGACCGTCAACTCCTGCTAATGAGTTTTAATTTTGAAGAGAATGCGCCATTATATTCAGCACAGAGGTTAAATTGCATATCCTGATGCATCCCCCAATCGAACTCGCGGTTCGGTTCGAGACCTGATCTGGGGCAAACCAATCGCATGCCTTACGACGCGCTCTTTGGCGCCGCTTGGATCACCGCGCCGAACGCTGGCTTCGGTTGAGCATCGCGGTTGAACAGTAACGGGTAGTCGGTTCGGCCCCTCACCGGCCAATTGTTCTTCCACGACTCCTTGTCGGTAACGCCCCAGAACGTCACCCGGCTTACGAGTCCGCAATGCTTTGCAAAGGTGACGAACAGGTCCGCGTAACGCTTCGACAATTGCTGCTGAACGGCATCGGGCAAGCCACTTGCATAGGGATTGAGCTTGGGATCGGATGCCATGTTCAGCGAGACATCTGCGGTCGGACCTCCAGCGGGCCAGGGCAGCACATCCACATCGAGTTCCGTGATCATGACCTTCACACCTAACTTGCCGAACTCAACGATCGTGCTGTCGACCTGATTCGTCGTCGGCGAATCGAGGCTGAAGTGTCCTTGTGTACCGACTCCGATAATAGCGATGCCCTTGGCTTTTAACCTCTTGACGAGTTCAAGAGCACCCTTGCGTTTGGCCTCGTTTTCGAGCGAGTAGTCGTTGTAATAGAGTTCGGCTTGAGGATCGGCCTCGTGGGCATAGCGAAACGCTATCTCGATGTAATCGTCGCCAATGATTTTCTTCCAGGCAGACGGGCGCAGAGTTCCATCATCGTTCAAAGCCTCATTCACGACGTCCCATCCGGAGATGCGGCCCTTGTATCTTCCGACGACTTTACTGATGTGGTCGCGCATTCGCGCCAGCAAAACATCGCGGGTAACGGGAGCGCCTTTTTCGTCTTCGAACACCCACTTCGGCACTTGCGAATGCCACACCAGATTGTGGCCGATGATGAACATGTGGTTCTGCTGGCCAAATTCCACATACTTGTCTGCCAAAGAAAAATCGTAGGTGTCGAGCCGAGGATGAACGATCTCCCACTTCAAAACATTCTCGGGACTAATGGTATTGAACTGGGCTTTGATAAGCGCGTCTTCCGCTGGGTCCCGCCCCGAAAACTGTGACGGATTCAGCGCTGCTCCGACCAGGAAACAACCCTTGTAGGCCTCTTTTAGAGTAGGTTGCTGCTGCGCGTTTGCTTCTGTCTGAAAGCCGAATGCCAGCACGATGATCGCGAAAACGGTTGCGCGCATTGAGTCTCCTCGCTGTTAGTTACTTCTGTGCCGTTGGCCCGGCCGGCGCCTTTTTGCGCCGCTCGGCAAGCTCGTTGGCTATCGACTGGTTCTTCTCTCGTGTCAGCGGATAAAAGAACAGGCACGCCGCGGCGGCCAGGAAAAACAGGCCTGCGTAAATGCTCGCGGTCAGCAGGATGCCTGTCTGCGTGTGCACCGATTGGACGTCGGCTTTGGATACCAGTCCATAGGCCGACAGCAGCCATCCGGCGATGGCGCCACCCAAGGCCAGTCCCGCCCATAACGCGAAGACAATGCCGCCAGTCACGGCACCGGTGGCGCGCCGAGCGTTCTTCCATTCGCCGTAATCTGCGACATCGCCCATCATCGCCCACAGGATCGGGCCCGACAGCCCAAACGAAAACTGGCGAAGCACTTCTGTCGCGATGATGACATAGGTGGCGTGCGGCGAGATCACATACAGCGCCATGCTGAAAATACCGGCCAGAATCATGCTGGCAATAAACAGCTCACGTTTGCCAACCCGGACCGAAACCACAGTCGACAAAGACACGCCCAGAAGCAACGCAGCCAGTCCGAAGCCGTTGAACCAGGCGAAAAGGCTTACATTCCCTGCAACAAATCTGAAGTAGGGCAGCATGACATTGCCGCGGACCAGAATTGCGGCGAAGTAAAATAAAGTCACCAAAAACAGAGCGACCCAAGCCCGGTTGCTGAACAGGTCCGAGAGGTCCTGCCCAAGCGAAGTCTTCTGCAGCGGATCGGGCTGGATGCGCTCCTTGGTCACGAAGAACGAGATGATGAAGAAGATCACGCTCAGGACTGAAAGAAGCCCCATGGTGAACTGGTAGCCGCGAGCATCATTACCGCGCCCGAAGAATGCGACCATGAGGACGGCGAGGCTCTGCACGATGAACCCGGCGCTGTTGGCCGCGATCTGGCGATAGGATGAGATGCTGGTGCGCTCGTCGGAGTCCTGTGTCATCACCGCCGTCAGCGAAGCGTACGGCACATTGTTCACCGTGTAAATCACACGCAGGAGAATGTACGTGATCCAGGCATAGAGGATCTTGGCCCCCGGGCTGAACTGTGGCGTGGTGAATGTCAGGACGCTGATGATGCCGAACGGCACCGACGTCCAAAGCAGCCAGGGACGGAATTTGCCCCACCGGGTCGTAGTCCGATCCGCAATCATGCCCATCACCGGATTCAAAAACGCAACTCCCAACCCAACGACGAGAAAGAGAGTTCCAGCCTGTGCGGCGGTCAGACCAAATGTGTGAGTATAAAAATCCAGTTGAAGAGCCAGCATGGCTTGAAAGACAAAGTTGGCGGCCAAGTCACCGAGAGCGTAGCCAGTCTTTTCACCAACGGAAAGTTTCTGAATCATAAGAGCCTCGTAATGAGCCCTGCAGTGGGCTTACTTCGTTACGGCAAGAGTGATCTTCGTCAGGTCCTGGTCGCGCGATGAATTGCCGATCATGATCGTGAAATCACCCGGTTCAACCTCATATTTCATGTTCACGTTGTAGAAGGCGAGCAATTCCGGAGTGATCTCAAATGCCACGGTCTTCTTCTCACTCGGACGAAGCGCCACTTTCTGAAAGCCCTTCAGTTCCTTGACCGGACGCGTGGCCGAGCTGACCACGTCGCGAATATACATCTGCACAACTTCTGCGCCCTCGCGCTTGCCTGTGTTGGTAACGTCAGCCAAAACGCGGGTCGAACCACCAGCCCGAATCTTTTCCTTCTCCAGCCGAACATTCTTTATTGCGAACGTCGTATAACTCAGGCCATATCCAAACGAGTAGAGCAGCGTTACGTCATCGAAAAGATATCCCCGGCGGGCGGATGGCTTGTAGTTGTAGAACACCGGCAGGTGTCCCGCCGAGCGGGGAAATGTGATGGGCAACTTGCCGCTCGGACTTACATCTCCAAAGAGCACTTCGGCGACGGCGTGACCGTTCTCCTGTCCCAAATACCAGCACTCAAAAATGACCGGCACATTCTGCTCCAGATAGTTAATCGAAAGAGGGCGTCCGTTGTAGAGAAACACGACGACTGGTTTGCCCGTGGCCAGCATGGCTTTGACCAGTTCGTCCTGCCGGCCGATCAGATCGAGACTGGCGCGGTCTCCCATGTGGTTCAAGCCCCAGGCTTCCCGCGACGTTTGTTCGTTGCCGCCAATGGCGAGGATTATGACGTCTGCTTGCTTGGCCACCTCGACGGCCTCGGCAATCTGCTTCCGGTCCTCCTCCGGATTGCTGGGCACAACCTCGTCCTGGTTCCATGAGCCGCCTATCGTAATCTTGCAGCCTTCGCTGTAGAGCACTTTCGCGCGGCTCCCGACTCGAGCTTTGATGCCCTCTAAAACTGTGATTTCCTGCTTGGGAATGCCGCTGTAACCGCCCAGCAAAGTACGATTCGCATTCGGACCAATCACAGCAATCGTCCGATACTTGTCCAAATCGAGCGGAGCCAGTCCACCCTCGTTCTTCAGCAGTGTAATGACCTCACGCGCCGCCCTGCGGGCAAGCTTGCGGTGATCCTCGCAACCGACGATGCGCTCCGCCTCGGCCGGATCAACATAGGGATCATCGAAAAGACCAAACTTGAATTTCCACAACAGCATTGGGGCAACAAGCTCGTCGAGTTGCGATTCTCTGAGTACGCGTTTCTTCACCAGTTCGACGAGATGCAGATAGCAATCCGGGTCGGGTAATTCAATATTCACGCCTGCCTCGACAGCCAGTCTGCAGGACTCCTTCTTGTCCTCCGCCACAAAGTGTCCGTGCGTGTCAGGTCGATACCCCAGTTCCCAGATCGCGAAATAGTCGGAGACGGTGTATCCCGAGAAACCAAATTCTTTGCGAAGAACATCGCGCAATAGCCACTTGTTCGCGTGTGAAGGCACGCCATCCACCTCGTTATACGAGGGCATCACGCTGATGGCGCCGGCCTTCTGCAGCGCTTCTTTGAACGAATAAAAGAATGTCTCGCGCAGCACGCGCAGGGAAACATTGGCCGGAGCGCAATTCATGCCAGATTCCGGCTGCCCATGTCCGACGAAGTGCTTCAATGTGGCGATGAGATGTTTCTTGTCGCGGAAACTTCCATCTCCCTGAAAGCCCCGCACGGCCGCAATGCCCATCCGCGAAACCAAGAACGGATCTTCCCCGTATGTCTCCTCGACTCGTCCCCAGCGTGGATCACGGGCTACGTCGACGACAGGCGTAAGCGCCTGGTGCGCGCCTCGGGAGCGCGCCTCCAGCGCCGTCATGGTGAAGAGCGACTCTACAAGTTCGGGATTAAAAGTCGCGCCTAGCGCAATCGGCTGTGGGAAGCTGGTTCCATCGACGGCCGCATGTCCGTGCAGGCATTCTTCATGGAAGACCACCGGAATTCCCAGCCTGGTGTTCTCCATAAAGAACTTCTGGATGGCATTTGTAGTTTCCGCCATTTGGCGCGCATTCAGACCCTTTCCCGCGTCACTCGGACGTCCCACTTGACCAAGGCCGTTGCGCTCTTTGAACGCCTCTCGGGCTTTCGCGAGATCGAACTTGCCCGCCGCATCCACCAGGGTCTGTGGTTTTTTCTGCCAGATACACAGCATCTGCGCGGCTTTTTCCTCCAGAGTCATGCGGGACAAAAGGTCCTTGACTCGTTTTTCAGGTGACAGCGCCGCGTTGAGATACGGCAGAACGCCTGACTTGTGCACGCTGCGCTTGTTGGAAACCGATGGTTTCGCAATTTTCTTAATCACGGCCTTGTTTTGAGCCACAGATAGCCTCCCTAGCACTCCAGTGTCTGCTTTGCGTGAGTTACGAAACTCCATCCCAACCCAAGACTCAGCCGACGGTATTTAACTTCGGAACACGAACTATACTACTGCCGGAAACGTTTACGGTGACCTGAATCACACGAGTCCCTAGTCGCCTCGGCCATGCAGTGGGCGGAGCGGATCATGAGAAGGATGAGGAGCGAAGTCCGCTTGGTGAGAACGAAGGCCACGAAGCCATCGTTACTCTTTTCCGGGCCCGCCAAACTATCCCGATCTACCGGCTACGAAACTGAAGGCCTCGCGCGTACGACCGCACAGTTACACTTTTCAGCTTTGCGGCGCGCCCAGAGCACCACGGAGGCATAATTGAATTCGTTATGAGAATCTGGATGCGCAATTGTCATTCCCGTGAAATACGGGTCCTTGTTCTGCTGGCCGGAGTGATTGCTCTCTTCAAACCGCCAATCGCCAAGTCCCAGCAAACTCCGGATCAGGTCAGCATTCAGGTTCGTTTCAATCAATCCCAGGGCCCACTGAGGCCGATTTGGAACTACTTCGGATACGACGAACCGAATTACACTTACGCGCCCAACGGTAAGAAGTTGCTGGGCGAGTTGGCCGCGCTCGACTCTGAGCCCGTTTACGTGCGAGTACACAACCTGCTCACAAGCGGCGACGGCTCGGCGTCGTTGAAGTGGGGGTCGACCAATGTCTACACAGAAGATGCGTCCGGGCATCCGATATACCGTTGGGAGATCCTGGATCACATCTTCGACACCTTTCGCGGCACTGGCATCAAGCCCCTGGTCGAAATCGGGTTCATGCCGGAAGCACTCTCGATCCACCCTGACCCTTATCGCCACCACTTCCCTCACACCTCGGACACGGGAATCTACACGGGATGGGCTTATCCCCCCAAAGATTACGCGAAATGGTCCGACCTTGTTTACCAGTTCGTTCGCCATCTAAGACAGCGGTATGGTGACGCCGAAGTGACGACCTGGTTGTGGGAAGTGTGGAACGAACCTGACATCGGCTACTGGCAAGGGACGCGAGAAGAGTTCTTCAAACTCTATGACTTCACGGTTGAGTCAGTACTCCGTGCTTTCCCTGAAGCGAAGATCGGAGGGCCCGACACGACTGGCCCGGGCAATTCGAAGTCTGACGAGTTCCTTCGTGCATTCTTGGATCACTGCGCACACCAGAAGAACTCGCCAATGGGAGAACCGGATCGCATCTCAACTTCATCAGCTTTCATCCCAAGGGATCTCCGCTGTGGCTGGGAGACCACGTTCAGATGGGAATCAGCCACCAACTCACGGCTATCGATGGAGGATTCAAGATCGTAGCCTCGTTTCCGGAGTGGCGTGAGACTCCGATCATCCTGGGCGAGTCGGACCCCGAAGGCTGCGCCGCTTGTTCTGCCAAGGAGAATCCGCAGAACCTCTATCGCAATGGCTCTTTGTACGGCGCCTATACGATTGAAGTTCTGAGCAACATCCTGGCGCTCGCCGGTCGCGAGCGCGTCAATTTCATGGGTGCCGTTACGTGGGCCTTTGAGTTTGAGGATCAGCCGCCATTCGCGGGATTTCGAGAACTGGCGACAAACGGCGTGGACAAGCCGGTTCTCAACGCGTTTCGTATGCTGGGACTGCTGGGCACCCAGAGACTGAACGTAACCAGTTCAGCGGCCTTACCGAGCGACGAGATTGTGCGCAGCGGAGTTCGAGGAAGTCCCGATATCAATGCCATCGCCGCTCGCAAGGAACGCGAGGTTGAGGTGCTGGTATGGAACTATCACGATGACGACGTCGGCTTCCCCACTTCGTCCGTCGATCTGATGATTACGAACTTACCGCCAGAGGTAAAGCGCTCGCTTCTTGAACACTTTCGTATCGATTCCGAGCACAGCAATGGGTTCACTGTCTGGCGATCTCTGGGATCACCGGACCCTCTTTCTGCCAGTCAGATCGAACAGTTACAGAATGCTGGTCAACTCCAACGTCTGACTTCGCCAGTGTGGGTTGATCTCGATAGAGGTGTGCTCAGAACCCAGTTTACGCTACCGCGCCAGGGTCTTTCCTTGATACGCTTGAGTTGGTGAGTTCGGTTGCAAGCTAAGTTTTGGAACAATAGATTCCAAACCTCAGTCGAACTGCTGCGGGGTTGACATTCGGGCGGGGCAATTCTCTGTCTAAAGAGACGCAAACTGTAGGATACTCCGCTTGTGACGGCCTTTGATTCGACCGCCGGTGGGAAAAGGATTTTCGTACAATAAACGTACAATGGA
>JADGNQ010000091.1 GCA_017883385.1 Candidatus Sulfotelmatobacter sp.
TGGTTCGAGAGCCACCGGCGGCGATCCAGCGGTCGGCGAGCCGGCCGCACAACACCGAGAAACCGGCTTGCGTGAGGAAGACTGCCGCGCCAATTCTGGCCATTGCGTCCATCGAGAAATGGCGCTCGCGGACCAAATAGAACGGTAGCCATGCAATCAGGAAATAGAGTGAGTAGGTGACGCAGAACAGGCCAACAAACGATCCCCAGGCAGACCGCTTTTTCAGAATCTCGACAATGGTGGGTGCGGGCCCCAACTCTGTCGCAGGCGCGAGACCGGGTCCACTTGGCATCCACCGGAACCACGGCAGGAGCCACAGCAGGCTGATAAGGCCCAGCGCGATGAAGAATGATCGCCAGCCGAACCTGGACATCAGCATTCCGCCGAGCAGCATGCCGAAAGCGGGTCCGCAAGCCAGTCCGGAAGCGATCACGGAATTGGCAAACCCGCGCTGGGAGGCCGGAAAGTGCTTGGACACTATTCTTGAGTAAGACGGATACGCGACCGACTCCCCAATGCCCAGAACGAGCCGCACTACCAGTAGGGCCGTGAATCCGTGCAACAGTCCGGTAGCGCCTGTGGCCGCCGACCAGAGAAAGAAACCGATCGCCATTACCCAGTTCACGTTGAACCGGTCGACAAGCCATCCCGACAATATCTGGAACAAACCGTAAGTCCAGAAAAACGAGGAAAGCAGGACGCCGAGTTGCGAAGCGGACAGTCCCAATTCATCTTTCAACATCGGCGCGGCGATCGAGAGGTTGCCGCGGTCGATGTAGTTGATGAAGACAGAGACGACCAGCAGCGCGAGCGCGATCGAGAGAGTCTTTCCGTCTGCCTTGTTTTGTCCCCTCGGGTTAGCGGTCATAAGTGCACCTCACAGCTCTTCATCCGCTCTGCAGTCGAACTCCGCACGGGCGTGCGTTCCCTGCTTCGTAGCCATTTGCTAGCGCCCGCTCGCTGCCCTCAGAAACCGCCCCACCGACTTCAGACAGACAGCCAACCCGTCCTTAGCCTGTTGCAGGTGAAGCTTTTCCTGGCTTGGTTCGCATCGTTGCCCGGAAATGGCCTCCAAAACCGGCGCCGCCTGCTCCTGCTTCAACAACTCCACTTCGCAACCGCACCGTTCGCACCAGCCTCGAGCTGATTGCCGGCGAGCCAGTATCAGAATCCGCTCGGTTTCAATGGTGATCCGGGTGCGTCGTTCTGCTGTCACAGTGAGCGTCCGCGAACAAGGTCGCGTGGACGCCACTTTGCCCCGAGCTGACGGTTTCGTCAAAGGATCTGCCGCGGGACTACTTATGACCAGCTAGGACATTGCAAACAAACCGATTAGATCGAGTCCTGTACTTGTCCGTGCTAGAATCTCGAACCAAGCTTGGGGGGGCAGTTTTGGAAAAGGAACTAGGCGCACCGGGTCAGAAGGTTGCCCGTTTTGGGTTGTATGAAGCTGATCTGGCGCAGCGCCAGCTCACCAAGGGTGGGTTGCGAGTTCGCCTGCAGGACCAGCCCTTTCAAGTACTCGCACTACTCCTGGAACGCCCCGGTCAGCTCGTCACCCGCGAGGAACTCCAGCAAAAGCTCTGGCCTGCCGACACCTACGTTGAGTTCGATGACGGCCTGAACACAGCCATCAAGAAACTCCGCACCGCTCTGAGCGACACCGCCGACAACCCTCGATTTATCGAGACCGTCCCTCGCCGCGGCTATCGCTTCGTTGCTCCCGTAACATTTCTCGCTCCAGTCGTCGCGATTGACGCCGCGATGAATCCCGTAAATTCGCCTGACATTCCTACGGAAGACGTCTTGGTTGCAACCCGCGAGCGATCGCGCGTGGTGATTGAGCCGATCCCGTCGCGCACGCCAATCTGGGCCTACCTCGCCGCGGCGCTGGTTCTGGCAATCGGAATCGGAGGATATTTCTATCGAGCTGGACGTCGCGGCACGCCTGACGCTTCCGATGCAGCTGCCGCAAGGTCGGTTCCGACGGTCAAACCGCGGCTTTCCGTAGCTGTCATGGGGTTTCGCAATCTCTCGCGAGGAACCGAGGAGGGCTGGCTCTCCACGGCACTTTCGGAAATGCTCAATACAGAGTTGGCGGCGGGAGAGAGGTTGCGAATGGTTCCCGGCGAACAGATTTCCCGCGCCAAGCTCGACCTATCGCTGGTTGACACCGAGGCTCTGGCTAAAGACTCCTTGTTGCACTTGCGATCCGATGTCGGCGCCGACTACGTGGTTCTCGGTGCTTACACCGCTCTCGGGCAAACTGGGAAACGCCGGGTCCGGCTGGATCTCCGCCTGCAAGACACGCGCGCCGGGGAGACCGTTGGCGAGGAATCTGTAACCGGAAGCGAAGAGGATCTCTTCGACCTCGTTTCCGAGGCCGGGACTCGGCTGCGTCAGAGATTTGATGTGGGAGCACTGGGCAGCGAAGAAGCGGTGCGCGTACGAGCTTCTCTGCCATCGAATGCGGAAGCTGCCCGCTTGTACGCCGAAGGTCTGACGAAACTGCGGACCTTCGACGCATTAGCCGCACGAGAACTGCTGACCAAAGCTGTCGCGGCGGATCCCAAGAATGCCATGATCCATGCCGCTCTAGCGTCCGCCTGGTCCCGCCTTGGGTACGACGCCAAGTCACAGCAGGAAGCCAAGCAGGCCTTTGACCTATCAGGCCCGCTTTCCCGTGAAGAACGTCTGGTTGTGGAAGGGCGCTATCGCCAGGCTGTGCGCGAATGGCAAAAGGCTGTCGAGATTTATCGCACACTCTGGACCCTGTTCCCCGACAACCTGGACTACGGGTTGCAATTGGCATCGACACAGACATCTGCGGGACTCGGCAAAGAAGCTCTGGCCACCATCGCGACCCTGCGTAAGCTGCCCGCCCAGGCTGGCCCGGACCCACGGATCGACGTGGCCGAAGCGATCGCTGCGGAGGGTCTGGGCGACTTCCAGCATTCTCAGGAGGCTGCCTCGGCCGCGGTGAAATCGGGTGATGAGCAACATTCCCGACTGCTGGTCGCGGGGGCCTTGGTAGACGAAGGGTGGGCCTGGGAGCGTTTGGGACAGCTTGAAAAGGCGCAGGGCGCATTTCAGAGGTCGGAGGCTATTTTTGCCGCTGCCGGGGATCATGGAAGCGCCGCCTTGTCTAAGAGCATGGTCGGGGAATTGATCGAGAATCGCGGGGATATGGAAGGTGCGCGGAGGGTCTTCGAGGAGACCATCGCCACCTGCCGTAAGATCGGCAACCGGAAGTGCGAAGGGCGCACTTTGAACAGTCTTGGAAATCTGTTGTCTGAGCAAAACAACCTGTCCGCTGCGAAGAAATGCTTTGAACAGGTCTTGGCCATCAACCGCGAAACCGGAAGCCGTGTAGGCATGGCCGCTGCCCTCGGTAATCTTGCGAATGTGTCGGATGACATGGGCAATCTGCCCGAAGCCCAGAGCATGCAGAAGCAGGCCCTGGATATATTCACTGAACTGGGCGACAAGCGCGGAATGAGCACGACGCGCACGAATCTCGCCAATGTGCTTGTAGAACAGGGTAACTTGGTCGACGCACTCGGATTGGTGGAACAGGCTGCATCACTGCATCGCGAAATTGGTTTCCAGCGAGGGCTGTCATTTGCTTTAGTCAGTCGGGCCGATATTCTCGCACAGCAGGATCATCTGCCCGAAGCCCGAAAAGCTGGAGACGAAGCACTCGAAATCCGAAAGGCGCTCGGCAATCCGGCTCTTCTGGCAACGAGTTGGAACCAGTCCGCTTCTCTGTCTCTCAATCAGAATCTACCATCGGATGCTGAGTCCGCGGCTGAACAAGCTGCGAAGCAGGTTGAGAATCTGAACGCATTTGATCTGGAGGCCACTGCTTACTCTCTACTCGCCAGATCGCTGCTCGCACAAAGAAAGCTGTCGGGCGCCCAAGTGGCGGCTACGCACGCGGTGGCGTCGTCCCGAAAGGTCGCGACCCATCCCCCACGTTTTGACGCGGACCTCGCGGCCGCCGCGGTAGAGGCTGCGTCCGGTAAAACCGTGGAAGCCAGAAAAGAGTTGTCCGCCGTTCTCGCGGAGTCCACAAAATTTGGCTATGTGTTCTATCAGTTCGAGGCGCGCCTGGCATTGTGCGAAATCGATTTGACGTCGTCCCGAGCCGCTGCGGCTCGTACCGAACTTGCCTTGCTCGAAAAAGAAGCGCGCACCAGGGGCTTCAAGCTCATGGCGAAGAAGGCATCGGCTGCACTCGACCAGTCGAAGCCCAAGCAGTAGCAAGATTGATTGTCGGTCAGAAACCGTAGCCGGCTCCATACTCTTGAGTCCCAAAAGCCAGCGTATTCATCTACTTAGCCATGGCAAACTTGACGGAATTCAACCTGGCCGAGGCCATCGCACTGCTCACTCGCACTCCCGCAGCCCTGGATGCGCTATTGCGCGGGCTGCCCAACACTTGGGTGCACGGCAACGAAGGAAAAGATACGTGGAGCGCGTTCGACATTGTGGGCCACCTGATCGTCGGCGAGCGCACCGACTGGATGCCGCGAGTGCGGATCATCCTGGAGAACGGCGAAGCGCGCCCATTCGATCCCTTCGACCGCTTCGCGCAGTCGAACGAGAGTCAAGACAAGTCGCTGGAGCAACTTCTGGACGAGTTCGCACGCCTGCGATGGGAAAGTCTAGCTGCACTGCAGTCCCTGAATTTGCAGCATGCAGACCTGACCCGCCGCGGAAGGCATCCAGCGCTCGGAGCGGTGACGCTCTCGGAACTTCTGGCCACCTGGGCCGTTCACGACCTCACGCATCTGCATCAACTCTCCCGCGTGATGGCCCACCAGTACAGTGACGCAGTCGGTCCGTGGAGCGCGTATCTGGGCGTGCTGAAGTGTACCGGTCATAGCGCTCCCTAATCGATTATAGTCGGCATAATTCGGCAAAGTGCTAGGCTGATGAGAATGAGATCTCCGAGCTTCAGCAACCGTTCGTGGGCACAGCTCATGTGGCGACGGCCGCCTCGGCCGTCCCGCCAGGGCAAAGCCCGGCGGCTCCGCGAATGGTCCCTCCAAGTGATAGCCGCCTGCGCGCTATTCTCCTGCACCACCCTTTCAGCCTCCGCCGCCACCTGGACCATAAGCGCTCAGCCCGCTCTCTTGGTCAACGGCGCCCCCGTCCTGTTTCAAGTGAAGCCCCCAACCAAGCTCGCTTCCCTCACCGGCACCTGGCTCGGTCACCAACTCACTTTCAGCTACGACGCTTCCACAAAAACTTGGTTCACCTTGGCAGGCGTGAGCTTCGACACAACCGCAGGCAAGTACCCACTCGAACTAAAAGCCGAACGCGCCGCGAGCAAGACTCCATCAACCTTCACGCAGACATTCCCTGTCTTCCGCGCCCAGTATCCCCAGATCAAAGTCGAGCTCACCGTAGAAAAGAAGTTCACCGAGCCCGACCCCAAGCAGCAACAGCAAATCGCAGAAGGCGTAAAGATAAAGGATGACTATCTCAACCGCGTTACCCCAGCGCGTGAATGGGACGGCAAATTCACCGCTCCCGCCGATGCCGCCACCTCCGACGTCTTCGGTTCGCAGCGAATCTTCAACGGCAAGGCGCAGCGCCCGCATTGGGGCCTCGATTACCGCGTCCCCACAGGAGCCCCAGTCGCGGCCATGAATCAGGGCACGGTACTTCTCGCTCGCTTCCTGTACTTTGAAGGCAACTGCGTGGTCATCGACCACGGCCAGGGACTCCTCACTCTGTATTTCCACCTCTCCGAATTCAAAGTGAAGGAAGGAGACTCCGTGAAGCGCGGCCAGGAGATTGGCTTGAGTGGAAGCACCGGCCGCGCCACCGGCCCTCATCTACACGTCTCCGTCCGCTGGCAAGGCACCTATCTCGATCCCGCCCGCCTAATGCAGCTGCCCTTGCCGTGATCTTGTGTGGGACCGGGTCCCTGACCCGGTCGTCGAGCGCAGCTCGACTCTGCCTGCAGCTCCAGTTGCCCATTCATTTAATATGACGGACCAACCGAAGTGCAGCTATGCCGCCCCACCCGACAACCTGGCCCGCGGTGTTCCCCGCGATCCTTCGCGCAACGCCTCAACCAACGCATCCTTCATCCCCAGGTTGCGGATCAGCCGGTGCAGATTATTAGCATGCATTCCCAGAATCGCAGCCGCCTCCACATAATTTCCTCGCGTCTGCTCCACCGCGTCGAGAATCAGCTGCTTCTTTAACGCTTTCACGTTCGCTTGATACTTGCCCTCGGTCATCTCCGGCGCCGGCGGCTGCTCCAGCAACGATTCCGGCAAATCCTCCAGCAGAACCATATCCGGCGCCCCCATCACCAGAGCCCGCTCAATGGCGTTCTCCAACTCACGCACATTCCCCGGCCACTCGTAGTTCACCAGGGCGGCCATGGCTTCCCGCGCCACCGGTTTTGGTTTTACCTTGCAGCGCTTGGCATATTTCTGCACGAAATGCCGTGTCAGCATGGGAATGTCATCCTTGTGCTCGCGCAGCGGAGGCATGGTCAGCTTCACCACCGCCAGCCGGTAGTACAGATCCTGGCGGAACTTCCCCAGACGCACCGCCTCCTCCAAATCGCGGTTGGTGGCCGCGATCAGCCGAATATCGACCTTGATCGGATGCGTGCCCCCAACCCGATCGAATTCGCGCTCCTGCAACACGCGCAGAAGTTTCACTTGCAGTGCCGGCGCCATCTCTCCGATCTCGTCCAGAAAGACCACGCCCCCATCCGCAACTTCGAGCCGTCCCTTCTTCTGCGTCGTCGCACCGGTGAAACTGCCCCGCTCGTGCCCAAACAGATCGCTCTCCAGCAGTGTCTCCGGGATGGCGGCGCAGTTGATCGCGACAAATGGTTTGTTTGCCCGCCCGCCATTGCGGTGCAATGACCGCGCTGCCAGCTCCTTCCCGGTTCCGCTTTCCCCTTCGATCAGCACGGTTGAGTCCGCAGGCGCAACCTTCGCCAGGAACTGGTAAATCTCGCGCATCCGTTCCCCTTCGCCGATCAAACTCTGCTCTTGCCTCACTTCCGTGGTCAGGCGCAGATTCTCCTGCTCCAGCCATTGCAGCCTCCGCGCGTTGTCCAGCGCCACCGCGGAAATCCCTGCAATCGCCGCCATCAGTTGCAGGTGATCTTCGTGAAAGCGGCTGCCGGCGTTGGTGCTGTCCAGATAAATACATCCAATCACCCGCTGAAACACGCTCAAAGGCACGCACAGCAGGGACCGCACTTCTGAAACGGCAAGGCTTTCCACGTCGCGCAGTTGGCCGCTGGCAGGCACATCCACTCCCAGAATCGCGATATCTTCTCTCATCACCTGGGTTGCGATGGTGCGGCTCACACGTACCAACTGCGGTTGCCCCGCCTGCCGTGTCCGCGCATACATGGAATTGAAATCCTGCGCGCCGCCTTCCGCCAGCAGAATCGCGCCCCGGCTGGCCGGAATCACTTCAAAAATCAGATCCAGCAACTGCGCCTGCAATTCCTCCAGGTCGCGGATCGCATGTACGACGCGGCTGATCTTCAGTAGCGCGCTCAAATTGCGCGCCAAAGGCGATGTCGCCGGCAACTCTTTCAGCAGCCGGTCCGGCTGCAGGTACACCACCTCTTTCGGATGAATCAGCTTGGTCTCAGCCGTGGGCTGGCTGTCATCGAACTCCACCCGGCTGGCCGGAGTCGCCCGCTCGTCGTCTTCCACCAGGAACAGGAACATCGAATCGCCGGTTGCGATCTCGTCTCCGTGATGCAGCCACTGTTCTTTCACCGGCAGACCGTTCACCACGGTCCCGTTGCGGCTGTCCAAATCCTTGATCTGAAACCGTCCGTCCTCCTCCTGCCGCAAGAGGCAGTGTTTTCGCGAAACCGACGGATCCACCACCGGCAGCGCGTTCGCGGGATCGCGCCCCAGCGTGACTTCGCCGACGGGTAACGGGATGATCGAGTCCTTGAGTGGTCCTGCTGTGGCCAGTAGTCGTGGGTGCAATCTGGATCTCCCGGGGGTTCGTCACAACTTCTTATCACAGCCCGGACGGAATTGCATGCACCACTCAATTCCTTTCTAGTATCCGAACGGTTAGCCGGGCTATCCGATCGGATAGCCCCAGACTGTTTCCAGCCCTGCCCCGCGGCGATGATCGGCCTACGCGTTCCCGCCCAGCATCACGCTAAACCACTGCAAAAACTAGACTTTCGAGGCATCGAGGAAAAAGATGGACGCGCTCCAGGAATTTGGAATCTGGCATGCATTGGTAGAAAGTGCGTATGCTCGGCACAAAGCGACGGGGGAAGCGCTTTCGATCAGTTCTAGCCGAGATCGCCGGTCAGAAGCTCGGGGGACCCCCTCATCGAGCTTCTGACCTTTTTTCTTTTGCCCATCCGCCTTCTGGCTTCTAGCCGCGAAGCGGCGAAAGAATGCAGCCCACGGCGTAAGAGGTTGCGGAAGAAGTCACGATTCGTATCAGGCCATGCCTTCCAGGCATAGTGTAAATGCTGGCGAATCAATCACGCCTTCAGGCGCTGCCTACGCGGAATGCGACTTCTTCCGCAGCCTGGTAAGCCGTGGGGGGAAAAGGGAGAATGGACAAGCCCCAGCGGGGCGAAAGAATGGTTCTCCCCGCGGCGCCTCGAAAGCCAATCTCTTTCTGTGAGAGGTCCAACGCCATCATCCAACGACGGGATGTGGGCACGCCCCGTTGTGCAACTGACAACTAACAACTAACTACTGGCAACTGCTCTTCGTCTCCAGCTCTTTCCCAATGCTGTCGAGCACGCCGTTGACGAAATGTACCGACTCCGGAGTCGAGAACTTCCGCGCAATCTCCAACGCTTCGTTGATCACAACCGCACGGGGAGTCTCCGGATAGGCCAGAAACTCCGCCACCGCCGCCCGCAGCAGATTCCGATCCACGGCCGCCATGCGCTCCATCCGCCAGTGCTCGGCGTGCCGCTCGATCAATCCGTCAATCTCACTGCTGCGGTCGGTCGCCACTCGAAACAAATCATCGGCAAACCCGCGGACATCTCCACTGGCCGCCCCATGCTCGGCCCAGAACGTCCCGCGAACATGTTCCGCATCCTGCTTGCCCATGTCCGACTGAAACAGCATCTGCAAAACCAGTTCCCGTGATTTTCGCCGTGTGCCCATAGCTCGTGTAGGGACGGACGCCTTCGTCCGTCCCGCGGGCGAAGCCCGCGTCTCGCTGCTAGCTCCGTGGTCAGTGTACTTCAGGAAGAGATCATTTGAACTAGGTTCTTCCGATCGCGGCATCGGCTGATCATCTCTGTCATGCTGAGCGAAGAACGACCTGCGCCCAGCGCAGGTCGTTCGCAGTCGAAGCATCCCTACCCAACCAGCGCATTGAAGCAAGAAACAAACCTACACCCCGCCCCGCTTCTCCTTCGACCTGTCATTCCGACGACTCGCGGAGCGAGAAGGTTGGGAAAGATACGATCACTCACCGCCACAACCCCAACTTGTCATGCTGAGCGAAGAACGTCCTGCGCGCCCAGCTACCCAACCAGCGCATTGTCGTCAGAAACAACCTACCCCCCGCGTCGCTTCTTCTTGGGTTTGTCATTCCGACGACTCGCGGAGCGAGAAGGAGGAATCTGCTTCCGGCTAACAGCTGATGGCTGACGGCTGATAGCTTGTTTCAAAGCCGCCATCTCCACCGCCGCCAGCGCCGCCTCAAACCCCTTATTCCCCATCTTCAGCCCAGCCCGATCGATAGCCTGCTCCAGCGTCTCACAAGTCAGCACGCCAAACGCGTGCGGCACTCCAGTCTCCTGCGCCGACTGCCCAATCCCGCGCGTGACCTCGTTCACGATCACGTCATAGTGCGCCGTATCTCCGCGCAACAGGCATCCCAGGCAGATGATCGCATCGTACTTCCCGGTCTCAGCCAAAGTGCGCGCAGCAGACGGAATCTCAAACGCCCCCGGCACCCGCACGACAGCGATATCCTTCTTCTTCGCGCCCGTCTTCAGCAGCCCATCACAAGCGCTCAGCAGCAGCCGCTCCGTAATAAAGGCATTGAACCGCGATACCACAATCGCAAAGCGCCGCCCCGCAGCATCGAGCTTCCCCTCCAAAGCAGAAAAAGCCGCCTCCGGCACCGACTCCACCCTGAACTTCATTTCCTCTGTGATCTCCGTGTCCTCTGTGGTGAAGATTTCTTCATCCGTGGCAAGACATCTTCAATCTGCAATCTGCAATCTGACTTCTTACTTCCCCTTGAACGCCGCAGCCCGCTTCTCCAAAAACGCCGTCGTCCCCTCGGTCTTATCCTCCGTAGCGCAGCACACACCAAACAAAGTCGCCTCCAGAAAGAGCCCCTCAGCCAGCGTCACCTCCATCCCCTTATTGACAGCCTCCATCGCATATTGCACAGCCAGCGGCGCGTTGGCGATGATCTTTGCCGCAATCGCCTCCGCCCGCGGAATCAACTCCGCCGCAGCAACTACTTCGTTCACCAGCCCAATGCGATGCGCTTCCTGCGCCGTGATCATCTCCCCCGCCAGCACCATCTGCATAGCGAGCCCTTTGCCCACCAGTCGCGGCAACCGCTGCGTCCCGCCGTAACCCGGAATAATCCCCAGCTTCACCTCCGGTTGCCCGAGTTTCGCATTCTCGCTCGCCAGTCGCATAGTGCAGGCCATCGCAATCTCGCACCCACCGCCGAGCGCGAACCCATTAATGCACGCAATCACCGGCTTCCCCAGATTCTCGATCAAGTTCAGCACAGATTGCCCGCGATGCGTATACTCCTTCCCCGAAACCGCATCATGCTTGGCCAGTTCGCCGATGTCAGCACCGGCGATAAACGCCTTCTCGCCGGAACCCGTAAAAATGACGACACGCATGCTCTTGTCGTTCTTGATGTCATGAAACGCCGCCCGCAGCTCCTCCATGGTCGCCATGTTGAGCGCGTTGAGCACCTTCGGCCGGTTGACGGTAACGTAAGCAATCGAGTTCTTCTTTTCGAGAAGTATATTTTCGAAGTTCATAAATTCAACCCTGCCTCTAAATCCATTGTCATCCTGAGCGAAGCGATTGCCTTCGTGAAACGAAGGCAATCGCGGAGTCGAAGGATCCCTATTACCGCAACGAACCTCTGGCCCGATCAGGAATTCTCTGTGATGGCCCGCGTCAAAACGCCCTGCAGAGTCTACCGCAGCGTGCAGCTAAAACGGATCCTTCGACTGCGTGAGGCTTTCGCTGCGCGAATTTCTTACTCCGCTCAGGATGACAGACCACTACAGCTTCTGCGCCCGCGGCTTCTCCGGGTCCGCATAATCATAAAACCCGCGCCCCGACTTCCGCCCGTACCACCCCGCCATCACCATCCTCTTCAGCAGCGGAGGCGACGCAAACCGCCGCTCCTTGAACTCGTCATACATCACGTGCGTAATGTAGTAAGTCGTATCGAGCCCCACAAAATCCAGCAGCGTAAACGGCCCCATCGGATACCCGCATCCCAGCTTCATCGCGTTGTCGATATCCTCAATCGACCCCACACCCTCTTCATACGCCCGGATCGCGTCCAGCAAATAAGGCACCAGCAGCCGGTTTACGATGAAGCCCGTCTTATCCGAAGTTCGCACCGGGACTTTGCCCAGCTTCTTCCCGAACTCGTAGGCCGTCTCGTAAACGTCGTCAGCTGTAGCAATAGTCCGCACCACCTCGACCAGCTTCATCAGCGGCACCGGATTAAAAAAATGCAGCCCAATAAACCGTTCCGGTCGCTTCACGCTAGTCAACAACTCCGTCACCGAAATCGACGAAGTATTCGAAGCAAAGATCGCGTCTTTCTTCACCACGCCATCGAGCGACGCATACATCTTCTTCTTCTCTTCCACGTTCTCGATGATGGCCTCAATAATGATGTCGCAATCGGCCAGGTCCTCTCGGTTGGTAGTCCCCTTCAACCGCGAACGGATCCCATCCTTCTGCGCCGCCGTGATCCCGCCCTTCTCCACAGGCCGCTCGGCAAACTTCGCCAAAGATTTCTCAATCCCCGCAAACCCTCTGTCGAGAAACTTCTGTTCGACCTCCAGCACAGTCACATCAAACGCAGCCATAGCGCAAACCTGCGCAATCCCCGACCCCATCAGCCCACAACCCAGAACACCAACTTTCCTAATCTCCATAGCACTTCCCTTTGCCGCGGATCAACGCGGATTCTCACGGATCAGACCCACTCGCCACAGAGGCAGAGATACGGAGAAAGAATCACCCCTCTAGCCGTGCGGATACCAAGTCGGCAAACTTCGCGGCGTGCGCTGCCTCTTTCGGACTGCTGTGGTACTTCTGCTCATTGTTCGTTGATCGGAGGTCGAATATAAAGTCTTCGTGCTCTTCGTCGACATGCGTGACCTTGACAACGGCCTCTTCCCCATCAGCGAACACGATACGGAAAATCCTTCCCTCGTAATCCTTCAGCAGCCGGTAGCACGGGTGGCTTTCGATCGCATACGCAACAGCGACTAGACCGCCCCTGCCGTCGGCAAAAACCTTATTAACGCATCGCACGCGGGAAAATGGCGCAAATGCCCAGCTTTCATCTTCAGGAATTTTGTCGGTGACCTGGAAAATATCGCCGTCGAGTTGGACGGCACAAACCGGTCGCCAACATTCCGTCCCTTCTCCTACGAGAGGCATGTAAACCATTTTCTCCACGCAGTTCGAATTGCCCTCTCCGTGTCTCTGTGGTGAAAAAGCTCTAGCTCATGCTCTCCACCACCATCGCAATCCCCTGCCCCCCTCCAATGCAGGCCGTAGCCAGCCCATACTTCTTCTTCCGCCGGTGTAACTCATACAGCAGCGTAATCACCAGCCGCGTCCCGGTCGCGCCCAGCGGATGCCCCAAAGCAAGCGCCCCGCCATTCACGTTGACCTTCTCGCGTTCCAATCCCAACTCTTTCTCCACCGCCAGATACTGCGCCGCGAACGCCTCATTCACCTCAATCAAATCGATGTAGTCCAGCGACAGCCCAGCTTTCTGCAGCGCAATCTTCGTCGCCGGAACCGGCCCGCGTCCCATCAGCTTCGGCTCCACGCCCGCAATACCCCAACCGCAAATCCGTCCCAGCGCCTTCAGGCCGCGCTTCAGCGCGTTCTCAATCGACATCACCACCACCGCCGCGCCGCCATCCACAATCCCGCTCGCATTCCCGGCCGTCACCGTTCCGCTCTTCCCAAACGCTGGACGCAGCTTAGCCAGCCCCTCCATCGTAGTCTGCGGACGCCGGTGATCATCCTCCGTCAGCGACTCCCCGGTCGCCTCGCCCTTCGCATTCCGCAGCGCCACCGGCACCAACTCTTCCTGAATGCGTCCTTCTTTATACGCCGCATCCGCCCGCTGCTGTGACCGCAGCGCAAACTCATCCTGCATCTCGCGTGTAATCCCCTGCTGCGACCCATAAAGCTCTGCGGTGTTCGCCATATAAGACCCGCAATAAGTATCCAGCAGCGCCACCATCAGCGAATCTTCCAGCTTCCCTCCCGGCGCCAGCGTAAACCCATCGCGCCCGCGAATCACAAACGGCGCCTGCGACATCGCCTCCATCCCGCCCGCCAGCACAATCTTCGCCTCGTCGGTCTGGATCATCTGCGCCGCGCTCACAATCGCCTGCATCCCCGACCCGCACAGCCGGTTCACCGTCAACGCCGGAGTCTCAACTGGAATCCCCGCCCGCAACCCCACATGCCGCGCCCCATACAGCGCATCGCCGGAAGTCTGCTGGGCATTGCCAAACACAACATGATCGAACTCTTTGGCATCAATCCCCGCGCGCTCAATCGCGCCCTTGGCCGCGACCGCCGCGAGTTCCTGCGCGGTAAAGTCCTTCAGCTTGCCGCAATACCGCCCAAACGGCGTGCGCGCTCCGCTGACGATGGCGATGTCCCCTGGTTTCAACATGATTTTCCCGGCAGAACTCCAATCAGAGCCGATCAGAGCGGATCAGCCAAACGTGTCAGTTTAGCAGCGGATGAGAGTCCTTGGCCAGAAGCGCGAACAATTGGCGTTGGACAGTTTCAAACTGGTCCCACTACCGAACAACTAACCACGGAAACACAGAACCACGGAGAACAACACGAGGAAGAACTGAGCGCCACAAACCGGAGGTTAACGCCCTGCATCGCGGGAATTTAGAACTGAGAAGCAGCCATCCAAAGAGCCGTTATGGGTCCCTTGTTCTTCTCTGTGTCTCTGTGGTGGAGGATTTTCAGTATGGACGTTTCGACATCTACGCCACGGCCCCAGCCGCCAGCACCGCCGGACCCAGGGCCACAACTTTCCCCGGCCCCTGCGCCATCGCCTGCCCCAGCGCGTGCTCAGCGCGGTTGATCACTTCAGTGACCACGTCAATAGGATCGTACTCAGTGCGGATAACGGCCTCCGCAAGTCCAGCAGAGAACTGGGCAGACGGTCCCTTCTCGGCTCCGTCCTTCGCAGGCAAACGCACTTCAGAAATAATTTTGCGCAGTTTTTCGACTGCCAGCACAGCTTCTTTTTCCGCCGTCTCCCCCAGCAGAATCGCGATCGTGGTCGTATCATAGCGAAACGCCAGATCGTTCGTGCGGATGTTGGCGCCGAAGAGCTGTCCCACTCTCCCCATCATGCCCTGCACTTCCGCCTCGCCATATTCCTTGATCATGGCGGCGCTCTTCCCGAACTGCAGCAGCAGCACCGACAGCGCTGACGAATTCTGTACCGCACGTTTGCTCTCCGCCATCAACAGATCGATGTAGGACGCTCGTTTCAGCAGCCCCGACTTCTCGTCCGTCACTGACAGATTCTTCACCAGCCGCCGCAAGCCGGCATTATTCAGCGCGATCACCATCTGGTCGGCCACCGTCTTTAGCACAACCATATCCCCCTGCTGCCATACCCGAGGCTTGTTGTGCATCAGCACCAGGATGCCCACCGTTTCTTCACCGTCGCTGAGCGGAATCGCCAGCACACACTCCGCGCCCAACTCGGTCACCGCCTTCCGCGCCGCCTGCAATGCGACCGCCTTCGACGCATCGTTAATCGCCAGCGGCTCGTGTCCGTCGACGGCCTGCTGCAGGCAAGCGACCAGTTCGGCAATTGCGGAAGCGCTCCCCTTCTTGAATCCCTCGGCATAAAACTCGTCCACCGCCGTGGCCGATTGTCCGGGCTTGCCCATCGCCGCCACGCAGCGTGTCGCTTCCCAATGACCACCAATTTCTTTCACCGCCGTGCTCAGTACTGCCGGAGCCGTGCCCTGGTGATACAACTTGCGCGTGATCTCAGCGACTCGCGTGAAGCTGCGCACATCGGCCGCTGGGTCAGCTACGGGCGCAGGCGCAGGCGCGGGCGCTGCCACAGGCGCGGGCGCCGTAGCCATCGCCGCCGCCGGGGGCAAAGGCGCAGACCCCGCATACCGCGGCGTCACACCCGCGGCCAGATATAACCGCTGCAAGTCTTCGTTGCGCTCTTCCTCGCGCGGAAACAGTTCCTGAATCCTCTGCAGGCGCTCGACGGCCTTGTTCCGCATCCCGTATTGCACCAGGATTTCCGCCTGCAGCATCAGATCCTGCAGCGTTGAAGCTCCCAGCGTCGGCCCCTCCACATGCGCGGGTTCCTCCGCCGATTTGCTGACGGAGTTGAATCGCGACGCGATCACCCGAAACCGTGCATCGTCGACTTTGCCCTTCAGTTGGTCCAGGCGCCGCAGGTGCCCCGGTTCATAGGGATCGACTTCGGCGGCCCGATCCAGACATTCGGCCGCTTTCGCAAACTCTCCCGTACTGCAATAAAGATCAAACAATTTCAGCAGCGTCTGGCAGTAATCATTTTCGCGATTGGACGCGTTGTAAAGCTCGCTGAGGAACTCCAGCGCCTCCGGCGACGGACGATGCCCCGCCGTAATATCCTCCATGATGGCGACAAACTGCCTGCGCTCGCCGCGCCGCCGTTGAAATTGCTCCAACTTGCGCGCCAGTGCGACCGCCGCATCGTCCTGCTCAGCATCCAGCAAGTTCCCGATCAACCCAATCACCTGCTGCACCCGCGCCGGATTCTGCTCGAACAGCTGCCACACCAGCGGCTCTGCTTCGGCGTAGCGGCCCGCCGCCACCAGAGCGCCGGCATACGTCTCGCGCAATTCCGCCGTCACCTGCTCGGAGCTTAGCTGCGGCTCCAGAATAAAAATTGCCGCCCCCACCTGTCCCTGGGCAAGCAGAGTCTTCCCATAGGCAAGAGCGATGCTCGGGTCAGACGAATCTTCCTGGTAGGCGCGCTCGTACCACTGCGCCGCATCGCCTCCCTCGGTCGTCGACAACTGCGCAACCTGCTGAAATGCCGTCGCCGCCACCTTGTGGTTACCCTGCTCAGATGCCAGTTCGGCCACGCGCAGGTAGTTGGCCTGGTTCGGTTCCAGCGCCACAATGCGCGCCAGGAGTTCCGCCGATTCCTGCTTTTTTCCCAGCTTCGCCAAGTCCGAGAGCGCTGCCTCGTACGTGCCCACAGCCAGCTTCTTGTTAGATCCCTCGAGGAGTTGCCCGAAGCGGAATTTCTGCTGCCAGGTCGGGCTGCCGTGCCGGGCCAGCTTCTTATATGTCAGGCTGGCTCGGGTCGCGTCCCCCGTCCCCACCTGGCGTTCAAACAGATCGCCCAAGAGCTTCACGGCATCGGCATTGCGACTTACCGAGAGACACAGGTCCGCAGCCAGTTGCCGCACGACATCATTTTCCGGGTCATCCCGCAGGACCAGCAGATACTCCTCCAGAGCCTCCGGAGTCTTCCCCTTTTGCAGAAGCTTCTCCGCGCGCTCCACGCGCTTGGCCATTTCGGCCCGGTCCAGTCGTTTTGTGATCTCAGGCATGTGGAATTTAAGCGGAGTATCCCTGCTCCAATTCTAGGAGTGGGCTCCAGCGGCAGCAATGCGGTAACGTCCCCAAACGATTACGAAGGTCACCACCGCTTCGGACGTTTTGTCATGTTCGAACCTCGAGATTTGGACGTCCGAACATCAAGGTTTGTCCTTCTGGACATAAAAGTCTGTTCTTCCGAAGAAGGAGCTTTGTCATTCCGAGCGCCTTGTTCTTGGCGCGAGGAATCTGCTGTTCGCCCGCAGCACCACCGCACTCGTATTATTATCTCCCATTCGCTCGCCACCCGACTAACCTGCTCCCTCCCATCCCCGTTCCGCCCATTGAAATCTCTACAATATTTGTGCCCGCCAATCGTCTACAGAAAAGGATGGATGAGCTGTCAAGCATCACCTCGATGACCGAGCAAGACCGTCAAATCTCCGAAATCATCGCGGAAGAACGATCCCGGCTGCGCAATTTCATCCGCCGGCGTGTGCCCGATCCCTCCGACGCCGAGGACATCGTGCAGGAGGTCTTCTACGAACTGGTAGAGGCCAATCGTCTGCTGATGCCGATTGAGCACGTGACCGGCTGGCTTTTTCGCGTCGCGCGTAATCGCATCACGGATCTTTTCCGCAAGAAGCGGCCAGAGACCTTCAGCGACGCAGCGGTCGAGGACGAAGACGGCGAACTGCTGCAGATCGAAGATCTGTTGCCATCGCTCGATGCCGGGCCGGATGCGCTCTTCGTCCGCAACCTGCTTCTGGATGAGCTGGAGCATGCGCTCGACGAACTGCCCGACGAGCAGCGTGACGTATTCGTCGCTCACGAACTGGAGGGGCGCACTTTCAAAGAGTTGTCGGCAGAAAGCGGCGTAAACGTCAACACCCTACTCTCGCGCAAGCGCTACGCGGTGCTTCATCTGCGCCAACGATTGCAGAGCATTCACGACGAGTTCACGAAGAAATGAGGAACACACTATGAGAAGGAAATGGATCTTCCTGGCCCCCCTTGCCCTGCTGGGGATCGCGGTCTTCATCGCGATTGGCGGCGAAGTGGTGCTGCATCTGTGGAACTGGCTGTTGCCGGCATTATTCGGATGGCGGCCGGTTACCTTCTGGCAGGCCGTCGGACTGCTGGCTCTCTGTCGGATTCTGTTCGGAGGCTTTGGTGGCCATGGCTCTCATCGCTCCAACTTTCGGCGCCGTATGGCCGAGCGTCGCGAGAAGATGACGCCCGAGGAGCGGGAAAGATTCCGCCAAGGCCTTCATGATTGCTGGGGCCGCGTCGCACCGCCGGATTCGAAGCCGAGTGCATGATCGCAGGCATGCCTCTCACTCATCGGCAAGTCAATGAGCGTGGATGATTCCACCGCAACGTCCGCTCCCACGCCCGAGGCCGAATACCCCACCTCCCGCCGATCTCGGTGGAAGGTGGGGAACGAAATCGCCTCTTACTTTGCAGGAATCGAATCGAACTTACCGGACGATTCTTCATAGAAAAGCGCTCCCTCTTTAGGATCGCCCCCACTCCAATGCTTCTTTCCACCGGGAACTCGCAGGAAACTGCCCGACCCCACACGCTTGTCGCCAGCTTCATCCTTGTACAGATATGCACCCTTCACCACGACTATCCAAACATCGTTAGTGTGGGTGTGCATCCCGGCATCGAATCCCGGCGCGAATTTGGTGAACGTGGCGTGCGCTCCTTTATCTGCATCGCCCCAGATCGCGGCCATCCCGATCCCGTTGCCCATGTCATGGAAATTCGCCTGATCGGCGGAGACGAAGATCACTTTCCCCTTCGCCTGATCTTGCTGCCCCTGCACTCGGCCGATGGACCACGCAACCATCATCACCGTCGCTACTCCCACAGTCAGTAGTGATTTCTTCATGTTCTCCTCCGCATATTTTCGTTGCCGCTTCTGACTCCGGGCGAATTCTACACCACTCGTCGACAGAGTCTACGGTGGAATCGTCGTCGTTGGCTCAGCTCGCCGTTAGCGCTCATTAATTCGGAGCGTGCCGTTCCGCTAGTCGACATGCATCTATGGAAGAGCCGTCACCTGAACGCCGCTCCCCCACGCTTGGGCGTTCCTCTCCATTTTTGGTAAGGTGCTGCATGCCGTCGGCGCCCCCTCCAGCCCTCATCCACGAAGAAGGCCTCCGCCACCAACTTTCTGCCGGACAAATGGCCATGGTGGCCGTTGGAGGCTCCATCGGCACCGGCCTCCTCCTCGGCTCCGGCGCAGCCATGGAAGTCGCCGGCCCCGCCGCCATCCTCAGCTTCATCGCCGCCGCTTTCATCAACTGGACCGTCGCCATGGCCCTCGGCGAACTCGCCTGCGCCCATCCCGCCGCAGGATCATTCGGCGTCTATGGCGATCTCTACCTCAACCCCTTCGCCGGATTCATCGCCCGCGCCGGATACTGGATCGGACTTGCCCTCGCCATCGGCGCCGAGATGGTCGCCGCCGCCACTTACATGTCTTCCTGGTTCCCCGGTGTACGCTCCTTTACCTGGATCGTCGTCTTCGCCGCTCTATTACTCGTGATCAACCTGCGCAATGTGGGATCCTACGGACGCGTCGAGTTCTGGCTCTCCATGATCAAGCTCGCCACCATTGTTGCCTTCATCGTGATTGGGGCATCGTTGCTGGTCAGCGGCCGAGTCGCTCCCCAATACAACGCGCAAGGTGGATTCTTTCCCAAAGGTCCATGGTCGCCCCTCGTAGCCATGACCTTCGCCATCTACAGCTTCGGTGGAATGGAGATGGTCGCCGTCACTACCGGCGAATCGCGATCCTCCAAAGAAACTCCGCGCGCCGTCTGGCTCACCTTCCTCACGCTCACCTTCGTTTATGTCGGCGCAATGGTCGTCCTGCTCGGCGTCATGCCCTGGAATCACGCCGGAGTCACGGAGAGCCCCTTCGTCACCACTTTCCGCATCGTGAAGATTCCCCGCGCCTCCGGCATCATGAACTTTGTCGTGCTCACCGCCGCCCTCTCCGGAGCCAACGCGGCCCTCTACGTCGGATCGCGCATGATCTTCTCTCTAGCCCGCACCGGGTGGGCGCCCGCCCGCCTGGGCCGCCTGAATCACGCCGGCTCGCCCCAATACGCCGTCGCCATCTCGTCCTTCGGAATTCTCTTCGCTCTGGCCCTGGTCCTCTGGGCTCCGGAAAACGCCTTCCGCTACATGGTAGGAGCCGCTTTTACCGGGATGATTCTTTCCTGGCTGGTCTCCCTCGCCGCGCATGTGAACTTCCGCCGCCGCCGCTCGCCAGAAGAACTGGCAGCCCTCCCGCTGCGC
Organism: Candidatus Sulfotelmatobacter sp.; assembly: GCA_017883385.1. Classification (GTDB taxonomy): domain Bacteria; phylum Acidobacteriota; class Terriglobia; order Terriglobales; family Acidobacteriaceae; genus Sulfotelmatobacter. The sequence continues at coordinate 20,166 of JADGNQ010000091.1, forward strand.
TCGCCTCTGGGAAAATGGGGATCAATCCTGGGCTTCGTCATGGTGACAATCGCCCTCGTCCAAACCTGGCTCTACCCCCGCATGAACCTCTGGAGCGGCCTCACCTGCTTCGCTGCCCTGATCCTGGCCTACGTACTAGTCAAGCC
>JADGNQ010000092.1 GCA_017883385.1 Candidatus Sulfotelmatobacter sp.
GCGGGAAGAAATCCCAGCGCGTCCCTGTTTAGGTCCGCATTTCTCCTGACCTCAGGGATAAAGGGAGCGACCTGCGCCAGCGATGATTTGATTGTGACATTCACATTCGAAAAATCGCGCTCCGCTATCAGGGTGATTCACCAGTGCCGCACATGCGTCCTCACTGGAATTGCTGTGAACGAACGGTGCTTACGAGCGAACCGGCTGATTCTGTTCAGTAGCGGGGACCGGAATTTGCCAACTGCTGGGGGGAGTTTCTACGTCTGTAATCTAGCACGATAACGTAGGTGCAGCGGCAACTTTGCGCGAAAGTATTCGCCAGTGCAACGGTCGAAAGCGAGCGGACTGCCCGGTGCCCCATCCCTATCGCGCATTTTGCGAAAGGGTGGGTGATGGCAAGTCATTCGTCTCCGGCCGCCGCCTTCTTGACGGCTTCGAATTGGGTGATCTCCACGGTGCCTTCGGGGAAGCGGGCGGTGATTTTCAGTTCTTCGGCGGTGTCTCTGAGCAAATCCTGCACGCGAGGCGATGGGGACCCGCACAGGGGCTGAAGCCCGACCCATATTCTTGGCAGTTACGCGGCGCTGGAAGCGCCGCTCTTCCACGGTGGTGGAGAGGGCGGAGCGGAGTCAAAGGTGTCGGACAGAGCCTGCCCTGAGCGAAGCCGAAGGGAGTGTCCGACCCACACGTGCAGAGTGGTTCCCAGCAGAAAGCAGATTCCCTTCGACTACGCTCAGGGCAGGCCCTTCTGGCTCTCTCCGCTCGCGTGTCGGAATGACAAGAGTCCGGGCGGGGCGAAGCAGAGTCAAGGCTTGGAGTTCTCACGAGTCAGGAGTCTTAGCAGGCAGGACTGGGCCAAGCCGTAGCCTGGCCCAGTTCTTATCGTGCGCCGATTCGCAGACTGACAGTTAGTCGCGATCGTGGTCGTGTTCGTCCCAATCGCGCTCGGTGCGCCAGCGGTGTTCGTGTTCGTCCCACCAGCGATGTTGCTCGGTCCAGCAGCGCTCACGCGCGTTGTGCAATTCACGGCGCTCGTGATTGGCTTGGCGGCTGTTGCGTCCATGGCGGCGGACGGCTTCGTGGAGTTCATGCTCGGCGTGAACGACCCGGCGTTGACACCGGTCGTTGTCTTCGGCGTGAAGGCGTGGCGCTGCGCTGAAGAAAAGGACTGCGCTCAGGATCGCGGCGGAAAGGATCGACGTTGCTGCGGTGGAAAGCTTGTTACGAAGAGTCATAGGGTATCTCTCACCTGGTCATAGGGATGTTTCGCGAAAATCGTTCGCGTGACGACGAAACTACTAAGTAGGGAAACGAGCGAGAGCAAGGTTGTAGGGCAGGGGGTTCTCTGGGTTTTTGGGGGGAGAAGGAATCCGTGGAGCATCAAGAGGCACCTGCCAGCATGACAGTTGTGGATCACTCCTAATTTGCAGAACAAGATTCTTGAGACGTTGCGAGCGGCGGTCTTGAGGGTCGAAAGTCAACTTCTCAGACACTAACCCATGACCGCCCCCCAAAGGGCTGTCCGCCTTCTCAGGAGACCGCCGCATCAGAGCAACTTGCACAATACCGTTTTCCCTAGTCGGAAGACTGGTCAGGATTGCTCACTTTCAAGAGGAATCTGAGAGTGGTGGGCGGAGCAGAGCTCTCGCCCAAATTGGGAGCACTCGAACATTTTGTCCAAGAGTTGTGACCGTCGATACTGCAGCGCTTGGCGCGATCCATAAGAGTAGATTCGTTGCGAACGCGAACGGGAAAATTTCGTTCTGGACGAAATATCCTAGAACTGGGATAATAGCCATGGCGCGAACCAAAACCGTTGCGGGAGAAAGAGCCCTGTTTTGGGTGGGATCTTCCAAGGCGGATCTTCTGGAGTTTCCGGAAGCCGTCAAGGACGCAATCGGCGTGGCGCTCAGCGTCGCACAGTTTGGAGGCAAACATCCCAGGGCAAAGCCCTGGAAGGGAATCGGTGCCGGCGTTCTTGAAGTCGTTGCGGACCACAGAAGCGACACTTACCGGGCCGTCTACACGGTGAAGTTTGAGCGTGCTGTCTATGTGCTGCACGCGTTCCAGAAGAAATCGCCGAAAGGCAGAAAGACAGCGCAGACGGATGTGGAACTGATCTCGCGGAGGCTTAGGGCCGCTGCAGACGATTACGAGGCCAGGTATGGTGAACGGGAAAAACAATGAAAACGTAACCCGAAGTTCCGGGAACATATTCGCGGATCTGGGCGTGCGCGACGCCGGCGAGAAGCAAACTCGGGTGCGGCTGGCGGTTGCTATTAAGGGGATTATTCAGTCACGCCAGCTGTCACAAACGGCTGCGGCGCAGCTGCTCAACATCAGCCAGCCAAAGATCTCTGCCCTGGTGAACTATCAATTGGACGGCTTCTCGATAGAACGTCTGATGCATTTCCTCAACGGGCTGGATCGTGATGTGGAGATTGTCATCCGCACGAAACCCAGGTCGCGGCGAGCCGCAAGAATCTTGGTCACGGAAGCCGGGTTGTCTCCGCCGTGAAGTGCAGACGCAGTTTTCGACGGTCCGAAGTCCTAACTATTGATGCGAGTTCCAGCGCGAATCGCTTCGGTTCGGCGGAGGTCCCCCTTTGCTTTCAATAGCTTAGCTCCGTATAATCCCCCATTGCACCGCTAAACCTTCAATTTGCACCGTTCGTTGGGATATGGATGCGCCATTCCTTAGGGCTCCAATAGGATTAGGGACAGTTCAATACCCAGGGAAAAGTGTAGGAAACCCAGGCTAAACCAGGGAGGTTCCCGGGGAGAGCTGCAGTTTTTGGGTGATGTCTCAGGTTCATTCGAGTCAAGAAACTGAAGTCGATACACAAGGTTGAGGGATAGCACTAGCTGTTGAAGGCGGGTCGCTATCCCAATGAAACAGAAGCCAATGGCCTAGAAGCCAATGGCTAAAGCTAGAAGCCAGGAGCTAAGAGCTAACATGCGCAAGCCGATCAAGTACGTAGAGAAAGCAGTCGTCATCGCCGCCAAGGGGACATGGGCAGTCTTCGAACGCTTGAATCGTATCAAGCCGAATGCGTCGCCCACGCCGAAGTGGTCGGAAAAGCCGCTGCTCAAGTCGTACGAAAAGTCGAAGCCGCCGCTGGGCTGGCCGCGGACGACCGATTCGCTGTGCCCGAAGTGTGTGCCGGAAATCCGGCAGCAGATTCTGGACGGGCACCTGCCGCATGAAGTTCTGATGAATGAGAAGGTCGGCGAGATCAAGGCGCAGATCATCGAACGCGACGGCAAAATCCTGATGGTGAAGGAATGCCCCACGCATGGACGCTTCGAAGACGTGATGTCGATCGACACGGAGTTCTCGAAGCATCTGGAGGACGTGTTTCCGGGGCGCGACATTCTGGCGCATAACGACGAGAAGCTGCATCATCATGGATCGTCGACGGTGAAGTACGGGCGCGGGTCGGTGCTGACGATTGATCTGACCAACCGCTGCAACATGATGTGCGATCCCTGCTTCATGGACGCGAACCAGGTGGGATTCGTCCACGAATTGCAGTGGGAAGAAATCAAGACGATGCTCGACAACGCCATTACCATCAAGCCGCGGCGGCAGATGAGTGTGCAGTTCTCCGGCGGCGAGCCCACGTTGTCGCCGTACTTTTTGGACGCGGTGCGCTACGCGCGGAAGGTTGGATACAACTCGGTGCAGGCGGCGACCAACGGGATCGAGTTCGCGAAGAGCTTTGAATTCTGCCAACAGGCGGTCGAAGCCGGTATGCGGTATGCGTATCTGCAGTTCGACGGCATCGGCAACGCGGCCAATGCGCACCGGTTGGTCGGGAATTTGTTTGATGTGAAGTTGAAGGCGATCGAGAACCTGCACAAGGCGGGTGTGGAAATCGTTCCGGTCGTGACGATCGTGAACGGAATCAACAACGAGCAGGTGGGAAGAATCATCAAGTTCGCGCTCGACAATCCGCGGACGATCAGCTTCCTGAGCTTCCAGCCAGTCAGCTTCACCGGCCGCGACGAAGCAGTAACAGATGATCGCCGCGCCGCGCAGCGCTACACGCTAAGCCACCTGGCCCACGACGTAAAAAATCAAACCGGATTGGGCGAGCCCACCCGCGACTGGTTCCCGATCAGCTTCATGGGAACATTTTCAGACTGGGCAGATTTGATGCACGTCAACGACGTAAAAAATGACTGGGGCCAACTATCATGCGGTTGCCATCCGAATTGCGGGACTGGGATGGCGGTCATGATTGACAAGGAAACCAAGGAAGCTGTGCCGGTCACGGCGTTTTTGAAGGGGGATCAGCTCGCGAAAGATATCGCCAAGGTGAATGATGCGGCGCGCGGGAAGTTTCTGACTGTGTTTGGAATGGCGCTGTGCTTGATGAAGAATTACGATCCGTTCCAGGCGCCGAAGCACTTCAAGATGATGGATCTGCTGAGGAAGTTCGACAAGAACTTCAACGCGACGGGAAAGAACTACGGCAAGGTTGGGCCGGACCGCACGGTGGACGACGTCATGAAGAGGCGGCAGGACCGGTGGAACTTCCTGTTCATCGCGGGGATGTGGTTCCAGGATCTTTTCAACTACGACTTCCGGCGGACGGAGCAGTGCATTATCCCGTACGCGACGCAGGAAGGCGAGATTTCGTTCTGCGCTTACAACACGGGCGTGGGATGGCGGAACATCATTGAGAAGATGCACATGACGGCCACGCTCACCAAGTGGTACGAAGAGCATGGACGGCACGAGATTTTTGCGGGCGGCAAGAAAGTGAACATGGAAGACGCCACGCACACGCTGCTGCTGCGGGACGACCTGGTTACGACCGAACTGCAGCATGACCTCGACAGCAAGGGCATCGCGAAGAACGCACGGGAAGAAAAGACGCGGGCGCGGGACGCGAAACAGAAACTGGATGCCGATGCGAAAGTGGAGGCGCGCGGGCCGGAGAAGAACGATGAGGCTTACAACGCGCGGATGGCTTCGCTGTATCGTGAAGTTGTGCTGAAGGAAAAGCCAGTGGTGGCCGAGAATGGATTCATTCCGCTCGGAGCGCTGACCAAGGCGAATGGGAATGGGCACGGGACGCAGGCTGCCAAAGCGGAGATTGCGGAGCCGGTGGCGGGGGATTAGTGAACTGTGCTTAGCCTTTACTCTTAGCTTTTAGCTCTTAGCTCAAAACACACGGGCCGCCTTCGGGCGGCCCGATCTTTGCGGGCATCTTTCTTAGAGGACGCACTCTGGCTTTGGGGGCAGGACTGCTCCGCCTACCTGCCTCGAGAGGAGGAAGAGATAGCTGGTCAGGATGTGCAGACAGGCGAGTTCGGGCTTGATGAGGATTCTGGGGGGAAGTCCGAGCTGGACGGAGTTGAGTTCAAACAGGCCGAGGACGTGCTCATAGAGTGGAGGCAGGGGCAGTTTGGGGACCAAGTCGAGTCGGCCGGCGATGCGGTTGGTGTTGGGCACGACCTGGTTATAGGTGGCGGCAAACTGCGGGCCTCCGGCTCGCGGACTTGCGTAGGTGTATACCGCGGGATTCTTGAAGGCGGTGTTGGCGGCGACGTCGAGGGCGAGAAGAGTGGCGAGTGCGCCTCCGAGGCTGTGTCCGCAGATGGTGATGGAGGTGACAGGTCTGGGGAAGTTCAGGCCTGACAACGCTTGCGTCACGCGCGGACACTTGGGATCGAGCGTGGTCGTCATCGACATGTACATGGCGGTGAAGCCGTCTTCGGTGTGTCCGGCACCCGGCAGAAAAGGACACGTCACGAGAAGAAGTTCAGCGTCGTGCACCCATTCCTGAATGCCTTCGGTGCCGCGGATGGCGATGACGACATCACCCGCAGTGGCGACCTGCAGGATGAGGCCGATGGAGATGCGGGAGTTGCCGCGTTCGGGATTCATGTCGGTGGCAAGGTCGTTGGCGAAGATGGAGGTGACGACCTGATAGTTCACGGCACCCACAGGAACGATCTGGCCGGCGGCGTTGTTCGTATTGTTCGGAGAGATGGCGTACGCCGCGTTCACTAACTGCGCGTAGAGGATCGCCTGGTTGAGGTCCATAGATGTGTACCTGGAGTTCCTTTCGTGGAAGCCGGCGAGGTCCTGCTTGTCGGTGCCAGGCAGGCGCAGACGGACGAAGCCGGAGGTGTGTGAGAGTTGCCTCCCGTGAGCAAGGTGCCGCGACGGACAAAGGTCCGCGAGCAGCGGCGCTTATTCAGTTGAATGGGGAAGCCGCGAGCGAGATCTCCGAATCCTAACCCTTCTTTACGGGATGATCTTCGCCCGATGGTCAGGAACAAAGTAGAACTAAGGATGGGGGTGTGTCAACAGGGGTCGGGGTGCGGGAGTGGAGCCGGTTCGCGTCTCCAGGGGCTAGACGGGTAGTTTTAGCAACGATTTCTCGAGTTCAGCCCGATTAGCTTCAACCGCTTCCAGGTTTTCCGCAGTTTGTGCCTTTGCATGGTTGCAGTCTCGCGCATCTATATGTGGTGCGCCGAGAATAACATAGCTTCTATATCGTGGTGATGGGAAAGCAGAGCCTTTGACCGCAAAGTTCGCAAAGAACATCCGCGGAGATCGCGAAGAAGAACCGTGCAACTCGACTATAAACGTCGATCTGCTTGACGAACTACACCAGCAGGGCGGCCTAACGCCCTTGGAAATCAAGCTAGGGAGCTCTTAGCTTGAATCATACGGGCCGTCTTTGGGTGGCCCGGTTTCTTTTGCGCGGGCGAGCCGTCGGGAGGATGCGGTTGAGATCTATCGCCGCGAGAAAAAGCCCCACCCTTCGACAAGCTCAGGGCAAGCTTTCTCGCAAAGGACGCGAGAAATGGGGCACCCGGCAGCGCCCCTGAAGGCATCGCCTGATACGAATCATGAGTTTTTCAGCAAACGGCAAAGCCGGATTCATTTTGGGGCGGAGGAATCTGCTCTGTTCCGCGAGTGAAAATGCACCCTTACCGAGTGTGCGTGACAAGTCGAGCTCGAAACTCTCCTGTTGGTCGGAATGACGCATCCGAATCGATTCTCTGCTGAAACGAAATCCTGATGATGAGCACTATCCTGCAGCGAAGTCTTGGGGAGGTGCGTATGGCTGCTTTGGCTGAGCGTGTGCTGAGTGTTGGCAGGCCGGTGGGGTCGCTATCGTGTTGTGTCTGGGTGCCGCTGATGGGGGCGCTTTGGGTTGCAGTCAATGTGATTCTGGTGGGACTGGGAACGCAGATGTCCCACCCGATGAGTTGCTCGTTCGTGGCGGGGATGATCAATGGGACCATTTTGTCGGTGATCGCCGTGGCCAAGGCGAGTGACCGCTTTCAGGCGGGCACGACCGGGCTGCTCGGCGGCCTTAGTTTGAGCGGTTTGCGTAATGACGGCAGCATGATCTGGAAAGCCATGCAGGGGCTGCATGGGTTCGTGGACAATGCGATTCGCGTCATTGGCATCCCGGATAGCGAGAAGCTGCACCAGGATATTGAACAGGAAGCGTTGTATATTGTGTGGACGACGATCCTGGTGGTGATGGCGTCGCTGGTGGCGGAGTGGGTGCGGAGTACGAGGTCGGACGGGTGATCTGAGGGGGATATCCGACAATTATCAGACGCGGAGCGGCGACATGGTGAAGCACAGCGGACCCTCGGGGGCTAAAGCCTGGAGGGATAACACGACACTTATCGCAGCGCTTAAAGCGCTGCGCCACCCAAAATCAGAGTTTTTCCGCAACCTCTGAAGCCGTGCCCAGCCTGAGCCATTTATGACACAAGCCGTCAGCGGCTAAACAGTCTGTCACTTCCTTGGCGCTATCATCCCGCAGCGGCTGAAGCCGAGACCGATTCTGCGGCATTTACAGTATCGCTGAAGCGATACCCTGATACGAATCGCGAGTTTTTCAGCAAGCTGTAAAGCCGCGTTTGATTTTGCTGGACAGGTGGCGGCAAGAGTCGCTTGCGACAGAGAAGAGCGACCACGGGGCTGAAGCCCGGATTGATTTTGTCCGCTTTTACGCGGCGCTCGAAGCGCCGCTCTTCCACGGTGGTGCAGGCTTCACGGGTCTTCAGCCGGCTGTGGAGTCGCTGAGACTTTGACCTACGGGCTGTCGAGCTTCGCTCGACGGACAGCCGAAGGCGGCTGTCCGCACATCTTGTTCCCACATCTTGGATCGATGTTCATGGTGTGCTCCGGGATCGGCGAGAACGACGAGTGGGCCGACGTTGGGTTTGCTACTCTCTACGTACTGTAGTTCGCCACAACTCTTGCTGCCTTGCCGATCGCTGACAACTCCATGAACTCTGCCGTGCGCGTCCCCTTGTGGTTTGTGTAGTAGAGCACCACACTGTTGATGCCCCACAGCACGTCCTCCAGGCGAAATGTGAGTTCCGGATAGGCTTCGAGCCCTCGTCGAAAGTAGGCTTTCAAGTTCGCCTTTCCGACCACCCTCCCATCGGATGTCCCTAATAGCTGGGCGGCAACTGGCGAAGTCAACTCGACTGCATCCTCATAGTGGGTCATGATCAGATCCAAATCGTGAGCGTTCCACGCCGCGACCCAAAGGTTGGCCAAATTCCAAGCTTGGTCTCTCGTCATTGCTGGTTCTCCGATCGAAGATTCATGATTTGAATTGATTCTATCGATGGCCGACGATCGGGGAGAATAAAAACACGGACATCGTGGGGGAGACGGGTCAAATGAGCGAGGTGGGAATTTTTCACCAACTGAGGATAAGTAGCTTCTGCTTTGCCGACCAGCCTCTGTCAACATCCCAAAAGCTTGCGTCTAGAAAACTCTGTTTTGCCGACAAATCTACGATGGTTTGTAGATGAGGCCGATGGCTGCGCCTACGATGACCCACTGAATGAAGTAGGCGATGGACTGGTAGATGGTCAACGTGAGGCCGATGTTCAGGTTGATGTAGTTGTGGATCGCGAAGGTGCAGACAGAGAAGAGGCCGATGAGTGCGCCGAGGTATATGCCTGTTACGATGCCGCCACCAGCGGCATAGATTTTTGCGTAGAGAATGGCGACGACCACGATAGCGATGAGGATGGAGACCATGCCGTAGGGCATCACCTTCATCATCTCGTCCTTGGGACGATAGACATTGGGGTACTTCATGAATTCAGTTTTCATTGATGGCCAGGCGGCGAACATGGCAAAGCCATAGATGAAGTAGGCGACCATAGCCCCGAGGGATGCCAATGCAATGCGGGCGTAGTTCACGGTCACTCCTGTTGAAGCGGGACTTGATTTCCGGGAGAATTCTACATCAGACGCTTACTTCGTTGGATTTACCGGCAAACCGGAAGTCAACTGAAGCAAACAGGCGATTTCGCTCATTGAGGGGTTTTGAGCCTAATCGCGACGTTACGACACTAGGCCCAGACTGGCGACCCAGGAATGCTTCATAAACGGGGCCACCAAGTGCGGTCGCAAGTGACTAGCGGCCTAGCGGTGCCGCGGCGTGTACGCTGGCTGGAACGCTGAGGCTCTCGGGTGGTATCCGTAAAGTGAAGCTACGATACTTGCCGTTTATTTCGATTTGGACCGGAAGGCCCGCACGCTCGATGTAATCGAACAATGCTGAAGAGGCCCCACCTGTGCCGGTGGTCGAATAAGAAAAACGCACACCAACTGCGAGCACCTTTTCTTCATCTGGCTTAACGATTATCGGCGGATGATCGGTATCGAATACTCCTAGGAATGAGGGAACAGTGAACGGCGGCGACTTGCTGGTAGAAAACCACGCTTGAGGTTCAGCTGGAGGAAGTCCGAATGACTCGTCTTTTCCGACAACTTTGAATTCGATTCCAACCGGTTGAAACGAAAATGTTGGGAGGGTTATTGAATGTGCTTCGATGCCCTCGACGATAACAGACTCTTTCTTGGCGTTGGCGATCTTTATCACAGTACTGAAGACTACGACGTTGGGGTTTCCATTTATGTTTGCTCCAACAACGGATTTGATCGGCAGTTGCTGTACTGACAGACCGTCAAAAGAAATCTTTTCGTAGACCGTCGGGACTACTGTTCCCGCCAAGAAGGACACAACCGAAAGAATCCAGCCTGCCGCTGGGATGTCAATCTTCATTAGAACTAGTTCTCCTCGCACGGTGATGAATGCCACTAGAACGTATTGTAGGACGGTTCGCTCCGGAAGCAATGAACACGTCGATATGCTTTTGACGTAAACAGGCGTGCACTCAAAACCTCCTTCGCAGGGATCGATGAGTGCTGTGGCGACGTATAACGTCTACGCCGGTTGCTGCTTCCTCCGGAAGACAGGCCAGGCATCGTACAAGTAGAGGCCGAAGGGAATCCACCAAATCAGGTCGTTGGTCACGCAGAGAATTCCCGTCCGAACCGGCCAGATCCCGCTCCAGATGAGGCGTGCGAGGCCGATGGGACCGAAGACCTTACCCGTAAGACCAACCGCAGCGATCATCCAGCCTCTTTCGGGTACACGCGCCACCTCAAGATACAGGGCGCCGTACAAACCCAGGACCATGCCGAGGCAGGCAAAGATCTGAGGATAGTTCTGATGTGGCATCCTCGCAAAACGGAACAGCCACTGGGGATCGATGACCGCATAAAGACCCCATACGATGTTATAAAGGCCAGCGGCTACGAAGACGACACAGTGGAAATGCCGACGCGCAATCATGGACGACCGTCGCGTGAGGAATCCGGTAAGGTGCACGGCCAATTTTCGCAGGGTGAGCCTAGAGACGCGTAGAGATCACGGTGGGGCAATCGCATGTTCTCCTTCATAGGTCCTTCATAGGTCCAGGGGTGGTTTCACCCCAGCACTTTACGCCGAACCAACCGTCGCCGGGGAGGGCGGAGGCGCCAATGGTTTTGGGATTGCGCCCATGATCAAAAGCCAAAACATGAACAAGAGTTCCCCAAACGACAGAGGCATCATCCATCGAGAGACGACGTCTTCGTATTGTGGGGCGAGCAAGGACGTAAAGCTGTTTGCCAGATAGGTGAAGCAATTCAGCAGCAGCAGGACGCCCAGGATGCGGGGAACGAAGCCCGACCGGTACACAAGCAGCCCGAGGGGAATAAGCCAGAGTCCCCAAAATATTTCGGCGACATCGAATCCGTGGCCATGCACATTGAGGAACAGCATAGCCAGAGCGTCCCGCTGAGGCTTATCAAATATGGACAGGAAATCAGTGCCACGAACGAGGACGAGGGCAGCGATGGCGTTCAGTTCATTCAGCAGGGCGATGGGGATCGAGACCACAATCAATGTCAACATGAGCGAGGCGTGCCGCGGGTTGACCCGCTTGAGCAGATCGTAGAGCGCCAGAGCCACCCACATAAAAAGGATCTGGGAGATGAGTTGGGCCGCGATGCCGAGGCGAAAGAGCGTCTCGTGGGCCGCGATGTTGGTGGCCGTCGCGGTGGCGTTTCCGTGCACGATCAGCTTGTTGGGAACATAGAGGAGGGCGAAGACACCCGGTATGGAGACGAGTACATATAGCAAGCCTGCGAATCTGCCTGGGTTCCTGGTGGAATTCATGGGTCCTCGCTCGTGAGAGTTTAGCGTGAGATAGGGCGGGGGCTGTCAAGAAGTTTCGTCAGAGTGTGGTCGCGCAGTCGTCAAAGTTGGCGACAGGAAATAGACATATTGGTGACATGGCGCTGACAAGCTGGGAGTGGGGCGGGAGCTAGGATCGGGATTCACAGGTCGGCGAAAGTGTGTCCCAGCCTGCTCCGCTCAGCGGTCGATGACACTCCCCTGCCTCTGAAAATAAGGAGAATGCACATGCAGCGTCGCATGATCACTGTCACACTTGCCGTGGGATTTGCGCTGATGTTCTTTTCGAGCGCGGCCATGGCGCAATATAAACTCACGAATTTAGTTTCGAATCAGGCGGGACAAGCAAGGTTCATGGATCCACTGATGGTGAACGGATGGGGGCTGGTGTACGCGCCCGGTTCACCATTCTGGGTCAGCGACCAGGGTTCGGGATGGTCGACACTGTACACCGGGAATGGGACAAAGAAGGCGTTGGAGGTAGCGGTTCCTGCGGCGAACGGGAAGGGAACGGGCCAGCCAACGGGAATCGTATTTAACGGGTCACAGGAATTCAAGATACAGGGAGGAGTACCGGTGTTTCTGTTTGCGACGCTGGACGGGACGATCAGCGGGTGGGCACCAGGAGTAAACCCGAACGAGGCGCTGATCGCAGTGAACAATTCGAGTTCGGGCGCGACGTACACGGGGCTGGCGATCACGAGCAATGCGTCGGGAAATTTTCTGTTCGCCACCGACCTTGCGAATAACAAGATTGACATGTACGACGGGACGTTCACGCTGGTGAACTCATTTACGGATGCGACGGTGCCGGCAGGCTACGCGCCGTTTAACGTGCAGGATCTGAACGGGCTGCTGTATGTGGCGTTTGTCCGGCAGGATGAAGGCCCGGGCGGGTACATCGACGTGTACAGCGAGAGCGGAGTGTTCCTGAAGCGGCTGACGCAGGGTGGTCCACTGAACCAACCGTGGGGCTTCGCGGCGGCGCCGAAGAATTTTGGGGCGTTGAGCAACACGCTGCTGATCTCGAACAACATCGACAAGAACGGGACGATCAATGCGTTCAACGCGATCACCGGAGCGTTCGTGGGTACGGTGAAAGACTTGAACGGGAAGCCGATCCACATTGACCAGTTGTGGGGGATCGAGTTTGGTGGGGGGACGCCGAACAACGGGGGGAAGAATGAACTGTTCTTCACCGCAGGGCCAAACGGCAATCTGGCGGGGACGTTTGGGGTGATTACGTTCAAGCCGTGAGTGTGAGACGGTAAACGGGGGCCGCCTGCGAGGGCGGCTCTTTTGTTTTTGGATTGGCAGATCAGATCCCGGCAGAGTTTAAGATCGAAACCCCCATCCTAGTCTCGCCAAAGAACGGCGAGACTAGGATGGGGCACCCGTCGCGGATTGGGGAATAGAACCGAGAGGGAAGACAGGAAATGTGCAAACTGGTGACAAGCCGGTGACAAATGGGTGGGCCCGGCGGGGCTAGTATCCGTGGGCTGGCAGGTCGGAGAATTGTGACGAACCTGCGCAGGACGTCCGTTCCAGGTCCCCCCGAAATCTAACTCTATTCAAGGAGAATTTCGCATGCAGAGTTCTGTTCGTCGCATTCTCACTCTCGCCGCGTGCTGCGGTCTTGTGCTGATGATGTCCAGCGCGGCCCTGGCTCAGTTCTATACACACAGCAATCTGGTTTCGAACCTGACGGGAAAGGCAAAACATTTAGATACGCTGCTGGCGAATCCGTGGGGACTGGCGTATGGCCCGGGCGCGCCGTTCTGGATCAGCGACGAGGCATCCGGGTGGTCGACACTGTACGACGGCAAGGGAGTTCCGCAGAGCTTGCAGGTGGTAGTTCCGCCCGCCACGGGGACGGGCAAAGGGACGCCGACCGGAATCGTGTTTAACGGATCGTCGGAGTTCCAGATTGACACATGGCCGTCGGCGTTTTTGTTTGCGACGCTGGACGGCACCATCAGCGGGTGGTCACACTTTTTCCCGAGCAGCGCGCTGATTGGTGTGACGCATACGGGTGCGGTGTATACGGGACTGGCGATCACGAACAAGGTTTCGGGGAACCTGCTGTACGCGGCCGACTTCGCCAATAATAAGGTGGACGTGTATGACGCGAGCTTCAACCTGGTGAATTCGTTTACCGATCCCAAAGTTCCGGTGGGCTTTTCGACGTTCGGAATTCAGGATATTGGAGGAAAAGTCTACGTCGCGTATGCGAGCACGACGGGGAAATCGGGTGGTTATATCGACATCTTCACCGAAGCGGGGGTACTGGTGAAGCACTTTGCCCATGGTGCTCCCTTAAGGGAGGCGTGGGGGATGGCGGTGGCTCCGAGCAATTTTGGGCCGCTGAGCGGGACGCTGCTGGTCTCGAACAATACGGCGACCGGCACGATCAACGGGTTCAACCTGACCACGGGGAAGTTCGTGGACTCGATCAAGAACTCCGGTGGGAAGGCGATCGTGATCCCCGGATTGTGGGGAATTGAGTTCGGTGGGGGCACGGCGGCCAACGGAAATACGAACGAGCTGTTTTACACAGCTGGTCCGAGCGACACAAACGGGTATTTCGGAGTGATCGACTCGCACTAGCCCGAGTAGAGGACGAGAGGTGCTCAACCGAAAGGCCGCCCGCAAGGGCGGCCTTTGCTTTTGCTGGAGAAGGGCCGAGGGTCGAACGGGTACTGAGTTACTGGCTCAAGCCCACCCGCCGCAGAAGATCCTGGAATCGTGGGTCTCCGCGTAGCGGATCGTAGACGGGATCGACCTTGAGCGCGATCAGGGAATTGGCATGCTGAGCGTACGCCCTTTCCAGCCAAATAAAAGCTTGTTCCTTGTCACCCATGCCAATACTGGGGCGAACAAACGTAGCTGGGTCCATTGGCTGCCGCCGGTTCAATGCTTCCAACTTCGCGAGCCAAAGTCGAGCCTGCGTCCGCTGACCGGTACGCCCATAGACGTACGCCATCTCCGCGATGGTGTAAGGCGAGTCACCGAGAGACGATAGAGTCCTTTGAAGGTCGGCTAAGGCTTCGGCGAACATTCCTTTTTGCTCATAGGCATGCTCGATGAGGTTGGTGCGGGGGAAGTTCGGATCCAGTTCGCGCACGGCACGAAACTGTTCGATGGCGCGATCATATTGCCGTGCGTTGTAGAGGATCGCTCCGTGGTCACATGCGATGATGAGCGAAAGAGGATCGAGTTGCCGGGCGCGTTGGCTCTCGGCGAGTGCCTCATCGAAACGACCCAGCCAGGCCAAGTGCTCGGCATACCAATGGTGGGCGGTGGCATAGTTTGGGTTTAGTTCGATGGCCCGGCGGAATTCCTTGTCCGACGTTTGCCAATCGTAGTCGTAGTTCTGGACGATCAGGGCCAAGGCGGTGTGGGCCTCGGGCAGACTGTCGTCAAGTTTCATAGCCTGCAAGGCCGCGGCACGCGCTTTGGGCATGAACTGATCGGGCGGAGCCGCACTGTAGCTGCCCAGCAGAGCATAGGAATCTGCCAAGCTGGCATAGGCGCGGGCATAGGTGGGGTCCTTGGCGATTGCCTGTTGAAAGTAGTCAATGGCGCGCTGGAATCCCTCACTTGTTCTCTTGTTCAAGAAGTACTGACCTTTGAGATAGAGATCGAAAGCCTCATAGGTGTGGGCGGACAAGGTCTCCTGAGCGTGGACCCGTTCCAGTTTGTCGACCCCGAGAGCGACTTCGACTTCATCCGAGACCTGGCGTGCGATCTCTCCTTGAACAGCCAGGAAGTCCTTAGGTTCGCGGTCATACTGCTGGGTCCAAAGACGGCTCTGGTCCTTCACCTGAATCAGTTGCGCCGTAATTCGCACATGGCCGGAATCGCGACGCACGCTGCCCTCGAGGACGTACTGCACTCCCAGTTCGCGCCCGATCTGGTCGAGCGCCGCCGAGCCGTGTTTGTAGTGCATCACGGAAGTGCGCCCGATTACACCTATGTGCCGGGGATCGAGTCGCCCCAACTGAGCGATCATTTCTTCGGTCAGGCCATCACTGAAGTAATCCTGAGCCGCATCCCCGGTTAGATTCTCGAATGGAAGCACCGCGAGCATGGTTCGTTCGGGCGCTGGCTGGGACCGGAGCGGCGGTCGGAACCATCGAAGAAATGCGCCGCCGGTGAGTGCCAGAAGGATCACGGCGCCGAGGATGAATGGCCAGACTGTAGCGCTGGACCGTGGCTTCACGAGGTTGAGGTCGCTCCGGAGGGGTTCACGGGCTGGGGGCGCCGCTTCGTCTGCCGCGATTCGCGGAGGCGAGACGCTCCTCATCTGAATCGGTGCGATGAACCTGTAGCCCTTGCCGGTGACAGTTTGAACAAATCGCGGTTCCTCGGGATTGTCTTCCAGAACCTGGCGGACTCTTCGGATGGCAGAATTAATGCCGTTGTCGGTATCGACAAAAACCTCTTTGCCCCAAATTCGAGCGATGATCTGTTCCCGGGTGACGAGCTGTCCCCGCTGCTCCAGCAACAGGAGAAGAAGGTCCATGGGGATGCGAGCCAGCTTCAGCGATTGACCGGAACGGCGCAGCTCATAGGCCCGAAGATCGAGCTCAAAGTCGTCTCCGAACTTAATCACATCCCCAAGAGTCGGCCCGCTGGAAGCCATTCCCACCCCAAACTAGCGCAAAGCATTCTACCTCTTCCATAGCACTTGTCGAGCATATCTATTGTTTGCTTTGGCTTGGGGAGATTCATGAAGAATTAAGGTAATTTTCAGCCGCCTGCCATTGGCGGGACCAGCAATTCGGGGCACTATGCCCGCCAGGTTCGTGGGCACACGATGGCTCGGGATTGAACACTTTCCCCCTCCCGGATTTCCATCTGCAAATCTCGTTCAACTCCAAGAGGACTCGTGTTTCGCATTGGCGGTCATCCGACGATTTGCCTTCTGGTGCTTGCCAGCGTGCTGCCGCTGATGGCGCAGCGCACTCCCCCCGGGCGGCGTCGTACCGCGCCTGGTGAACTTCTCCGGCAAAGCGGCTGATGCGCAAGGGAAGCCGATTGCAGGAAGTGCCGGCGTCCCCTTCGCGATCTACAGGGATCAATACGAAGGAGGGCTGCAATCGATCGAGACTCAGAGCATCACCGTTGATGCCAAAGGCAATTACACGGCACAGCTTGGAGCGACCAAGGCTGCGGGCTTGCCGTTGGATCTTTTCACCTCGGGCGAAGCGCGCTGGTTGGGCGTGCGGGTGAACGGCGGGAACGAGCAGCCCCGTGTATTGCTGCTCAGCGTGCCTTATGCATTGAAGGCCGCAGACGCGGAAACTCCGGGGGGATTTCCGCTCTCGGCCTTCGTGCTGGCTACGCCTGCAAACGGCGGAGTCCGTGTAGCCGTAAACCCATCTGCGCCGGACAGCGGAGCGGCGGTGAACCAGACCTTCCGACTGCAGGCACGATCCAACACCAGATTCTAACGAACGATTTTCGATAAGGAGCAACTTCTGTGAAAACTCATGTGCGAATCATTGCTGGCGCCATTTTTGCTTTGGTGACCTGCTTTTCGACGCTACACGCGCAACTGATCGACAACACGCAAGCTCCAAACACAGCCAAGGCAGGCATCAATAAGTCGCTGACGGATGAGACCGGCGCGGGGCGCGGCGATGTGCTCACGCCCGGCTCGTCGATCTACGTTATCAATCGCGATCCCTTCCGTTCCATTCGCCGCGGTCGCCAGCTCTTCCAGCGCAAGTTCACGCGCGCGCAAGGGCAGGGACCGAACGAAGGCGACGGCTTGGGCGACATCAACACCGACATCGCGATTGGCGCTGGTCTCTCCGACAGTTGCGCGTCGTGTCATAGCCGTCCGCGCGGGTCGGCCGGAACCGGAGGCAACGTCAACACCCGGCCCGACAGCCGCGACTCTCCGCACTTGTTCGGTCTCGGCTTGAAAGAAATGCTGGCCGACGAAATCACCACCGATCTGCGCGGCACCCGCGATCTTGCCATCGCGCAGGCGCAGCAGAGAAAACATTCCGTTAGCCTAAAGCTGGCGAGCAAGGGCATCCCGTACGGCAGCATCACGGCCAATCCCGACGGCTCCGTGGATGCGTCCAAGGTTGCGGGAGTCGATCCCGACCTGCGCGTGAAGCCCTTCTTTGCCGAGGGCAGCACCATCTCCATGCGCGAGTTCATCGTGGTCGCTTTGCACAACGAGATGGGGCTCGAAGCCTCCTCCGATCCCGACCTGCTGGCTGCCAGCGCCGGAGCCCGCGTGGTCACGCCTTCGGGAATGGTTCTGGACGGATCGAAGGACAAGATTAGTGCGCCGCCGCAGCCGGATGCGGAAAACGGAAATGAGATTGATCCAGGCCTGGTGGACCATCTCGAGTTCTATCTCTTAAACTATTTCAAGCCGGCCCACGGTGCGCAGAGCGCTGTGACCGACAGTGGCCGTCAGATATTCGCCCGCATCGGCTGTTCTTCTTGCCACGTCGCAGACCTCACGATCAACCACGATCGCCGGGTGGCCGACGTAGAGACTGCGTACGATCCGGTGAACGGCGTGTTCAACAGCCTGTTCTCCACGGCCAGCACCCTCTATTACGCGAAGGACGACGGCAGCGAACAACCGCTGTTGAAACTGCCCCTGGGCAATTCGTTTGTCGTGAAAGATATTTTCACCGACTTCAAGCGGCATGACCTGGGAGCAAATTTCTACGAGCGTAACTGGGATGGAACGATGCAGACCCAGTTCCTCACCCGACCGCTGTGGGGTGTCGGGTCGACGGGTCCTTATGGGCACGATGGCCGCAGCATGACTCTGACCGACGTGATCTTGCGGCATGGAGGCGAAGCCCAAGCCGCGCGCGACGCCTTTACCGCGCTGAAGCCGACGCAAACCATCAACCTGCTTGCCTTCCTGAACGCGCTGGTGCTATTTCCGCCGGATGATACCGCATCCAATCTCGATCCGGCGGCCCCGACCAAACCGAACTTCCCGCAGTTTGGACACGGCAGCATCAAATTGACGGTGTTGTTCAACGATCCGACCGATCCCGAGTAAGCGGGACGCTTGTAGGAAAGCAGTGTCTGGTGAGTGGGCGTTCCAGCGAACGCCCACCACTGATTCTGCGAATGACGAAATCCATTCAGGATCTTTCTCGATCCCATCACAGAGAATAGTGATCAGCCTCAGTGTGTCACCTGTCGAACCGAACTAACCTGCTTCCGACGTGCGAGATTCGCGCCGATCGTGTCGTCGGGCGCTGGTGATCAGCGTTGGACGTGTGCGCTTGCGAGTGTTCGGGAGGATGCCGAGAGGGTGCATTCAAGGCTCTGCAATATGTTAGATTGGTAGATCGTGGGCGCGTAGCTCAGTTGGTAGAGCAAATGCACGGAGGCGAACTTCCAACTCTGGCCCCATTTTCAGTCCCGCAATGTACGAGATGCCAGTTACCGAAGTTCTTCGGAGCACAAGTGTATCCGGGTTGAGTTGCCTTCGATTGGTGAAAAATCCCCATTTCACTCATCTACCCTGAGTGAAAACAGTTTTCCTTTGGCTCACTTTTGTAATGGCCTGGTTTCGTCAAGAACGGCTCGGCTACCGTGCTTGCTAAGCCATCCCCGGTGTCTAAAGACGTATGGGAACTCTACTCAGAGCATTACTGGCTGCATTTGTGTGTGTCACTCCCGCCATTGCGCAGACGCTCGTTGCGTGTGCTTGTGACGTGGAGACCGTCTGCCTATCGGACACACAGATGTCCAATCACGCTACCCACGTCGAGATGGAGCCTGACAAGATGGGCAACCACGCCAATTACGGCGGCGTCGCCGTTTTTCAAATAGGGTTCGACGAGAAAGGGCGGGTGACTGGTGCGGGCGCAATTTCCGGTCATCCTTTGGGGATTTCTCATCTGATGGCGGCTGTCTCCAAATGGAAATTCAAACCAGTAGTCGTGAAGGGCGTGAAGAAACGAGGGTGCGGCAAACTCTCGATCAGATTTGCCATGAGAGAAAACGTGCCGTCCGCCGAGGTGCTGAAACGGGCAACGCAAGATTAGGAACCTGTCAGGCGAGGTTGGCGTAACATCCCCATTTCACCAACAACAGGGCATGGCCCGGTCGGAGGATAATGCAACAGAGGCAGCGGCATGATTAACAAGATCACCTCGCGGATGATTAGCTCACAAATCCGAAAAGTTCTGTTGAATGTGTGGGACCCAATCGGCATACAAAATGAGCCGAACGCCCAAGATGAATATGACGGCTATGTCGGCGAGATTTACGGACTTCTGGTCCGAAAAGCGACCGACCAAGAGATCACGGACCGACTTCTCTACATCGTTCAAGACACAATGGGACTTGACGCAGCGAAAGCGGAGGACATGCAGCCAACGGTACGCGCACTTCGAGAGATACGGCTGTAGTTGGCGTAACATCTCCATTACGCTCATCGACAGGTCAATGAGGCCATGGCCTGTTCACAACAGCTACTCAATATCCGCACCCCTCTTGCTACGATAAAGGGGCTATCGACCACATCCATCGAGGTGAGCGATGAACATCGCAACGCTCGGCCCATTGAAACACCACCCGAGTGTCCCAGAATGGCTTGCAGCTGAGCCGCGGGAGATTCCGTTCTTTGGCGGTCGCAAGCTGCCAATCACCCTCGACTCTCTGGAAGAAGCCGATAAACAGGATGTCGAGAATGCCATTGCCTCTTTTCTGAAGCTTGGTCCCGCGGATCGGCTTG
>JADGNQ010000243.1 GCA_017883385.1 Candidatus Sulfotelmatobacter sp.
AGCGGGTGCGCAAAGAAGCCTTCGACTTGCAATTGATGATGACGACTCTGGACGCGCCGGTTCTGCCAGTGTCCCCAGCACAAGCAGGCGCATGACTGCACGGCGGATTTGCATCCTAGCTTGGCTTGTGGTCGCATCGGCCTTGTGTCAGGCCCAGTCAGCCGCGGCCAACCCGCTCACCACGGCTGAGTATGGCGTGGAGCTTGATCGGCTATTGTCCGCGACCCAGCAACTCGATAGCTCGGGTGGTCCAGTTCCCCAACCATTGCACGATCTGCCGCAAAGCTGGCGCGTCCATACGGATCAGCAGGAGTTCGAGATATCCACGGAAGGGCTGCAACGGGATGTCCGAAGATACGAGAAAGAAAAGAACGTTGCGAACGCCGCCGCCATCCGTACACGCCTGCAGAGCCTGCGTGGCGATCTCGACGGCTTCGAGAGGTCTCCCCAGGACGTCACCACAAGCCGGGCTGAACTGAGCTCGATTCTGAATCGCCCTGAGTTTCGCGATGTGCGTGGGCCAACCTGGTTCGACCGCTTGAAGCAACGCCTGCTGGCGTTCGTACTCCATGTTTTGGAGCGGATGTTCCGCTCTACGGCCATACCCACGATCAGTAAGTTCTTCGTCTACGGGCTCATGGGGCTCGCAGTCCTGACTCTGGGGTATATCGCCTACCGCAGCATCTTCGTAGGCAACAACTTTGAAACCGTCATTCCCAAGGACCTTCCCGTCTCCGCGAAGGAGTGGGCGATCTGGCTCAGGGAGGCGCGCGCAGCCGCTGCCAAGCACGAGTGGCGAGAGGCGATTCATCTGGCCTATTGGGCGGGAATCTCATTCCTGGAGCGCCAGGGGACCTGGAAACCGGATCGCGCCCGCACGCCACGGGAGTACCTGAGGCTGCTCTCGAGTTCGAGTGAACATCGAGAGACGCTGACCGCGCTCACGAAGATCTTCGAACTCGCCTGGTATGCAAACCGGGACGCCAGCGAGCGAACTTTTTCGCAGACGCTGCAAGAACTGGAGAAGCTGGGATGCCACTGAAGGTGGATCCGAAAGATCGCAAGCTTCTGCTGGGTGCGGCGTGCATCTTTGTGCTGCTGATTGCCGGCGCTGTGGTGTTTGGTGGCGAGGGTGGGACAAAATCGGAGGTTCCCAGTAGTTACTCGACCGCTTCGGGCGGCGCGAAAGCCGCTTACCTGCTGTTGTCGGGCACTGGATATAAGGTGCGCCGCTGGGAAAAGCCGCTCGACGAACTTCCTCAGGCGGCTGGAACGACGCTCATCCTTGCCGAACCCAGCGAGGCCCCTACTCACGAAGAACGGGAGCGCCTCCAGGCGTTCTTATCTAACGGTGGCCACCTCATCGCGACGGGCATGTTCGCCGGCACATTCCTTCCGGAGAATGACTCCGTGCCCAACCCTCTTGGCGGAATGACGCGGAAGAAAGCATCGGCGATGTCGCCTTCCAAGATTACCCGTGCAGCGCCCGAAATCGTTCTTGCTCCCGAGGCGCGTTGGCAATCGTTCTCGGCGGCCTACCCGCTCTACGGGGATGGAGACCATACTCTGGTAGTGAAGTATCCTTATGGTCGCGGGCAGGTGCTGTGGTGGGCTGCGGCGACGCCGCTGACCAATGCGGGGCTGACAGAACAGGGCAATCTGAGATTCTTCCTTGCCTGCCTCGGCGACGCGAAGAGTGAAGTTCTCTGGGACGAATACATTCACGGCTACCGGGAAACGCTGGCTTCATCGATTGCACACTCTCCGGTGAAATGGCTCGCGCTTCAATTAGTGCTCCTGGGACTGGCGGTCGTGGCTACGTTTTCGCGGCGAAGCGGACCCATCTGCAAGCCGGCCTCGGATGTCCGACTGTCGCCGATCGAATTTGTGCAAACGCTGGGCGGACTTTACGAACACGCCGGAACCGCATCGGTTGCCGTGGACATCTGCTACCAACGGTTCCGCTACTGGCTAACGCGGCGCCTGGGGGTTGCGAGCAACATCTCTGTGGAGGACCTGCAGTTTGCCGTGCGGGACCGGTGGGCACTTGCCGACGATCACTTCGCCGCGATTCTGCGACGCTGCGAATCGGCGAAGAACGATCCGTATTTAGAGGCCCCGGTGGCGTTGCACCTGGTACAGGAACTCGATGAATACGCAGTTCGCCTGAAGCTGTTCCAAGGCGGTCGGAAGGAGAGAGGTTGATGAATGCCGTTCCACAGTTGAGGCAACACATCCGCGACGAGATGAGCAAGGTAGTGGTCGGGCAGGACGAACTGCGGGACCAGTGCGTCATCGCGCTGCTGTGCCGGGGGCATGTGCTGCTGGAGGGCGTGCCGGGAATTGCGAAGACGCTGACGGTCAAAGCTCTGTCACGCCTGATGCGGCTGGGGTTCCAGCGCGTGCAGTGCACGTCTGATCTAATGCCGGCCGATATTGTCGGCACCAACATTCTGAATATGGCGACCAGTGCATTCCAACTGCATCAGGGGCCCGTGTTTACGGACCTGCTGCTGGTCGATGAAGTGAATCGCATGCCTCCACGCACCCAGGCCGCATTGTTGGAGTGCATGGAGGAACATCAGGTCACGATCGACGGCAAGGGCTATCCACTTTCGCAATTCTTCACGGTCTTTGCGACGCAGAATCCGATTGAGTTCGAGGGAACGTACCCGCTGCCGGAAGCGCAACTGGACCGTTTCTTGCTCAAACTCCGGGTTACGTACCCCGCCATGCAGGATGAAGTTCGGCTGCTGGCCAACGTGCAGAATGGATTTGAATCGAGAGAGTTGGACAAGATCCCCCTAACCCCGATCGACTCGGATTTACTCGAGCAGGCGCAGCGACAGGTGAAGTCGGTGACGGTGGAGGAGGCACTATTCAGCTACATCGTGCAGATTGTGCGACGGACTCGCGATTGGCCGTCACTGTCACTCGGAGCTAGTCCGCGCGCCGCGGTAAGTTTGATGGCAGTCTCGAAGGCCCATGCGGCGATGGACGGGCGCGACTACGTGATTCCCGACGACGTGAAGGCAACTTCGCGGCCGGTGTTGCGGCACCGCATTATGCTCAGGCCGGAAGCTGATTTGGAGGGGGTGACGCCAGATCAGGTGGTGGAAGACGTACTGCGCGCCGTCGAGGTTCCGAAGTGAACGATCCCGCCAGGCTGGTTCCACGGGAAATCGAGGCGAAAGCGCAATCCCACAAGCGTCTCGGCGTGGCCTTCGGCGACCGTTTCTTCATGCTTTTTTTTATCGGGTTAGTGTGGCTGGGTCCAGCTTTCATTGATCTGCGTTTTGTGTACGCAATGTTCGCGTGGGATGGCCTCGTCCTGCTGGCGTGGCTGGGCGATCTGGCACAACTGCCGAAGCCGGTACAACTTACCGTCAGGCGCTCCTGGCGGTCGGCCGCGGCGTTGTCGATTTCATCGGATGTCGATCTCATCCTTATGAATTCCGCAGGCGCGCGTATTTCCGCCTCGCTGGTCGACAACGTTCCCTTGCAGTTGAGGAGTGAACCGCCGACGCTCACGATCCGCGCTGGAGCGAAAGGCGAGGGGAAGGCGTCCTATCGCATTCGTCCAACGCAGCGGGGCGACGCGACACTCGGGGACTGCTATGTGCGCTACCAGAGCATATTGCGCATTGCCGAGAGATGGGTGCGGGCTCCTCTTGGGCAGACGGTGCGAATTTATCCAAACCTCGAAGAAGCCAAGCGGCACTCGATTTACCTGCTGCGCAGCCGCCAGATTGCACTTGAGAAACGCCACGCGCGCGTGCGTGGGATTGGCCGCGAGTTTGAAAGCCTGCGCGAGTATCAGCAGGGAGACGAGTATCGCGACATTTGCTGGACTGCGGCGGCTCGGCGCGGCAAGCTGGTCACCCGCGTCTACCAGATCGAACGCAGCCAGACAGTGTGGATTGTGATTGACTCTGGTCGGTTGATGCGGGCACGCGTAGGTGGCTTCAGCAAACTGGACCATGCGGTTAACTCCGCGCTGAGCCTTGCCCAAGTGGCTTTGTACTCAGGCGACCGCGTGGGGCTCGTCGCTTACGGACGCGGAATTCGTCATCAGCTTCCGGCAGCCAAAGGAAGCGCCCATCTGCGACAAGTGATCGAGCAACTCGCCTTGGTGCATGAGGAGGGTTCTGAAGCAGACCACCTGCAGATGGCGGCGCGACTGCTGACCGACCAGAAACGCCGCAGCCTGATCGTGTGGCTGACCGACCTAGCTGAGACCGCCATGACCCCCGAAGTCATCGAGGCGGCATCGATGATGATGCCGCGGCACCTGGTGCTGTTTGTGGTGATCGGGCAGCCGGATTTGGGCGCGCTGGCCTCCAAGACTCCGAAGACCGAATCAGAAATGTATCGGGTGGCAGCCGCACAAGAGATGGTTCACCGCCGCGAACTGCTGCTGGCTCGCTTGCGGGAACGCGGCGCACTGGCCTTGGAGGTCAGCTCAGGAGCGGTTTCTCCGGTGCTCGTGAACGCGTACTTGCAGATCAAAGAGCGGAATCAACTCTGAGTTTGACTGGGTTGACGCGACATCCCAAAAAGGTAACTCCCCAGAAGCACAAACAACGCTGCGGCCAGCGAGAACTTTAGCGGAACCGGAAGGCCAGTCGGCGAGACGAAGGCCTCGATCAGGCCGGCGACGATAAGGATCGGGATCGTTCCCAATAGCAGTTGTACAGCCTCGAGTCCCGCTTGCGCCAGCGAGTCTCGCCTGGGCAAGACTCCCGGGAACAGGAGGCCTTGCGCAATCCGCAGCCCGGCGCCGCCTGCGATGAAGATGGCGGGCAACTCCAGCACACCATGAGGCGCAACGAAGCTCCATAGCTGCACGCTCATGCCGGACAGCCAGCAGGCCATTCCGATTACGCCGATCAGTAGACCATTGAATGCCATCATGTAAATGGTTCCCAGGCCTGCAGTGATGCCGAGCGCAAAGGTGCTGAATCCGACGCTCATGTTGTTGGTCATGATCGCGCTCGAAGCCAGCGGCTTGATGCCGACGATGGAGTGCGTCCACATCTCGCGTTTTTCGATCGTCTCGACCATTTGCGGCCCGAGGAGTTTCACCTTGAAGTCAGGATTCTGGTACGTCAGCACCGCGCCCACGAGCCCAGATATGGCAAAGATCAGAGTGGCCAACAGGCAGTGCTTCACGTTCCGACGGAAGGCCGCGGGATAGGTATCCCAAAAGAACGAGAAAAGCGCCATGGGACTCGCAATGCGACCGGAATAGATGGTATTGTGAGCGCGCACGAGCAACTGGTTGACGTAGCGCGCAAAGTGAACGGAACCAGGGTCTTCGCGGATGGCGGCCAGATCGGCCGCAGTCTGCCGGTAGAGGAGGCTGAGTTCCTGCAGGTCGGAACGCGAGAGCGACTTCAGGCCTCCCTTGGCACTCTGATTGAGCAGCGCCTCCAGCTTGCTCCAGTGCGGCTTGCGTTTCTCCAACCAGCGAGTGGAAATCATCGTGGACTCGTTCGATCAACTCAAGATTGACACGCCGGAGCAGATTGCCCTGGAGTTGCCGTTGGCAGGAATCGGAAGCCGGTTCCTCGCGATGGCCATCGATACTTTAATCCAAACGGCACTGTATCTCATAACAGCCATTATTTTCATCTTCACACTGCCGGTGGGATCTTCGGTGTTCATGTTCCTTCCACGCCTGATTGGTCCAGCGCTGGCCATCTTCATTCTGTTCGCGATTTATTGGGGATACTTTGCGGTCTTCGAGATTCTCTGGAAGGGGCAGACACCGGGGAAACGATATGCCGGTATCCGGGTCATTAAAGAGTCTGGCAGGCCCATCAACGCTTTCGAGGCGATTGGACGAAACCTTCTGCGGGCGGTCGACGGACTGCCAGGGATCTACGGCGTGGGCCTCGTATGCATGATGTGCAACCGCCAAAGCCGCAGGCTGGGTGATTTTGTCGCCGGGACGGTGGTAGTACACGAAAAGCCGACGGAGGAAGTACGCCCCTCGTGGAACACTTCGAGCGAAACCAGTGCGGCCACGCCCGGGTTGGACCAACTTACTGCGGACGAACTTGTCCTGATCGAGACGTACCTAAGCCGGCGGTGGGAACTGGACAAGTTGGTACGCTTGAACACTGCGATTCAAATTGCGGAGAGGATCAAAGCGAAAACTGGATTACAGTCCCAGCC
>JADGNQ010000244.1 GCA_017883385.1 Candidatus Sulfotelmatobacter sp.
CGTTGTGATAATTGTGGACCGCTTCTGGCTGTGCCGTGTGGAGATGACTTGATAAAACAGATTCGAGGTCTGCTGATCGAGGGCCAGGTAGCCCAGCTCATCCACAAATGTTTAGCTGAACATTTGTGGACTAATGTGAAGTTGCCAGAAATGTGGAGTTGACTCGCGGAAGTCCCGGAAATCCGTAGCTGCACTCGTTTTCAACTCCACATTTTTCCGGGCCTAAAGGGACTCCAGCCAGTCGAGGATAGTGCGGTCTTTGCTCCAGGGCGTGCGGGACCGGCGTGGGACCGGCTTGACCTTGGCGATGGCCCGGCGCTTCATTTCGAGATCGACCTTGGCGTAGCGATTCGTTAGTGGTCGGACTTTGCGTGCCCCAGCAAATGGCTGATTGTCGACAGATCAACGCCCGATTTCAGAAGGGCCACGGCCGTACTGTGCCGAACGCTGTGAGGATGCAACCGCTTTTTGCGGAGGTTCGGAGCACTGGTGCAAGCCAGTCCGAGACACCTGGCGAGAATATGGCGGATTCCAAAACGGGTTAACGGATGGCCGCGGTGGTTCAAAAAGAGGCGAGATTCCGACCGCAGGTCCAGATGCCGTTGCTGACAGAAAGCTCTCAACACCGAGGCGGTCTGCGGCCAGAGCGGGCAGTAGCGCTCCTTTCTGCCTTTTCCAAACAGTCTCACCTGAAAAGGCTTGGTCAGTTGGAGATCACACACGCGCAGATCCGCGATCTCCTGGACGCGGCCGCCGGTGTTGAACATCGTTGCCAGCAAAGCATAGTCGCGGCTTCCTTGGACAGTGGTCCGGTTGATGGTCTTGAGAACCGCATCGATCTCCTCATATTCCAGGTAGTCGATGGCTCGTTGTCGGGCGCGCTTGAAGGGAATGCCGAGGACACGCTGGGCCAGTTCGAGATGCTCTGGATTACGCGAGGCCACAAAATGAAAAAGCGCATGAATGGCCGAAAGTCGCACGTTTCGCGTGGACACACCGTTCTTGCGTTCCTCCTCAAGGTGGGCCAGGAACGCGAGGATCCCGGGCGGGTCCAGATCCATCAGATCGAGCCCCGTAACCGGCTTATTCCGTTGTCGGGATAGAAACCGCAGCAGCAGAACAATGCTGTCGCGGTAGCTGTGAATGGTGTGCGGACTGGTTCCGCGAAGGCGGGGAAGGTGATCCGTGAAGTAGTCGCGGATTACAGCGCCGAGTAGATTCGGAAGCTCGGTTTTCATCCGCGCCTCCGGGCTGATTGCGGTAGTGGAGAAACCAGTGCGCCGTAATGCTTCGCGAACCGTTCGCTGGCCGCGCTGCGGAGGGGTTCGATGAAGTGCAAATAGTAATGTGTCGACACTGCTGAACCATGCCCCAAGTAGGTGGCCAGCAAGGGGAGTTTGGCTTCGACATCGGCGCCGGCCCGGTACCATCGCAGCAAAGCATTCACGGCGAAGCTATGCCGAAAATCGTGAATCCGTGGCGATTTTCCTTTCGCGGTGACAATGCGGCATTTCTGCAGCAAGGACTGGAGAGAGCGTCGCAGGCTTGTGCCGCTATAAGCCCCTCCACCCCAGGAGGGGTTCCAAATGAGGGCCATTTCCGGAGAAACGGAGAGTTTCCGCTGGCTTCGAGCACGCAGATAGCGATCAATCTCATCGGCAATGCCACTGTTGATCGGAAGCAAACGGGATTTATAGAATTTCGTCTCGCGAATGTGCAGAGTCGAGTCTCGCCGGTTGTAATCACCGATCATCAGGTTCAGCAGTTCCCCACGCCGGATTCCCGTCGTGAACAACAGGATGATCGCGAGGCGGATGGCCTCTGGGCGCAGCGGCGATAGCGGGTTCCGCTTCAAGCCCGAAGCCGCACGGAGTAACCCTGCTACTTCGGCCTCGCAGAAAATATATGGCTTGAGCCTTTGATGATATGGCGGAAATGAGCTGGATTCCGGAACGAAGCACTGCGGTTCGGTCCGGCGACGGTACAAGCAGAAGGCGCAAACCTCCAGCATGCGAACCCGCCGAACCCCTGACGTAACATGTTCGAGCGTGTGGCACCATGCCTGAAACGCGGCGGCATTGAGGTCCGGGTATTTGGGTTTTTGATCGCAGAGGAATCGATCCAGGCTTTGCAGTGTACGAGCTGGGAGATCGAAACGCCGCCCCAAAGCGCGCTTCAGATCGACATACCGAGCGAACACGGGCGCCAAGCGAGATGAAAACACCGGAGTGAAAGCCGAATGGCTCCGTCTCATCACTTCCCCTCCTTTCGGCTGTGCCGCCCATCCGGAACCGCAAGGGCCACTTCGCGCAAATCCCCGGTCGCCAATCGCAGGTACATGGACGTGCTCTCGGCAGTACGATGCCCCAGGATGTCGCCGATTGTCTTAAGAGGAGTTCCATTCTTCAGGAGGTGAAGGGCGTACGAGTGGCGCCTATGTCTTCAAAGACATAGTCGCCACTATCTACCCTTCCGGACTATGTCGAGTAGTCGAAGAGCCTTGACGGAATCGGGCCGGAATTCAAGGCGCGACGCGCAAAGCCCCTGGCGATCACCCAACATAGTCGGATGCCGGCTACAGACTGTTCAAGAACGCGAGGAGTCGGTCGCCAGGTTTGTACCGGCCGGGTTTTGCGTCCGGCGGGGATGTCCTCGCCAGCGCTTTTTCCTTCATGGCAAGTGTTGCCTCGAGATAAATCTGTGTGGTCTCAACACGTTCGTGGCCGAGCCACAGCGCGATCACCGAGCGGTCAACCCCATTTTCGAGAAGGTCCATGGCCATGGTGTGCCTCAAGCGGTGGACGGTGACCCGCTTTTGCTGCAAAGAGGGGCAGGCCACGGAAGCCACCGCGCGATGCTTGTTCAGCAGGTACTGTACACCGTGGACGCTGAGGCGTTCCCCTTGAGCGTTTGGGAACAGCACGTGCCCGTCACCTCGTTGGCGCTCGCGCAACCAGGCTTTCAACACGGCGACTATCGATCTGGCGATGGGTGTACAGCGTTCCTTGCGCCCTTTGCCGATTACTCGCACGTGGGCGCCGGCGCCGAAGATGATGTCCTCGCGTTTTAGCCCGGTCATCTCGGATAGGCGCAGCCCCGTCTGCACGGCCAACAATATAAAGGCGTGATCACGTCGGCCAGACCACGTGGTCTGGTCGGGTGCCGCGAGTAAGCCGTCGACTTCAGCACGCGTGAGGAAGGGGACCAAGGTTCGAGTAAAGCGCTTGCTGGGAATGGCGAGCACTCGTTGAATCTGTGCGGAATGAGCCGGCACCTCATAAGCTGCGAAACGAAAGAACGAGCGCATCGCGGTCAAACGCAGGTTGCGGCTGCGGGTGCTGACACCCTTACCCTTCTCCAAATGTTCCAAGAACGCCATGATCAATGGGGCGTTGATCTCCTGGAAGGTCAGCGACGACGGCGCCTTATGCAAACGCTGTTCGGTGAACTTAAAAAACTGACGGAAGGTGTCGCGATAGGAACTGATGGTATGAGGGCTCGCCTGGCGCTGCTGCATCAGGCGCTGAGTAAAGAAACTCTCCAAAAGTGCAGGCAGGCTGGTGGGGGTATTCATGCGCGATCCTCCCAGCGCTGTTGCAGCCGTTGCATCGCCTCCCGCATTAGCTCAGGAGAGGCCTCCAAATACCATTGTGTGTCGGCGACGTGCACATGCCCGAGGTAGGCAGACAACAGGGGCAGTCGCCTCTCGGGATCCTGGCCGGAGCGGTACCACTGCACGAGGGTGTTTGTCGCGAACCGGTGGCGCATGTCATGGAGACGAGGGCCGCGGCTGGCGGATGGGCCCCGCAGCCCGACCTGCCGGGACAACGCATAGAATGTTCGATGAATGTCTCCTCCATCCAATCGATTGCCCGTGCTGGAGACGAATAGATAAGTGGAGACCGCTCGTCCTTTCCAATGGCGTTGACGGCGGGCGAGGTAGTCTGCCAGCACATTGCAGGTTGAGGCATGCAAAGGCACGAGACGAGTTTTACCGAACTTGGCGCCGCGAATCGTCAACACCCCCGCCTTCAAATCGACATCCTGAAGTTCGAGGTTGCGTGCTTCGCCCAGGCGAAGGCCGGAAACGCTCAGCAGTCCGAACAGACAATGATAGACCCACGGTCGCAGCTTGCCGCGCTCCCAGCGACAGGGCATCTTTAGAGCTGCGTGTAATAAACTGCGGACCTCTTCATCGGAGTACAGGTAGGGTCGTGCGCGCTTCGGTTGGAAGGGCAGCAAGCCCTGCGGCGGAATCTGCGTACGCGGATCAGTGGCGCTACGATAACGTGCGAATCCGCGTACGAAGCTGAGCCGCTGAGCCCAGCACGCCGGCTGAGCGGTCAAAGGTTGTTGAGCCCAGGCAAGCGCCAGCGCCCGAGTGATGTAGGAAGCCTTGTGTCCCTCCAGAAACGTAACAAAATCGATCAATCCTTTGCCCGCCTCTCGTAGCTTGAATCCCAGGCCGCGTCGCAGTTCCAGGTACTCCCCAACAGCTTTCCGAAGTGTGTTCATCGCACACCTCCCGGCCACGGCAAGGCGAGTGTTCGCAGCGCATCGAGATCCACTTTCGTGTAGATCGTGGTGGTCTGGGGATTGTGGTGACCCAGCACTTCGCCAATCTCATCGAGGGAGGCTCCCTGCCGCAACATCTGGGTCGCTAATCCATGCCGAAACTGATGGGCCCCGTGAGTGGGAGCATCAATGCCAGCACGCTGGAGCCGATGGTGAACGACCGATCCAATGCCACTGGCCCCTCGAAAACCGCGGATGGGGGCTTTGACACGCAGAAATACGCGCCGACTGGCGCTCTTTGGCCGTCCACGCCGCAGATACGTGGCGATCGCTTCGCCAACTTCCGCAGACAAAGGCAACTCGCTACGCTGGCCGCTCTTGCCGCGGACACTCAGCTGTCCCGCGTTCCAGTCTATGTTATCGAGCTCGAGAGATGCCACTTCACCGGAACGCAAGCCAAGGCGTGCGAGCAAGAGCAAGATGGCGTAATCGCGACACCCCGCCGGGGTGCGCCGGTCGATGCTGGCCAGCAACTGGCGGACCTGGTCCGCCGGAATCGCCCGCGGTATCGATGACATCGACCAGTTGGCTACGGTGGGCACGGCAGCGGCCAAATCTAACTTTGTTTTGCCGCGATAGCGCGCATACTGCAGGAAGGAGCGCAACGCACTGGTCAGGAGTTTGGCTCGCTTTCGATGCAAATGCGACGCCTGCCGCTGTACAAACCGCGTGACGTCACTGGCGCAAAGGTTTGACAGAGTGACGGTTCCGTCGCCGAAGTGGTCCTTGAGAAACCTGCAGACGAACGGCACGTAGTTGACGATCGTTGCTTTTGCCAGACCGCGCACCTCACGCAGGTAAAGCTCGTACGCCTCCGTGCACCGTTCCACCGGGGTGAATCGACGGGCTGCGACCTTCTCGGCGGGTATCGCGCCCTCGCCGCGCAGAAAGGTGAGCAGGTGGCTAAGGGCGGCGGCATCGCCTTGGGATGGGCGCGCCCGCCGTGCACGATATCGCAAATACCGAGGTGGATGTTCAGATGTGATGCTGCGCAACGCGACTCCCCGGTGTTTCAGCCATCGGCTAAAACACGCGCCGATAAAAACCTGCCGGTGAATCGAATCCGGGGCATACCCCTGTTCGCTCAAAGACCCTGCAAACCGCTTGATATACGCTGCAAGCGGGCCTTCCGGTGCTCGTAACAGGACCACCTGGCCGTCAATGCTGAACTTCACAGTAAACTCCTTTCCCCTAAAGGGGCTGAGGAGTTCATACTATGTCGCTGCAGACGAGCTCGTTCGCCCCGAAATACGGGGCCAGCACGCCGCGACAAGACATAGTCCGGAAGGGTAGATAGTGGCGCAAGCAATGTGGGCCTTGATAGGGAATGCTGAAACCGCTTTTGCGAGCCAGCGCTTGAAAAGCTTCCGTTACGGCAGTAGGCTTCAACACACCGATGGGAGCGCGCATGCGCAAGAAGATTCTGCGATAGGGTGCGGGTGGCGGCGTCTGTCTTAGATGCTTCACCATGGCGGCGAGGACCTCATTGGTGAGTGGAAGTTCTAAGGGTGAGGAGGTTTTGCGCTGATGGATTCGCAGGACGCCTTGCCGCCAACGGATGTCGTCAAGGCTAAGAGCGACGACCTCGCTGGCACGGAGA
>JADGNQ010000245.1 GCA_017883385.1 Candidatus Sulfotelmatobacter sp.
GAGGTTCAGCAGCGGATCGGCCGTGCGAAAGACACTGTCGCAAAGCTCAAGGGAAAGCTGAAAGAGCTGAAAACGAGATAGGTTCTTGGGGATTGAATCGGCGAAGAAAGTCGCAAGCTCGTCTCCATCAT
This sequence comes from Candidatus Sulfotelmatobacter sp., assembly GCA_017883385.1. Taxonomy (GTDB): domain Bacteria; phylum Acidobacteriota; class Terriglobia; order Terriglobales; family Acidobacteriaceae; genus Sulfotelmatobacter. The sequence goes on from JADGNQ010000245.1 coordinate 132, forward strand.
CTACTCATAGGGACTGCGAAGCACTTTTCAGGAATAAGGAGGTTTACGATGAGCAAACCAAGTTTGAGCATGCGGTTTATGGGGTGCGCAATTGCCACCGCAACTTTGTTCGGGATTTTCATGTTCGTGGGTTGCAACGCTCCCCAGCACCCCGACGTCAAAGATGCTGTCAACAGCGCCCTCGCCAGCAGCAATCTCGGTGTTGTAAGCGTTTCGCAAGACCGCGAGAAGGGCCTCATCACGCTGACTGGCGATGTCGAGTCACAAGAGAAGAAGGAGTTAGCCGAGAGTGTGGCAAAGCAGGCAGCCTCGGGCTACGCCATCGCCAATCAAATCGGCGTTCGTCCTCCGGGCGTCGAGAGCCAGGCTAAGGCTGTCGCTTCCAGCCTCGACAGCGGCATTGAAGACAATTACAAAGCAGCGGTGCTGGCACACAAAAATCTGGACGCACAGAGTATCTCGTACAGTTCCACGAATGGATCGCTCGTTTTGAAGGGCACCGTTAAGACGCAGGCGCAGAAAAACGAAGCGAACAAACTCGCCAAGGCTATTCCCAACGTCAAGGAAGTTGTCAATGAGCTTGAGGTGAAACCTGAGAAGAACTCCACCTCTCACTAAGCTGTGAGCGAACGAAACAATCCGGAAGTGAGCTGGCGTGCGGCAAATCAACGGGGCGGTTCTCACTGCGACAACAGTGTCAGTCCAGGCAACATGACACTACCGCACGCTCAGTTATTGCGCGCGTCTGGGTATGGTTACGGGGCGCGGGTTGGCCGCTGCGGTAGGATGTGTATTGTTCCCGGCTCGCTAGGCTTTGGTGATGAAGCGCCCAGGGATCTCGCCGCCAGAGCAATCAGCTTGGGAGTATCATTGCGACTGTCGCCTCACGTTCAAGGCGAAGCGTAGCGTGTTTGAGAAAGAACGGGAATCGATGCCTCCACCACAAAAGACGCGAGATTTGGCCCGCAGCCTCTTTGCTTGCGAGGCCGATGCAAGTACGACCTCCCTGCATACCGAACCTGCGACTGTGCGCGTCTACGAAAGGCTGCGCCGGCAACTTGGCGCTCCCGTGGGATCCGACGGTTTTCAAGCTCTCGCTTCCCGGGCTTTGGCTCTTGCCAAGTCGGAATCTCCCCAGCTCGACGCGGTGCAGATAACGGCGAATGGATGCTTGCGCGGTCTTGGCGAAGTTGAACCTCAGACGGACGCGGACGATGATGGCGAGGCCGGAATCATTCTGATTGCGCAGTTACTCGGGCTGTTTCTTACCTTCCTTGGCGAGGCAACAACTCTGCGTTTGATAGAAGATTTACGCCTTCAGGTTGACGTCAGGACAGAGTCGGCCACGACCACAGAGGGCACAATAGCCTCAGCGGCCGATGAACTAGTAATGGCTGCGGCTTTCGAGGACCTTCTGCTGGAAATTGATCGACTGAGGAGTGTGAGCAATCGTATTGAAGCCCTGGCGGACAAACATCCAGGCATGGAAGATGGACTCGTGAGTGTTGCGGGAAACATTCGCAGTATTGCCACGGTTCTGGACATTTTCACACTCATCCGAAGCAAGGCTGGCGGCCCGCAAGACGAGGCACCTAACCTACAAACGAATCCCTACATGAATTGAGTTCCGCCAGCGCTACATCCAACGCGGCTCTGGATGTCGAGCACCCCAATCTTGAACAAAGCTGGTTTGAACATGACGGCTGCCCCAGGTATGCGAGATTTAGTCCATCGTCTTGTTGCTTATGAAACCGGTGCGGGCAAGCCCCCCGAGCCAATGGAGTCCCCCACCCTTCGCGTCTATGAGAAGCTGCGCCAGAGTCTTGTTGAATTTGTTGGAGTTGCCGGTTTCCAATCGCTCGCTTCTCGGGCGTTGACTCTGGCCGCGCCGGAATCTCCTAGTCTTAGAGAAGCGAGGGTTACCGCGGATGGATCTTTACAGGGCTTGGGCGAGATTGAGACGCAAATCGACATAGACAAGGATCGGGCTGGCGAGGGAGGAATCATTCTCATCGCCCGCTTACTCGGACTGCTTCGTGTCTTCCTTGGCGAAGCTTTAACGTTAAGCCTGCTGCGAAATGCGTGGCCAGGCGAAGCCTTTGATGATGGCAATGCGGGAAACGGGAGAAAAGCGTGAGCAACCAAGACAAAGTGAAGATAAACAGACTACCAACCGGCGTTCCGGGCCTTGACGAGATTGTTGGTGGCGGCCTCCCCGAGTTCTCCTTTAATATCATCGCGGGTGCTCCCGGAAGTGGGAAGACGACTCTGGCACACCAGTTTGTGTTTGCCAATGCCACGCCGGAGCGTCCTGCGCTCTATTTCACCGTCCTCGGCGAATCCGCCATAAAGATGCTGCGATACCAGCAACAGTACACGTTCTTCGATCCAGCCATGCTGCCCGGCTCCATTCGCTTTATCAATCTGAGTCAGGTGGTCTTGGAGAAGGACCTGGGCGCGGTTTTGGAGGAGATTACCAAAGAGGTTGAAAAGTTCAACCCCGCTGTCGTGGTTGTTGACTCCTTCCGCACCATGGTGCGGAAGCCGGAAAGTGACATGGACCTGCAGTCTTTCATTCAACGGCTAGCTCTGTTTCTGGCCAGTTGGCAAGCTACAACTTTCTTGATCGGTGAGTATGCGGAGGAGGAGCTACGCGATAATCCCATCTTTACCGTTGCCGATGGTCTGCTCTGGCTGCGCCAAACGGCGGAGCGAAATTCGATTGTTCGGAAGTTACAGATTATAAAACTGCGTGGACAGGATTCCGTTCCGGGACTTCACACATTCCGCATAACCGATGCCGGAGTGCAAGCCTTTTCGCGCACTTTTGGCTTGACACAGAAGGCAAGAAATCCATCCAGCCATCGGCGCCTTACTTTCGGTATTCCTGATTTGGATAAGATGCTGGGTGGGGGCGTTCGCGAAGGCGATAGTGTCCTGATAGCAGGGCCTTCGGGAACTGGGAAATCGGTCCTTGCAACTCAATTCATTGCGGAGGGCATACGCCAAGGAGAGCCAGGAATCGTGGCGGTCTTTGAGGAGCGCCCGCAAGCATATGCGGAGCGGGCCGCCAGTCTAGGTTTGGATCTGGAAACGCCACAGAAAGACGGGAAACTCACAATCCTCTATTTACGTCCCCTCGATCTCTCGGTGGATGAGACCATGCACTCGATTCTCGACGCAGTGCAGAAGATCGGAGCCAAGCGTCTGGTCATCGACTCGCTCGCGGGCTTTGAGATGGCGTTATCACCCGGCTTCCGCGCCGATTTTCGCGAATCGCTCTACCGGATGATCTTCGCTTTGACAGGAATCGGCGTGACGATTCTAAGCACGGTTGAAGTGGATGAGTCCTTCACCGAATTCCCGTTCAGTACCTACTCGATTTCTTTCCTTACCGATGACATTATCCGGCTACGATACGTATCCATCGATGGCCAGCTTCGCAAGATCTTGGTGGTAATTAAGATGCGAGGCGGGAATCACGCCAAGGAAATTCGCGAGTATGAAATCACGGCCGAGGGGGTCGTGATCCTCGGCAAACGCCTCATAAACTATCAGGGTCTTATCAGTGGACTTCCTGTGCATTCGGACCGATCCGAACCGAAGGAAGAGCCCATTCAGCCGGGAATCGGGAGTAACGAATAAGGAAATACCTCATGCCGCTCGCTCGACGTATCTCAGAGAATGGCAGACACTCTATATACCGATATATTGTAGTGCCCCCCTTCAGAACTGGACACGATCACAGGATATGATTCAGGGCCTCCAGCACGATACTCGTCACCGATTCGTCAGCAAAACAGGACGTTTTCGCGGTGCCGAGAGTGCGGAAAAGCAAGGCAAGCAAGAGGTTTTAGGTCTACTTCACACGTTGGAAGTCATGGGTTCGAAACTGCGCGCACGCTCCTTATCAGTGGTTGGCAAGTCTCTCCGCGCTTGCTCATGTTGTATTGCAGGAAACCTGCACATCTGGGTATTGAAGAGCTAGAATGAACCCAAAGAAGCACAGCCCGTCGGAGGTATGCCATGAGCAGCAGGAGCATTCCAACTCGTAGTAAGGGACCGCCATCCGAGCGAGTGCAATCCCTTAATTCGGCGCGATCCGCAAGACCAGCAGTCAACGAGATTGTGATACCTTCCCGGCTCCAGACACCCAAAACTCAACCAACAAATAGCGACGTATTCTTCGATGCCAAAGCCTTTCTCGCCAGAGCAGGGTTTGGTAAGAAGATTCTCAACCTGAAGAAGAAGGAGACGGCGTTCGCGCAAGGTGATGCTTCCGATACGATTTTTTACGTCCAGGAAGGCAGGTTGAGAGTAACTGTCACCTCCGCGGACGGAAAGGAAGCAACGATCACTTTGGTGGGTGAAGGGGAATTCCTGGGGGAGGACTGCATGCTTTCCGCTCATCCTCTTCGACTCTCGACGGCCACCGCAATGACCGAGTGTGCACTTCTCAGTATCAGCAAGGTGGAGATGGGCCGCGTTCTGCACAAGGAACACGAATTGTCTGAGATGTTCACGTCCTTTCTGCTGGCGCGTAACGCTCGCATGCAGGCCGACCTGGTGGATCAACTTTTCAATTCCAGCGAAAAGCGGCTGGCGAGGATTCTGTTACTGCTGGCGCAGTTCGGCAAGGAAAGCAAACCGGAGACCGTAGTTCCCAAGATCAGCCAGGAGCTATTGGCTGAGATGATCGGCACAACGCGATCCCGCGTGAGTTTTTTCATGAATCGCTTCAGGAAACTGGGCTTCATCGAATATAACAACGGTGAGATTCGGGTTCACAACACCCTGCTGAATATCTTTCTGCTGGATAAGCTGTAGCCCATGTTGCAACAGAATCCGTGGCCGTGGATGTGGAGAACGTCGTGCGATCGTCGCAACGGGAGTTTAGAACTAAGTACACTCAACTATTGCGGCTGGGGCGTGGTTGTGGTCGTCGACGTGGTGTCCTTCTTCACCTGAGGCGGCGGCGCGGTTGTGGTGGTCGTGGTGTCGGTCTGCTTCACCTTCGGCTGTGGCGTGGTCGTGGTGGTTGTCGTATCGGTCTGCGTCACCTCCGGCGCTGCGGGCGTAACAGTCGTATCGGTGGTCTGAGTGGTCGCGGCCTGCGTCGGAGACGTCGGATCCTGTGAAGTCGTGGTGGTAGTGCTCTGCGTCTGAGCGGCCGGCGGATTCTGTGTGGTCGTGGTGCTGGATTGTGTGGTGCTCTGGCCCATTACTGATAGGGACAGGGCAAGCACGGTCACCGAGGTCAGCACGGCGGCCAATAACTTTTGGGATTTCATTCGATTCTCCTTTGTCACGTTGGACAGGTACCATCGTATGATTCCCATGATCACCAATCTGTGCGCAATTGCTCTGTCCGCGGAGATCAAAGTAAACATGACAGGCGGACGGCCTCCTTCTCCTGGTCGGGAAGCGGCGCGGCAGTGACCCCAGATCTGTGTAGGAGTGCACCGGCTACGCCAGGTGGGAGGACCTGTTCTGGTCGCCGGTGAAGGATGAGGGTGCTGGGAATGGCGGATAACTGTCGGCGAAGTCTCTCTTCCCCTCCCTTCGTCAAACGATTCAAGAGTGGTTCACTTGGGCAATGAATCGCGGTGGCGATTGAAGTTGCGAGTATCACGCTCCCATTGGACAATTCAATTCCGCGGTGTCTTACGAATTCCATAAATTTGCTTGATTCCTAGCATCGCTTCCGACGGACATGACGGCAAAGAACTATCTGTCTAACCAGAATGTCGAAAAGGCCAAGGGATCCGGGTATCTGAAGAGATCCTTGGCGGTCTTGGGGCCGGGATTAATCACCGGGGCGGCCGACGATGATCCGTCGGGAATCTCCACCTACTCGGTGGCTGGAGCAGCCTACGGATATTCCACGCTGTGGATCGCGCTGCTCACGTTTCCCCTGATGGCTTCGATCCAGCTCATGTGCGCGCGGCTGGGTATGGTTACGGGGCGCGGGCTGGCCGCC
>JADGNQ010000093.1 GCA_017883385.1 Candidatus Sulfotelmatobacter sp.
ACAGATGTCGCCAGGTTCAAGTAGCCATATTCTTGCCAAGGCTACGCCTGCCGTGTCGACTAATCCCGCCACGATCATTTTGAGGACCGTGTCCACGGTTCGTGCCTGGCTCACAGCGAGCGAGATCGACTGGAGAAGTTCCAAGTCCATCCCAACAGGTTAGCGGAGTCCTAGAGGTCGGGCAACGACACTTCGTCGTTGTACGAAAACCTCGTTGTGCTTCTGAACGAACAAGATTCTATCGTCTCAATAGCTTAGGCAGACTACGCATTGGCACGCAAACTGCATTTGGTCGCACTGGGCCTGAGACTCCGAGACTGGACGCCGTTTAAGAGGCGCATTCCCGCGGCGGTAAAATCGAACATGATTGTGCGCCAGCGCCACGTCGCCGGTGCGCTTCTTGCATGAGGTCCACTGCTATCTGAAGGGGGAGCTTCTATGAGCCACACCGGCAGTTGGGTATGGGATGTCCATTCCGGGGCGCCAGTTTATTGGTCAGCGGAAATGTGCCGAATCCATGGACGCGATGCTGCCCAAGGTCCTCCTTCCGTCGACGAGTACCGTGCCCTCCTTCAACCCGAAGATTGGTCGAGCTGGCTGGCGGTAGTACAGAAATCCATACGGGACAGGACGGAGATTGATTTCGACTGCCGGTTAGACCTTCCAAATGGCGTGGTCAAGTACATCCGAACCAGGGGTCATCCCATCATAGGGGCGGCGGAACAAGTGACTGAGATCATCGGGTCGACTGCGGAGATCACTGAACGACTCCAGCTGCGTATCGCTCACATCCAGACTCCGGACGATCCCTCTAGACAACTGATCGACTTGATACCGGCACTCGCATGGTCATGCCGGCCAGATGGTACGGCTGACTTTTTCAACCGTGGCTGGCTGGAATTTACGGGTCTCTTGGAGCATGAGGCGCTGAACTGGGGTTGGACGGCGGCCTTCCATCCCGACGATGTAAACACGGTGGTCGCCTACTGGCAATCCCTTCTGGCACGTGCGGAGCCGGGCGAGATCGAGGCGCGCTTGCGCTGTTTTGACGGAGAATATCGCTGGTTCCTATTTCGAGCTAGGCCGCAGCGGGATGATTTGGGGAAAGTCATCAAGTGGTACGGGACAAACACGGATATCGAAGATCGGAAGCAGGCCGAGGAATCTCTTCGTGAAAGCGAACGTCAGCTTCATCAACTCGTCGAGGCAATTCCGGCACTAATTTGGCGCGGGACTGCTGAGGGCGACCTCGATTACCTGAATCAGCGCCACATTGATTTTCTTGGGCAGACCGTAGAGAACCTTTCAGGTGGACGATGGCTGGACCTCGTTCATCCAGATCACCGCGACGCGACGGTCGAAAGGTGGCTCCATTCGGCCCGTTCCGGATCTTCCTACGAAGATATCTACCGGCTCCGGCGCGCAGACGGGCAATATCGATGGATTCAGTCTGTGGGGGAGCCTCTCTGCGACAGCGAAGGCCGCATCACACGCTGGTATGGACTGATCACCGACATCGATGATCGCAAGCGTGCGGAGGATGCTCTCCGCGAGAGCGAACTCAATTTTCGCCTAATCGTGGATACGATTCCCGCCCTCGTATGTACAATGACGGCCGAAGGAGAGGTCGAACTCGTCAACCAGCAGGTCCTTGCTTACTTCGGCAAGACGCTTGAACAATTAAAGGATTGGGCCTTCATTGGAGCCGCGCATGAGGATGATCTCGATGGCGTGATTGCCAAGTGGCGCCATTCCGTGGAAACCGGACATCCATATGACATTGAGCACCGCATCCGCCGTGCCGACGGTATATTCCGCTGGTTCCGCGTCCGCGGCCGGCCACTGAGGGACAAAGAGGAACACATCATCCGGTGGTACATCCTCCTGACCGATATTGAAGATGGAAAACGCTCCCAGGAAGCCGTACGCGCGAGCGAAGCCCGTTTTCGGTTGATAACCGAGACCATCCCCGCGATAGTGACAAGCAGGGACGCGGAGGGCAAACTCGATTACGTCAACCAGCAGTTGGTGGACTACACAGGAAAATCCGTTCAAGAAATTCTTGATTCGGGAGTCGACCTGATCCACCCGGATGACCGCGATAGCCTTTTAGGAGTCTGGCGTAGTTCCCAGGAGAGCGGGGAGCGCTACGAACTCGATTACAGAATGCGGCGTGCCGATGGGGCCTATCGCTGGTTTCGGGTCCGTGGAGCGCCCCTGCGGGATCGGGAGGGTCGCGTTTTACGCTGGTATGCCGTGATAAACGATATCGACGACGGAAAAAGAGCCAGAGAGGCTCTTCTCAAGAGCCAGACGCGACTTGCGCGCATGTCACAGATCATGACGGTCGCCGAGCTTTCTGCATCGATTGCGCATGAGGTCAATCAGCCTTTGGCCGCCGTTTTGGCGAATGCTCATGCCTGCTTGACTTGGTTATCCGGCGACCCACCCAATCTCGAACGAGCCCTAGCAACCGCAGAGAGAATCATCCGTGATACAAACACCGCGGCCGAAGTTGTTAGGCGAATGCGGGCGCTCTTCAAGCAAGCTCCCCCCGCGATGGTTCTGTCGGACATAAACGATACGATCGGTGAAGTCCTCAAACTGATCGGAAACGAAATCGGCGATAGTGACATTACGGTTGAAACGGAACTAGCGGCCGGTTTGCCGATGATCGTGGTAGATCGCGTACAAATTCAACAGGCCCTGATCAACCTTGCGCACAACGGGATCGAGGCAATGCAGGGCGTGACGGATCGGACCAGGATCTTGTCGCTCATTTCCCGGCGCGACGGCGTCGATATCCTGATCGAGGTCCGTGATAGCGGCTGCGGCATAGCGAATCCCGCGTCGATATTCGACCCGTTCTTCACTACGAAGGAGAACGGTATGGGAATGGGTCTGGCGATTTGCCGCTCCATCATCGAGGTGCATGGCGGGCGTCTGTGGGCGACTGCGAACGAGGGCGCCGGAACGACCTTCAGCTTTACGCTGCCCTTGCATCCGGACGTGTCGGTATGAAGCTAACGGGTGAGGTGGTTTATCTTGTGGATGACGATCCCTCCGTCCGCGAGGCACTTTCGGAGCTTTTTGCGTCGTTCAGAATCGAGCACGTCACCTTCGGTTCGGCTTCGGATTATGTCGGCTTTGTAAGGTCAGACAGTTGCGCCTGTTTGGTACTGGACGTTCAAATGCCGGAAATAAGCGGGCTCGATCTGCAACGACAACTTGCGAGCGAATCCGGCCCACCGATTATTTTCATTAGCGGTCATGGTGACATTCCGTCGACCGTCCGCGCGATGAAGGCGGGGGCTGTTGAATTCCTGACAAAGCCCATCGATCCGCAAGCTCTCGTAGCAGCGATTAGGGCGGCATTTATTAAAGACCTCGAGCAGCGGAGGAAGACGGCGGATCTCGCCACGCTCCAGCGGCGGTTCGCTCTTCTTACACCGCGCGAACGGGAAGTCCTTCCGCTCGTAGCCCGCGGGATGTTGAATAAGCAGGCGGCCGCCGTTCTCGGCATTACTCAAGTGACCCTTCAGGTCCACCGGGGCCAGATCATGAGGAAAATGGAAGCAAACTCGTTGGCGGATCTGGTCAGGATGGCCGGAAAGCTCGGCATTCCCGAGCCAGACCAGACCCTATAGAAATCTATAATAGGCAATCAGTCCCCTCTCACGTAATATGAGGAGTTGCTCTTTGAAACATCGGAATTCATGGACGTACACCCCTTTCTCATAGGCGTCGTGGATGATGATCCGAGCGTCCTCGAATCGCTCGAAGAACTTCTTGCTTCTGGCGGCTACAAATCGCTCCTGTTCGACTCCGCAGAGGCGTTTCTAGGTTCAAATGGATTCCAACAAGTGGACTGCCTGATCTCCGATATCGGAATGCCGGCGATGAGCGGCTGGGAACTTCTGCAGATCGCGCGAACAGAATACCCCAACCTCCCGGTTATTTTAGTCACGGCCCGCGATGAAGAACATGCACGCGAAACGATTGAGGCTAAAGGGGCCAGTTACCTCTTCAGAAAGCCATTCGATGGTAGAGAACTGCTGGCAGCCTTAGACGCAGTCCTGCGGCCGGACAAATGCAACCGCGAGACTTGAAATAAGTTCGCGGACAGCGAAGCCCGGCAAAAAGGCGCACGATTTCGCAAATCCAGCACTCTGGTGGAAGCATTGCCCTAGAGAATCGGCATACTCTCAGACGGGGGCGTTGGGACAGGGTCGTTATGAAAACGATACCGATAATTGCGTGTCTGTTCGTAGCAGCAACGGCGGCGGAGCAGGTCGCGCCGCACGCCGCAAAGTTCATGCAGGCAATGCACGACAGCATGCGGGCGATGAATCGCGACATGGCAGCCGCCCCCATGAACGGCAACGTCGATCACGATTTCGCGACGATGATGATCCCCCATCACCAGGGTGCAATCGATATGGCGAAGGCGGAACTGATCTACGGCAAAGACCCCGTGATGCGCCGGCTGGCGCAGGAAATTCTCGTGGATCAGCAATCCGAGATAGACGCGATGTTCCTCTGGCTGAACAAGAGCGCCGCCGCGAAAACGAAGCCGGAAAAACAGCCAGAATGAAGCTCACCATCACAAGCCTTTTGGTTGCCGCGGCTACGGCCGGTGCCCAGACCGGTGATCGAGTTTACACAGCGGACCAAACTTCCAACACTGTATCGGTGATTGATCCAGCGACAAACAAGATGCTGGGAGCTATTCACCTCGGTGAAGACTTGCCTGCGGCTCTTCTTCCTCTGTATCGCGGTGAACTGCTGGTACACGGCCTAGGCTTTTCGCCGGATCATAAAACGCTCGATGTAGTGTCCATAGGATCGAACTCGGTCACGCTGATCGACACTGAGACCAACACGGTCAAAGGCAAGATATACGTTGGCCGGTCCCCACACGAGGCGTTCTTTCGACCCGATGGCCGCGAACTCTGGGTAACCGTGCGCGGCGAGAATTACGTCAGTGTGATCGATCCGGTGCGTCAGAAAGAGATTCGCCGAATTGAAACCGCCAACGGCCCGGGCATGGTCCTCTTCCGTCCCGATGGAAAGTACGCATTCGTCCCGTCCAGCTTCACACCGGAAATGGACGTGATCGATACAGCGACCTACCGGGTGATTGCGCGCGTTAAGCAGGCAAGTCCTTTCTCGCCCAACCTCGCAGTCGATCAGGATGAGGTTTGGTTTACGTTGAAGGATACGGGCAAGACTCAGGTGGTGGGCGCGAAGCCGCCCTTCCGCACCATTTCCGTGCTCGAGACCGGTCCGATCACCAATCACGTCACCTTGGTCACCAACGCCAAGGGCAGTTTCGCTTACGTGTCGGTGGGCGGCAAGGACCAGCTGCTTGTATATCGACGCGCCCAGGATTCGACGCCGAAACTGGTTGCGACCATCAAGACCGGCGATCTGCCTCACGGCATTTGGGGTTCGAGCGACGGCAGCCGTGTTTATCTCGGTCTGGAGAACGGCGACGCGGTGCAAGTGATCGACACGGCCACCAACCAAATCATCGCGACGATTCCGGTCGGCCAGTTGCCGCAGGCACTGGTCTATGTGCCGAAAGCGGTCACTTCGGGAAACGGTTTTGCGAATCTGAAGCCGCTCGGCCCCGCCACCGGCGCTCTGCATGTCGAGTTAGTACCCTCGGACAGCAGTTCCGCGGCACACGCGAGTGTATCGATCAATTCTTTGGGACTGATCGACAACCTCCAGATCGCCGCAACTGGACTTGAGCCCGGCAAGAAGTACCGGCTGGTGCTGGCTGGAGGCTACGAGCCTCAGGATCTCGCGGCGTTCGCCGCCGGCGTTGGAGGAGTGGCGATCGTGCAGACATTTGGGCCATTGAAGCGCGTCGTTGCAGGGTCACCGGCAGTCTCCGCACTGAAGCTGGAGGTTCGATCGAATGAACCCGGCTCCGACGGCTTGGTGCTTCGACAAGCCGGGCCGCCGACGATCACGCCATAACGAGCCCCCGGAAGGACACAATGCCAACTTCGCAGAAACCGATCGGCTCCGGCTTCAACTCGGCCTCCACGGCCGACGACGTTATCAAGGGTGTCGACTTGTCCGGCAAGATTGCGATCGTCACCGGCGGCTATTCCGGCCTCGGCCGGGAGACCGCGCGAGTGCTACGTTCCGCCGGCGCCAATGTCATCGTCCCGGCGCGCGATCTCGTCAAGGCCGCAACAGCGTTTGAGGGACTCGACGGTGTCGAGATCGAGGCGATGGACCTGCTCGACCCGGCCTCGATCGATGCTTTCGCGGAAAGATTTCTAGCGTCCGGCCGGCCGCTGCACATCCTGGTGAATAGCGCGGGGATCATGGCGAGCCCCCTGGCGCGCGATGCGCGAGGGTATGAGTCGCAATTCGCGACGAACCATCTGGGACATTTTCAACTTGCCGCCCAGCTTTGGCTCGCGTTGCGTCGAGCGGACGGCGCACGGGTAGTGTCGGTGTCGTCCTGGGGGCATCACTATTCCCCGGTCGTGTTCGACGACCCCAACTTCGAACGCCGCGAGTATGACCGATGGAAGGCCTACGGCCAATCGAAGACGGCCAATATCCTGTTTGCGGTCGCACTGGACGAGCGCGGCGAGGCGGACGGCGTGCGTGCCTTTTCTTGTCATCCAGGAAGCATCATTGACACCGGGCTCGGAAAGCATCTTTCGCGTGAGGAGCTACGGACCGCCGGCGTCATCGACGAAAGCGGGAAGCCCATCCTCGACCCGGGAAAAAACCTGAAGACGGTCGAGCAAGGGGCATCGACCAGTGTCTGGTGCGCGACGAGCCCGCAGCTCAATGGAATGGGCGGGGTCTATTGCGAGAACAACGATATCGCCGTTCTCGAGTCCATTGATCCCGCGACCGGCTGGAAGCTCGGTGATTCGACGCTGCACAACGGCGTGATGCCGTATGCGGTCGATCCGAAAGCGGCCGACCGCCTTTGGAAGCTGACCGAACGGCTCCTGGGTCTGAAATTCCTGTGAGTAGCTCCCTGCGGCTCAAAGACCCAGCTCACTCAACCCTGGATGATCGTCCGGGCGGCGGCCGATCGGCCAATGAAACAGACGCTCCGACTCCTGGATTGGCAGGTCATTAATGCTGGCGTGGCGCCGTTTCATGAGTCCTGTGTCGTCGAATTCCCAATTCTCATTGCCGTAGGATCGCCTCCACTGCCCCGATGCATCGTGTGACTCGTAGGCAAATCGCACCGCGATCCTGTTTTCATGAAAGGCCCATATTTCTTTAATCAGGCGATACTCCAGCTCGTTTGCCCACTTACGGGTGAGGAACGCGATAATTTCCTCCCTGCCCGTACAGAACTCGGAACGATTGCGCCAATGGCTATCGATTGAGTAGGCAAGGGCAACTTGCGGCGGGTTTCGGGAATTCCAACCGTCTTCAGCCTTACGCACCTTCAAGATCGCTGTCTCAAGGGTGTACGGCGGCACAAGGTTCGGGTTTAGACTTGCGGTCATTGATTGATTCTCCATTCATTGATTTGATTTTCCATACATTCGAGGCCTGGCCTTCAGGGCATCACCGCGGCACGCAGTGAAAAGAGATATGTTGGGCGCCCGTCCGCCTGGCTCTTAAGGCGGGTTGTTTCCCTTAAAGGAGAGCCTTCGTAGGCTCGATACAGGTTGAGCAGACGGCCGTCATCGGAGGCCCTCACATCGACAAGCTCCACAGACTTGAGCTGCGCCGGTATCTTGCCTCCATACCAGCGGCTGTCCTCCTGTTGCTGCCACGTCACGAGTGCAAGTACGGCACCGCCGGGATAATTTCGAGCAGTGCTGATCCTGGAATATTGAATCGCTGCATCATTTCCGAATAGCGTGAACATCGTGGAGTTGCGTGGATCGACGCCGGAGGTGATTACCCGCCACTGCAATGGGTCCACTGGGATGTCGCCGGTGAGAGCCGCATTTGCATTCAGCCTTGTCTCGACTCTGGGGTTCGGCGCAGAGCAGCCGGCAAGAGCAAGCAGCGTTGCGGCGACGGAGAAATAGAGGATGCTCATGCCGGGCCTCTGGCCGCGGCGATTGGCGCGGTGAAAACATAGTCATTCTTGCGCAGCGGGAGGTGGCACGCGACGCACTCTCGCGCAAAGTTGGCGTCTATTCCAAACGGTTTGAGTTCGGCGCCCATCCATTGCGCCCATCCCCATCCGGCAGTGGACGCGTATTTTTCGCTGTTTTTGATCATGAAAGCCACTTGTTCGAATTTCCCGGTCCGGATCCCACCGTTTTCATCGGGCTGCCGCATCCATGAAACTTTGGCGAACACCGTGCCGTTGGGCCAGGGGTTGATCTTGTGTTCCGCAATTGCTCTGATTGCGACATCATTGGCCAGAATCATTTTCAGAGTGTTCGTATCGGTCCGGTCCGTACTGCTGATTGCCCTCCAGTTCTTGTAACCGGGAAGGAACGCTATTCCGTTCGGTGCGGCTTGTACCGGGTGCGACGTAGAAGCCCCGGCTATCCACTGGCGATACTGAGCATCCGCGGCTTCGATGTCCAGTTGTGCAGTCGGCCTCGCGGGCGGAACTGGAAGGATGTAGTCCCGCAGCGCAGCCAGTTCGCCAGGTGTGACGACGGCTTCAGGATGCAGGCGCGTGTATCGCGACAAGGGCATTGCGCCCATTTGGATCTGACTCACGGCTTCAAACAGAACGGCATTCCGCCGCGCCTTCGGCTGCGCGCCCAGCTCCGAGAAGTTCAGGACCATCCGGCCCCTTTTTACGTCGGAAGCGACAAGTTGATACGCGGGAACAATCTCGTCAAACCACGACAACCGTGTCTCGTTGGAATGACAGGCATAGCAAGCCTTTCTCAGAATCTCCTTTACATCGGCGGGCGCCTCGAAATCCGCTGTCGCCGGCGGATTCGTCAACTTGGGACGCACCAGTTGCAGTAGAAGGAACACAAGCGCCAGACCAGCTATGGTTCGGACGATCATTCCGGCGCCTTGCGATCCCGTGAGACGCCGAAATGAGAGCGCATGAACGCAATGTACTCCTCTTCCGATGTTTCACGGCGATACCTGACGAGTGGTTTGATATCTTCTGTCGCAACGTATCGCAGCCGGTCTGAGCCGTCCGTTGCCGCGGCATAGATCACATCGGCAACGTCTTGCTCGGTCGCTGCTCTCGTGGACCGCAGGTTCTGAAAAAGATCATTCGTATGGGCAACGAATCTGGCGTAGCTCGGAGGAGGGTGATTCTGTGCAGCCTCCTGCCCGCTGCGTTTGCCGAAATCCGTGCTGACAACGCCGCCGGGTTCGATAATCTTGACGCCGATGTTCTGGGAGGCAAGTTCGTAGGACAACGACTCGGAATAGCCTTCGAGCGCAAACTTGCTGGAGCAGTAGAGCGATAGCATCGGAAGAGTGAAGATGCCAGCGCCTGAACTGATATTGAGGATGAGCCCTTCCTTCCGCTCCCTGAAATGCGGCAATATGGCTCGAGTCGTATCCATCACGCCGAAGACGTTCACGTCGAACTGCTCCCGAATCTTCTCGATCGGTGTTGATTCGAACACACCGAAGAGACCAAAGCCGGCATTGTTGACGAGAACGTCTATGGAGCCGAAGCGGGTTATGCCGGCGCTGAGGGCTGTCCTGATGCTGACAACGTCCTGGACGTCTAAACGCGTTGTGAACACGTTGTCCAGGCGAGGGAAGTCTGTGGCCGCGTCCAGCTCGCGCATCGTGGCGACGACATTCCAACCCTTACGGGCGAAATCGATAGCCGAAGTTCTTCCCAGGCCGGTAGAACAGCCCGTGATGATGACGGTCTTAGGCACGGAACGCCTCGGGCATGCGCTTGGTTTCCAGAAAGCACTCGCTGGTAGCTGTCATGTCGCTATTTCCTGTGGCGCCCCGCGACCGAATAGACATAGACGCGGGAGCGCAGCGCCGGCAATGGATCATCCGACAATTCGATTCCATCGACGAGCCGCGTGGGATCGAAGGCGAATTCGCGCTCAGCGGCGGCGGAGTCCGGCACGACGGAGGCGATGGTAATAATGCCGAGTTCCACCTTCCTTCGGTCGTCCGGCCAAACGATGGAGCTATCGTTGGTCGGATCCCCAGGGTTGGCGAGTTGCAACAGCAGACGGAACTTGGCTGGAGTTCTCGCAAGCCGTGTCCTGAGTTCTTCGCTGAGGAAGTTGGGAGACATTGCCTTCGCAGCAGCCTCATCCAAGTACCGGGCGCCATTTTCCGGAATGATCTGATAACGGCCCGTCTGCTTCTCTTCCTTACTGTTGACGAAGACGAAGGCATTGTTACTGTAGAACGATTCTGTGGCAAAACTGACAGGCACATGATTCAGCTCCTGGACGAACTTGAGAGCCTTGGGATGGCTCCCCAGGAAGGCCTCAACCGGCAGGGGATGAGGTTTTGAGGAGTCCGTCGCGGCAATCGCCTTCTGCAGGGCAAGGAACTCTTCGCCGGTCCCGACGACAAAGCCGTTGTGCGAAATAGCCATGACGTCGGTGCCCCGGTCGCTTCCGAATCGAATCGCCACCCCACGTGGGGAGGCGTCCGGAGAATTGTCAGCAACGCTTATGTCCGGGGCGCCGTCGGAGAAGCGCACCGTTACGGGTACACTTCCGCCGGCAAGATGAGAGGCTCGCGAAATCGCGACAGCGCCGGGCGAGGCCTGGAAAGTGCCCTGGCAGACGATGCCTTTCGCGTGTATGAAGCGCTGGTGTGCCTTTCCGCTAGGTCCCTGACTCATGACCTCGGCGATTTGCTGGGCAAGGTCCGGCGGTGACTGGGCCGGTAATCCAGTGTGAGTCGCCAATATGAGCAGCCCACTGAAGGCAAACGCTGGGAGATTTGTTTTAGCGAAGTCCATGTGCATCTCCTTGTCTGATATTTGTCAGAGCGCTACAGGTCACCACTCCTTCGGCGCCTGTTTGGTGTCAGCGTATGGGCCGACCCAGAGTGCCATTTGTATCTGGATCGACTTACACCATGCCGTGTGCATTTTCTCAACCTCATCCGCGGAATTTCCATTTGAGGTGAGATAAGGTTTGATGGTTTTGTTCATCACCGCAGTAAAGGCGATAACGTCGCGCATCGGCACATAAGGACTGGACCGCACGCCATCCACCTCGTTCTTCTTCAAGCTGGTGTGGCGCAATCCTATTTCCTGCTGGTAATTGATCCAATCCTGGTCGTAGGGCCGCAGGCACGTGTCCAGAATCCATTGGCAAAAACGCGCGTTGCTTCGCTCCAGGTACGCTGGAATCGCTTCCCCCTCGGGCGTTCGAGAATGTCTGGCGAGACTCGGAATGCTCGCGATGATATCGTTGCGCCAGTGGTGGACCACTTGCTCGACTTGGTCTCCGAGTACCTGGCCAGCCAATCGCAGGTAGCGCTCGTCCTCTTCCGTAAATCCCGCGCTAACCTTCAACTCGGCCAACTGTTCTACCGATACCGTTGACCTCGCTACCTCGGCCAGACCGTACGAGTATCCTGGGATCTCTTCGGTGCCCCTTCTCATGCCACCTCCGATATAATCTCTGCGAGAAACCACGTGCGGCGTTCGGTCTGATCAATCCAGACCTCGATCAAACTGGCCGTTGCGACGTCGTGGCGCCGATCGCACACCTCATGAGTAATGCGCAGGAAGCGCGCGAGTTGCTGGTTATCTGCGCGAAGCTCTTCGAGCATCTCTTCCGGCGCGACGTGTTCCCGGTTACTGTCCTGCAAGCGTTGGTATCGAGTAATGTCGCTGATGGAACGCAGCGTGGTCGCGCCAAGTTTTCGCGCGCGCTCCGCAATCTCGTCCGTGATGCCAAAGATTTGGTCGGCATGCTCATCGAGTAACAGATGGTAATCGCGAAAGTGGCGGCCCCTCATATGCCAGTGGAAGTTCTTTGTCTTGATGTAGAGTGCGAAAACATCCGCGAGCAAACGCCGCAGCTCTCCCTCAATCTCATGAACCGCACCCTGATCGAGATCCGATGAAGTATTCAAGACACCTGTGAGCTGTTCCCTAACCGCGCCAGTCATTTCCATGCGTAGATCCTCCATTTCGAAGTCGTTGGTCTTCCGGTACGCGCACGCGCCCCACGTTCGAGGCGGCGGTCATTCGCACGGGTATGTCGAAATAGCGGCATCCCGCGCCGACCAAAAACGCGACGATCGCGCCAATTATGACTTTCATTTCACGCCGCAGCTACTTTGCCTTGCGCGATGAAGGTCAGCAACTC
Organism: Candidatus Sulfotelmatobacter sp.; assembly: GCA_017883385.1. GTDB lineage: Bacteria > Acidobacteriota > Terriglobia > Terriglobales > Acidobacteriaceae > Sulfotelmatobacter. The sequence goes on from JADGNQ010000093.1 coordinate 12,252, forward strand.
TTCATTCACCCGGTCTTTCAACGTCGAGGGCATTCCGTGGGGAGCGCCGGGGTACACCTTGAGCGTCGAGCCCGTCACAATCTTTGACGAAAGAAGCGCCGAGGCCCCAATCGGCACGATCTGATCGTCATCGCCATGCAGGATCAGCGTCGGCACGTCGAACCTCTTGAGATCCTCGGTGAGATCGGTCTCCGAGAATGCCTTGATGCAGTCGAACGCGGCCTTGTGGCCGCACAACATGCCTTGCAGCCAGAAGGAGTCGCGCAGCCCCTCGGAGATTTTGGCCCCGGGCCGGTTGAAACCGTAGAAGGGAAGGCTGAGATCCTTGAAGAATTGCGCGCGATCAGTCAACACTGCGGCGCGGATCTCATCGAACGCAGCGAGTGGCAAGCCGCCCGGGTTCTTGGCCGTCTTAAGCATCAGCGGCGGAACGGCGCTGATCAGTACGGCTTTGGCGACACGTTTCGTTCCGTGACGGCCGATGTAACGGGCGACTTCGCCGCCCCCGGTGGAGTGACCGATGTGGATCGCATCGCGAAGATCGAGCGCGGCGACAAGTTCTGCAAGGTCATCGGCATAAGTATCCATGTCGTTGCCGTCCCAGGGCTGCCCGGAACGCCCGTGGCCTCTGCGGTCGTGTGCAATGCAGCGGTATCCGCGAGCAGCGAGGAAGATCATCTGGTCTTCCCACGCGTCGGCGCTGAGGGGCCAGCCGTGGCTGAAGACCAGTGGCTGGCCCTTCCCCCAATCCTTGTAATAAATCTGTGTACCATCTTTGGTTGTGATTGCCGGCATAGTCTCTTTCCTTTCTTTGAGCTGACTGTTTAAACCCCTGCGTAGACGAGGCCCGTAAACATAGCCGGGGTGACCAGAAAATTCCCCCATTTCGCGTCATAAATGGAGGTTGGTTTGGCGGCGATGGTCTCGTTCAAGGACCTGCCCTGTTTCTTCAGAGCAGCTACGTTCTCGCGAATCGCCACAAGCATGTCGCGAAACGCGGCGACATCGGATCGGCCGCCTACAGGCCCGTGCCCCGGGATTAAGATAGTCTTGCTGGTGAACGCTGCGAGGTTGGCCTCAGCCGCTCGGATCTGCCCGTCGATACTTCCGCCGGTGGAGTAGTCGATAAAGGGGTAAATACCGTTCCACCAGGTATCACCAACATGGATGACATCGGCGTCGGTGAAGTTGACCGAGACGTCGCTGTCGGTATGGGCCGGCCCGTAATACTTCAGCGTGATTAGGGTATTGTTCCGCCGCATTTCATGCTCAGCCGCGAATACGTTTACGGGCAGCGCGCCGGCGGGCGCAGCCGGGAAGGTCCACTGCCAGCCTTCAACACGCGTAACCACCTGCAGGCGTCTGCGGGTGTTTTCATGCGCGGTGATTTCGGCCCCGGCGGCGTGAAGCCACGCGTTGCCGTCCGTGTGGTCGGTGTGCCAGTGCGTATTGATCAAGTGCTTAATAGGGTCGGCGTTAATCGACGTCAATGCGTTTGTAATTCTGGGCCGTGACACCGAAAAGCCGGCGTCCACCAGAAGCTTGCCGTCGGCCCCTGTTAAAACCGCGATATTGCCTCCCGAACCTTCGAGTACCGAGATATTGCGACGGATGGGATGGATGGTGATTTTCGCCTTCGCTGCCGCATTGACCATCGTTGGAACAATCCCCTGCTCTTTCGCCAACAGTGGCCGGCGGGCGAGCAGCGTAGCTCCAGCGGAAACGCCCGCCATCGCGAGAAGACGGCGACGTGAAAATCTGGCTGGTTCGAATTCCTGCATGATCTTTCTTCCTGAATCTTCTCCGTGCTGCATCTGCTCAAGCACTCTGAGCGCTATTTCGGTTCGATCGAGCCGCTTCACGAAGCTCTTGGTTCTCTCTATCCAGGTCCTGTAAGCGGCGCTCGAAAGGCGCGAGCGCTTCCTGGATCTGTTCTTCCGTGAAACGTGGCGTGATGTGCTGCGAACAGTTCCAATCGAACGCCTCGACCCGAATCACGTACACCCGCTCGATCACTGCTTTGTAGCCTGTTTGCCGGAGCCGTTCCATCCACTCTCGCGCCGGCCCACCGTCGAAAATCTCCGCGTGGCCTAAAATCTTCAGGCGCGCCTGGCCCGGGTAGTCGACCATGATGAGGGCAACACGATCATCGCTCGCAAGGTTCCCTGTACTGACAAATTGTTTGTTCCCCCGGAAATCGGCAAAGGCAATCGTGTGATCGTCGATGACCTTGAGAAACCCCTTGGGACCGCCTCGATGCTGAACATACGGCCACCCGGTCGCGCCCACCGTCGCCATATAAAAGCTGTCCCGCTCGGCAATGAACTCAGATTCCGTGGGGCCCAGGTGGTCGGGGGCAGCACCTCCCGCATCAATCCGTGCGTATTGCCGGCGACTGCCATATTTCTCCTGAAGCGCCTTGACGAGCGGAGTAAACACTAACGATCCAAAGCTATTGGGCATTGTGTCTCCCGAGCCGCGAGCTGACTTCAGTGGCAGCCAGCAGCTCTGGCGAATTCACGCCGCCCGGTTTTGTGTTTCAAAAAGAACGATTCAATCCGGCTCGCAATCTTTTCGACGTGTGTCTCCAGCGCGAAATGACCTGTGTCCAGCAGATGAGTCTCAACGTTCTTGAGGTCCCGGCTGTATGGGGTCGCGCCTTCTGGCGCGGCGAACTGCCCTTGAGTTTCCACCGGCGTCATTGTCTTGCTCTCCATTGCTTATCTCTGTTTCCTCAAATCGACTCCGCAGACCACATTAAGCGAATATGGTGATCGGAGCTTTCTTAAAAGTGCGATTCTTCCTAGATCATGCGAAGACTTCGTTATCACGGCGAAGCCGAAGATTTCGGCCCTATGCGTATCCCGTAGCTGATATCTCAGGTACAGCGGCAGAGGCCAACAGCGCAAGCAGCGGCTCGGCGGAAAAGGATCGCGGCACGAATATAAAACAAAATAAAACAATTGCGATATTCTTGCAGAGAGACGCAAGCCGGTGCTTTACATTGGATGGGTATACGACCGGCAGGTCATCTACAACGAGAGGGAGCGAATCATGAAAGCGAATCCGAACTCTGGAATCGTTACCCAGCGAAGCGTCCATTCGGTGGACGAGACGCTCCGGAAGCTTGAGGAGGTTCTCGGGGCAAAGGGAATCACGATATTCGCCGTGATCGATCACAGCGGCGAAGCGGAAAAGGTTGGAATGCATATGCCGAATACGAAACTCCTCGTCTTCGGTCATCCGAAGGCGGGGACTCCGATCATGATTGCCTCACCGAGTGCGGCCATCGATCTGCCGCTCAAGATTCTGGTGTCGGAAGACAGCGCGGGCGACGTTTGGCTCTCTTACAACAGCACAACTTACCTTCAGAGCAGACACGGCTTCTCGCAGGAACTTGCGCAAAATATTGCCGTAGTGGAGGTTCTGGCCAAGATTGTGAGGGAATGACCTGTGCAAAGGACTGAATCGTCGCGTTGGCCTCGTGTCAGCCGTCTGATGTTGGACCTATAGAAAGATGTAATGGCAGCCGCCCGGTCTCTCTGCTAATCTCAGGCAGAAATGGTGATCGAAATAAGTCCCCTCTGGACTATCTCCTCGCCCTGGAAGTCCACGTTGCCTCCCGAGTGTTCACCAAGAGTTTTGCCGGGTTCGCATGTTGTGGTCCTGCCTTGATCGGGCCTACAGGGTGGTGCGAGAGCCGGCCAGCACGCGCAGGCCCGGGATCTAGCTGACAAATGTCCCTTACCGGAGAAGACGTCAATGGAACTTCACACCTCAAATGCGACCGCCGTAACGACTAAACGCGAGATGGACCAACCAAGGGAAAACCTCTCAATCGGGCCCACATCCCCACTTCTTGCCATCGCGCCGGGGCCAACGCGGATCGTCCGATCGAGCTTCTCTTTGTCATGGCACGGTATTCTTCTCGAGAAACATTTTACTTGTCAGGGAGAACGCAAATCGGCCTCTATCGACAGGCATGTCCTCTCCATGCTAAATGGTTCACCTTCGCGTTTCGAGCATCGCGCTATGTCCGGCCATTTTGTGGCATGCCTGAATCGACCAGGGATGATCATGATCACGCCCTCGGGCCCGGTACCGGATATTCGGTTACACAAATCGGCAGAGTTCGTCCACTGTGCCTTGGAACAGGACTTCATACTTGGTGTGCTGGCAGAGCTGGATCACCCCCCAACAACCGGGCCAATGTTTCGCCCGGGTATACAAGACAAATCGATCCAGCGCATACTCGGCATGCTGATGGAGGAACTTGAGACAGAAAGGCCTTTGGGCCGACTTTATGTCGATTCACTTGCTCACGCACTCGTGACCAGGTACATACTGCTCGACTGTGCTTCTACCAGGCGGTCGGAATTGCGGGTGTCGGGTCTACCGCCGCGGATACTCAGTCGAGTGCGGGACAAAATCGAAGCAAACCTCGACACCGATTTGACGTTAGATAGTTTAGCGGAAGAGAGTGGATACAGCCGGGCTCATTTCATCCGGATGTTCCGAGCGGCGGTGGGCTTAACGCCGCATCAATATGTTCTAGGCCTCCGGCTCAGTCGCGCTCAAGATTGTCTCAGACAAAAACACGCAAGTATAATTGACGTCGCCGTATCGTGCGGTTTTTCCAGTCAGTCACATATGACGAGCGTGTTTCGACAGCGTCTTGAGACGACCCCGGGAGAGTTTCGCCGCAATGCTTAATGCATTTACTCACAGTAGCTTCGGGAGCACCTGATGGGACGGCTTGTGTCGGTCAATGTAGGTCTGCCTCGCGACGTCCCATGGAGAGGAGCGACGGTCCGCACGGCCATCTGGAAGCAGGCGGTGCAGGGAAGGCGGATGGTCGGACGTTTGAACGTTGCGGGAGATGGGCAGGGAGATCTTGTGGGCCATGGAGGAGAGCATCGCGCGGTAATGGTGTACCAAACGGACTCCTATCGCTACTGGGAGGCTCACCTGGGCCGCAGCGGTTTCACGTTCGGACAGTTCGGCGAAAACTTTACGGTTGACGGTTTGTCCGACGACGAGGTGTGCATCGGCGATCGCTACCGGATCGGCGGCGCGCTGTTCGAAGTGACGCAGCCACGCGTCACGTGCTACCGCGTGGGCATCAGAATGAACGATCCGGCGATGCCCGCTCTTCTGGTGTCTCATCACCGGCCCGGCTTTTACCTCCGAGTGCTTGAGGAAGGTGAAGTTGGTGCAGGAGACGAAATCACGAAGATCGCAGATGGGCCCGAGCGCATTACCGTTGCTGATATAGACGCCTTACTTTATCTGCCGGGGCACCCGCGCGATCAACTCGAGAGTTCGTTGCGCATTCCGGCGCTTAGCCCTGGCTGGAAAAGCTCCTTGCAGGCGCTACTGGATCAGGGCGTCTCGGAGGCGGGAAATCCTGGCCTGACCGCTTCTGCAGGGCCGCCACCGGCTTGGCCCGGCTTTCGGTCACTGCCAGTCGCAAAGGTCGATCGGGAGAGCACCGGCGTAATTTCGTTGTCCTTTGAACAAAGGGACAGATCCCCTCTGCCCGCCGCTCTGCCTGGACAATTTCTGGTCTTACGGCTGCGCATCAAGCCCGATGGTCCGCCGCTCCTCCGGAACTATTCGATGTCCGGGCAGCCGGGCGCGGATGCTTATCGGGTGAGCATCAAACACGAAGTGAATGGCGCCGCCAGTTCATTCCTGCACAATCATGTAAAAGTCGGCGATGCACTGGAAGTGAGTGCGCCTAGAGGAGGTTTTACGCTAACCCCCGGCGATGGTCCTGTCGTGCTAGTGAGCGCCGGCATCGGAGCGACCCCGGTACTCGCCATGCTTCATGCTCTTGCCGCCGTAACATCCCCTCGTGAGGTCTGGTGGTTGTACGGAGCGCGGAACCGGAACGAGCATCCGTTTGCGAAGGAATCGCATGGCCTTCTGCAAAAGCTCGCGCGCGGCAAAGGCCATATTGTGTACAGCAAGCCCGAGCCTCAGGATCAGCTCGGGTTGGATTACGATTCCGTTGGTCGCCTGAACGTGCCCCTTCTCGATCAGCTCGGTGTGGCTCGAAACGCTGATTTCTACCTCTGTGGACCGCCATCATTCCTGCGCGACTTTACTGCGGGCCTGACGACATGGGGTGCCGGCTCAACCCGAATTCACGCGGAGGTGTTTGGGCCGGAGGAGTCGATCACACCTGGTATCGCGCCGTCTTCCCGGCTTCCCCCGCACTTGCCGTCGGGACCTCCGGGTCTCGGCCCTCAGATTTCGTTCACGCGAAGCGGACTCACAGTCCCGTGGGATTCACGTTTCCAAAGCTTGCTGGAACTCGCCGAAGCTTGCGATGTTCCCGCACGTTGGTCGTGTCGCACCGGCGTCTGCCACACCTGCGAATGCGCGTTGATCGGAGGTGCGGTCGACTATCATCCGGCACCTCTAGAGCCGCCTGCCGGAGGTAACTTATTGATTTGCTGTTCACAACCATCGGGCGAAGTCGAGATCGATCTGTGACTCTCCCACCGACCAAAGACGAAAGACATGGTGAATAGGAGGTACTCTATCGAAGAGGAGAAATGGCATGCCCGCATCATTCTCAAAAGACGTCAAGCCAATGTTCCGAGAAATCGATATCAAGCATATGAAGGTTCACGGCGTGCATCTGGACGATTTCCAATACATGTCCGACCCAACGAACAATTACGCGAATGCGCAAGCAGTCCAGGATAGCTTGGCCGGGCAAACTATGCCTCCTGGCGGCCCATTCTGGACCGCAGAGCAACTCGGTCTGTATGACAAGTGGAGAACTGAGGGATATCAGCCTTAAGTAGGTGATGAGCTTGTCGACAGCCTTCCCACGCGCGGCGCGGTGCTCCAAATAGCAAAATTCCGCGCGCCGTACTGGCTTGGATGACATTCAGGTGAAGTCCGATCCGA
>JADGNQ010000246.1 GCA_017883385.1 Candidatus Sulfotelmatobacter sp.
GCAAAAAGCCAGGGGTCGCGAGTGGTACGAGAAGAAGTTCATCCCGAAGATCAGCCCCATGACCTTGATCGCTTTGCTATTCACCATCGTAGTGATGTTTTCCCTGAAGGGCGAGATGATCGTGCAGTTGCCATTCGACGTGGTTCGGGTTGCCATCCCGCTGACCATCTATTTCGTGGTGATGTTCTTTGTGTCGTTCTGGATGAGCAAGAAAGTGGGCGCCAACTATGCGGAGGCAACCACGCTCTCATTGACGGCATCGTCCAATAATTTCGAACTCGCCATCGCCGTGGCAATCGCCACGTTCGGCATCCACCATGGTGCCGCTTTCGCAGCCGTAATCGGACCGCTGGTCGAAGTCCCCGTCCTCATTTCCTTGGTCAATGTCGCACTTTGGATCAATCGGAAATGGTACGGCGGCGTGTTTGCCAGCATCGATACCTGTCGCACGCAGAAGGCCTGACAGAAGTTCCTTTGGAGGACTTGAGTATGAGCATGGAGAACAAGAACCTGACCGATCTAACACCGGCTCCCCGCATCTTGCCTGTGACGCGAAGCACTCCGTTGCCGGAGAAGGTGCAAGCAGAGCGCCGTGAGGTAGATGTCAATTTCTACGCAGTGGCAACCGATTCGTTTCAAGCGCGCCTGGACTGGATAGAAAATCAGGGGCTGAAAGATTCGCCAGATTGGCATCTGACCAACGGCCTTCTCCGGCTGGCACAAGGGCTCCGGCAGGACCATGAAGCAGAAGAGGAGCGACGGAAGTCGTTTGCACGGACCTCGCCGGATCTGGGTTAGAGAGTTTCATTGGCAACCGACCATGAGTATCAAAGGACCTGACGTCGCCCGGTATGCGGATATGTTCACCGCATTGGGCGCCGAACCACGCCTCCGGATCATCCGGTTGCTGCTTTCTGCACATCCAGACGGAATGGTCGTGGGTGATATTCAAAGGGAACTAGCCATCACGGCATCGAATCTGTCACACCACCTTGAGAAATTGATCGGCTTCCATCCGGCGGAAATGGAACACGCGTTGAAGGCCGTCCTGGCAGCAGATCTTCGGACCCACGCCGATACCGGTGAGCCGAGAGGGACCTTGCCACGGCGGGCTGAACAAGTTTTGTCCCTCAAACAAAAAATTGGTGCCGTCAACTGGCTGGCCGCCCAAACAGACAGCAGATGCCCTCACCGTTGGTGGCCGAGTGAAGTTGCCAGCCAACCGAGCGCCTCGAACTTTCAGATCGCTCGATCGACGTTCTTGCCGTAGTTGCTCTTGACCAATATTCCGATCGCGCCCGCAAGGGGTCGTCAAACTCTCTAACGTTGCCCCTTTGAAACATCCATCCAGTTGTCATCCGAGTCACGGTCAATCAACTTGTTGTAGGGATCGATTCCTGCCCGTGTAGGCTGCTGGTCGACGATAATCTCGAAGGTCTGGACAGGCTGTGTGAGCCATACCTTCTTTAAGGAGAGCGGTTTTTCTTCGTCTTTCTTGCCGCTGAAGATACCGATGTCGATGAGGTCATGCAGGGGCATTGGGGTTTCCTTGCCATTGCCGTCAGCCTGGAGCTTGCGCACCTGGACGCTGAGAGTGACTTTGTATCTGTGATCTGGAGTGGGCGTAACGGTAGCGGAGACGGCCTTGTTGTCGTAGAGAACAATGTTCTCGAAAGCGTCGGTGATGTAGTACTGCAGCCCGGCGGGGGTTTGCGCGCGCAATGCTGCGATCAACCCGCGAGTGTCCGGGTACGGGCCCGACTGGGAATCGTTGGCGTTGGCGTAGCCGTACTGCATGAGGAAGTTGTGCAGGGCGAGGTTGACTTTGTCTTCGCCGATGTAATCGGCCAGCGTGTACATGACCTGGCCGCCCTTCTGATACCAGACGTAGGGCTCATTCTGAACCAGCACGACGGGGTACTCACGGCGGACTTCGCCGGCGCGCCCGCGCAAGTACCTGTCGAGTTCGTGCTTGAGGAAGCGGTGCATCCGGTCGCGGCCGTACTTTTGCTGCATGACCATGAGGGCGGAGTACTCGGCGAGTGTCTCGGACATCATGTTGGAGCCTTCGACGCGGCCGCCGATCAACTGGTGGGCCCACCATTGATGACCGAGTTCGTGCGCGGTGACGAAGTATGCGAAGTCGATATCCGCCGGCTTTTCGACGCGGCCGATGAAACCGATGCCTTCCGAAAAAGGAATCGTGTTGGGAAAAGACTGTGCAAAGCTGCGGTAGCGGGGGAACTCCAGAATGCGGTACTGGCGGAACTGGAAGGGACTGAAATTCTTTTCGTAGTAGGCAAGACCCGCTTTGGATGAATCGATCATGTCGTCCACATCGTAAGTGTGGGCGGCAGTATGGTAGACCTCGATGGCGATGGGGTTGGCGACGCCCTGGTACATCACGCGCTTGACCGTGTAGCGGCCGGAGACATACGCGGTGAAGTCGAGAGTCTTGACGTTGCCCATGTCGTAAGTGAAATAGTGGCGGCCGTTGGCGTGCCATTCGCGCGTCAGGTAGCCGGGCGAGAGGGCGATCTGATCGTCGGCGGTGCTGACGGTGGTGCGGAAGCTGACCCAGTCGGACTGTGGAGTGAAGAGGTTGGTGACGGCACCCGCGGCGTCGCCGCGATGCGGGAGGAGTTCCTGCTCGCCGAGGCCCTCTTCGCGCCGCCGGCGGGGGTCATCAAGCTCAATGTTGGAGTCGTAGCCGATGGCGGGGAAGTAGCTGGCGTCGAAGAAGGTGCCTGAGTAGGCGAATTCGGCGCGTTCGTTGCCGTCCTTGAAGCCGTGGGTGGTATAGCCGGTGTGGAAGGTGAGGTTAAGCCGGTCGCCCGGCGCCAGAGGGGTCTCGAACTGGTAAATAGTGTACAGGGAACGCGGGCTCGTCGAGACGACGTGGAATGGACGGTCGAATCGTACCGCGGAGAGTGACTGCCACTGGTTGGTGATGTGGATCTGGCTGATGGGCTGCGCGGATTTGTTTTGGAGGATGAAGCGGCCGGTGCCCGAGAAGGAGCGCCGCTCCGGGAAAATGTCGATATCCGCGTCCACGGCGATGGTCTTGGGTTGGGGCAGCTTCTGGTACTTCTTGAAGTCCCGCTCGTAGGCGGCACGAATATCGCGGAGGTCCTTGGCGGTCAGGTACTCGTTGAGGACGTGGGAATTATAAAAGTACCAAAATCCGCTGCCGGCGGCGATCGCGAGGAAGAGCGCGGCGGCCGGAATGAGGCGCGGGACCCGCTGCCGGGCCAGGCGGAAGCGCGCGTGCCAGGCGTCGTCCGCGCCGCGGCGGGCAAACGCGATGGAGAGCGTCGCCAGAAAGCAGCAGATGGAGAGCCAGTACGCGATGGACCAGAACAGCGCAGGCACGAAATGGCCGTAGCCGTTCATGTCCGAATAAATGTAGGGTGGCGTGGCGCCGGGCAGGTAGAGGGTATTTTCCCAGCCGAAGTTGAACAGGATTGGTTGTATGACAAAGAGGCCGACGATAATGCCGTGGCCGATGAACTTATTGGAGACCACGGTCTGAATGAAGAGCGCCAGCAGGATAAACGTGAGCACTTGCGGGAAGGTGACGACGTAGAGTTCCTTGGCATACTGCGCGACCTCATAGTTGTAATAGCCCGCGATGGTCTGCATGATGATGCCGCAGATGCCGGTGACGGTGAGCAGGAGCAGTTCTACAAAGCACAGGGCGAAGAGTTTGGAGAACCAGTCGGTGGTTTCGGAAATTGGCAGCGCGTCGTGGATGCCGGAGAAGTGGGTGTCGCGCTCGCGCCATACCAGTTCGGCGGCGTAGAGCGTGGCGACAATGAAGAAGAAGAGCACCGCGCCGCCTTCGACGGATTGCAGCATGAGATAGGTGACGGGCCAGACATTCTGGCCGGCGACGCGGCCGGCATAGTGGCCGTTGTTGAGAGCGATGCCGGCCATGAGGATGACGATGCCCCAGAACGGCACCTCGTGCACGATGTTGGAGACGCGCAGGCGGGTGAGCGAGGCGAGTTGCAACCAGGTAGTTGCGGAGCCGAAAAACTGCTGCACCTTGGGCAGCCTCGCCGATACCAGGCTGCGCGGCGCCGCCGCGGTGGTGAGTTCCTGTTGGCGCGCCAGGGCGGCGCGTTTGCCGCTGGACTGCAGGGTCAGCGCCTCCACCGACATGGGGAAGAATTTCCAGAGTGCGATCAGCGAAACCAGGCCGGTAGAGCCCCAGAGCAGGCGGTTGTAGAGGAAGACTCCCGGCGACCAGGAGTAGAGCAGCGTGTTTCGCTCGACAACGGTCCAGTACCGGGTAATCGCGTCGTTGTACAGGAAGCCGATCGGGTCGAGAATGCCGGACCAGAAATGCTCCAGCGAGCGGGTGGCGCTAAAGATGGCGAGGCCGATGAGATAGAGCATGAAGATGGTGGCGCCTTGCAGGTAGACGACAAAGATTTTTCGCGACAGGGCGGCGACCAGGAAGAAGATAGAACCCAGGAAGAAGATCTGGAAAACCACGATCGAGAAGAACGGCTGCAAATACCAGGAGAGGTGGTTGGGGCCTATGCGGGCGTGGTCGGCCCAGGGAGCGAACGTGCCGAAATACTCGCCGAAGAGCAGTCCCGAGAAGGCAAAGACGGTGGCGGCGAAAGACCCGGCCCAGCGGCCGCCCAGGTAGGCCAGCTTGGAGATGGGCTTGGTAAAGAGGATCTGGATGGTGTCGCGCTGGAAATCGCGCAGGATGGAGGTACCGAAGATGGCGGCGATTACGATGATGCCGAAGAAGCTGATGCCGATGTCGTTATAGGTGTTGGCAAAGGGGCCGTTGAGCAGCACCTTGCCGTTGGAGTTGCCGATGGGGCCGAAGCTTTCGCTGGCCACCGTGAGGAAGGCGAAAGTGAACCAGACCGCGAAGTAGATGTACGTGGAGAGGCTCTTGAACCGGAACTTCAACTCGAAAGTGAAAAACTCCAGGAACATGGTCATGGCTTCGTCTCCTTTCGCGTGGATTAATTCCTGGCCTGCCGGGTGAGGTTCAGGAAGTAGACGTCTTCCAGGCTGGAGTCAACCGGGCGGAAGTCGTCCCCGGGACTGGAATCGGCGTAGACGCGCACCTCATGCAGGCCCCCGATGAGATGAGTGGAAATCACGTGAAATGCCGCTTCCAGCGCGCGCAGTTCGTCGTCGGTGGCGGCCACCTTGGACCAGATCTTCCCGCGCAACGATTCGAGTGCGCTGGCGGGCGCGCCTTCGAGCAGCAGTTCGCCATTCGAAATGATGGCCATGCGCGGGCACAGCTCGCGCACGTCTTCCACGATATGAGTGGAGAGAATCACGGTGACCTTGGACCCTATGGAGCTGAGCAGATTGAGGAAGCGGTTGCGCTCCGCCGGGTCGAGGCCCGCGGTGGGCTCATCGACGATAATGAGCTTCGGGTTGGCCAGCAGGGCCTGGGCAATTCCGAAGCGCTGCTTCATTCCACCGGAGTAAGTGCTCAGGGCCTTTTTGCGCACGTCCCAGAGGTTGGTCTGGTTCAGGATAGCCTCGACCATCTGTTTGCGCTCCGTCTTGTTGGTGACCCCTTTCATCACCGCAAGGTGCTGCAGCATGTCGGTGGCGGAGAGCTTCGGGTACACCCCGAACTCCTGCGGCAGATAGCCGAGGATCTTGCGCACCTCGTCCTTTTGGGTGAGCACGTTCAGCCCGTCGAGGTCGATGGACCCGGAGTCCGCGTCCTGAAGGGTCGCAACCGTTCGCATGAGCGAACTCTTGCCCGCTCCGTTGGGGCCCAAAAGGCCGAACATCAGGTTGCCGATGGTGAGGGAAAGGTTCTTGAGCGCCCGTACCCCGTTCGGATACGTCTTGGACAAGCCGGTGATGGTAAGTGCCATGGGAAGTACCCTCCGATTTTCGCAGGGTTTTTCGATGATACCTCGCAGACGTGCCCTGGGGAAGAAAATTTTATGGGGCGCGCCAGATAGTAGTTTTTCAGTATTGACTCAAGGCCGCGGTTGTCTCTACTCTCATTCGAAGGCCGTGACCGATGCCCCATATTCAACTTCCAGAAGGAATCCCAGGGATCCTGGGACCGATGGCGTTTCGCCC
>JADGNQ010000247.1 GCA_017883385.1 Candidatus Sulfotelmatobacter sp.
TGTTGTTTTTTGGTTTTTGGATGGGAATTTGGGGCTATGGCCTTCATCTGTTTGGTTTTGCAGCCTTTACAGTATTCAGGGGACAGCCCGAAGATCGCGCCAGTAGACGAGAACGGATAAAGCAAATGGGCAAGCTGCGGTACATCCTGATGTTCGGGGTGCTTGGCTTTGGACTTGCGTTGGGATTGGGAATCACTACTGCCGATCTGTTAGCACAAGGGTCTCATGGCTGGGTCTTCATGGTCGGGAAACTCGTGTCGTTGTCCGTGCTAGGGGGCTGGTTCCAAGGTGCGTGGACTTGGAGCGAAGCCTTTCGCGATCCAGTTCCGTTCCCACCCAATTACGCACCACCGAAATAAAAGCTCGTTACTGTTGCAAAATCGCCATTTCACTCATCGACCGGGTTCTGAGTGGCGGGCACAAAGCACTCCCAATGGGATCCACCGCGGTCGTCATCCAAAAACAGATATTTGCCCTCATGGATGCGCGTGATGACGCCGATGTCGCCCGGATTTAATCGCAGACGTTCGAAGCTATGTTGCGACCATCCTCGGGAGTGTTCATTGGGTTTGAAGACTACACGTTGGCCAATCTTGAATGGACATTCCATTGGTTTTTTGAGTCAGTCAGCGACCGTGAATCAAAACGTTATCATGCTCAGTTGGCCTAATATCGCCATAGCGCTCGTTGACACCAACTTCTCAATGCGCACGTCCAACGTTTGCGGGAACGAGGGGGATTTGCGGCGGGCGACGGGACTCCGGCGCTGGGTTTGTCCTTTTCGTGCTGGCGAACGCGGACAGCGGATTCCTCAGCGGCTGAACGCCGCTTCGGAGTGACAAGCGGGTGAGGAGTATGCCGCAGCGAACCTCAGTGGCTGAAGCCGTTATTCACTACACACGACTTTCGGCGCGGCTTGAAGCCGCGCCCTTTCAGAACCAAGGCAAAGCGAGAGGTCCGAAGGCCGTTGAAGGCCTGTCCGTTCGCTGCGACGGCGGAATGGGCTCTGCGGAAGGTCGCAGCGGTTGCCACAGGGGTTGAGAAAGTGTGCGCGAGAATCGGTGCCGTCCCTTACGGGACTCGCGTGCTTTCCACTGTTACCCGGCACTGCCGTGCCGGGCTTTCGCATGCCGCCGCTTCGCGGCTGGATCTCGGCGGTTTCATACTAGCGCTCGCCCTGTGATTCTGATTGTCACGCGCACCCTGAAGGGCTGATTTGGTTTGCGTGCTTTGTGCGGCGCTTGAAGCGCCGTTCTTCCACGGTTGCGCCAGCGGCTCCGGTGATTTGGCAGTTTTGGAAGTCGTGGCGTTCCCGTTTTTGCTGTTGATTCAGCTTCTCATTCGCCGGGCTTCGCCCGGCGGACAGCCGAGGGCGGCTGTCCCCCCATGAATCTGTCTCCACACTGGAAATCAGGTTTGCTTTGCAGCTTCGCGTTTCAGGGCGCGCTCCAGGGTGTGGTCCAGGGCGGACTTGGCCTTATCGTATTCCTGCTGGGTGATGCGGCCTTGTTTGTGTTCGACTTCGAGTTCGAAGAGTTCTTCCTTCAGGCCTTCGAGCAGCATGGAAGAGGAGCCGCGCTGAGCCACAGGCTGCGGACGAACCTCGTTGGCACGCGCTTCACTCGGACGAACGTTGCGCACGGCTGGCGCTTCTGCGGGTTCGTAGTCGTCTTCGTTATCTTCTGCGACGGGGAAGCCCTTCCCCTTGGCGCGGCCGGCGCGGTTGGCGGCTTGCTGGCGCGAGGCGATGAAGACGCCTCCGCCTACCAGCGCCACGGCGAAGCCGCCGAGGATCCACCAGCGGTATTTCTGCAGAGGGTCGGGCGCATCGATGGGTGGGCCGAGGCCGCCTCCGGGACGAGTGTCGCCCTGCGCGGAAGCGCCTTCACTCGGCGCGCCTGCATTTTCCTGACGGGACTGCAGCGTGCCTTCCCCGGAAATCTTGAAAGCCAGCGACTGGCCTGCTTGGGCGCCGGAGGCCACCTGCACATTGGCGTCGGGCTGCTGGGGATCGTTCATGGGTTGGTAGTTGGTGCCGGGAGCGGCGGAGAACTGCATTGCCTTGGGCACGATGGCGACGAAATGTTGCAGCGGGTAAATGCTTTTGGGATCGAGGTTCGCGCTACCGGTGTACGGAAGTTGATACGCGACCTGGAATTGCGTGGTGCCGGGGCGGAGCGGGAACAGGAATGCGTAGCGGGTCTTCTTGTCGTCTTCGGGCACCGGCGCGGAATTTATGGGCTGGCCGTTCGCGGTCATGGCCGAACCTTCGACGATCTTTGCGCCCTCGGGGACGTAGAACTCGAGGTTGTGTTCGTTCATCTGGGTGCGCGGAGGCTTGGACTTGTTCTCGACGGCGAAGGCGCGCATGACCTCCATCTGTCCTTGCTCGACCTGCACGCGCATGATGTCGGCGACGACTTCGAGGCCATCCACTTTCTTGCCGACGTCGTAGACTTCGACCTCAACGGAAGTCGTTCCCGGAGGGGCCATGCGGTGATAGGTGACTCCCTCATGAATGGCGCGGACGAGGTGAGGGCCCTGTGAGTTGTCGAGTTTGAAACTGAAGTTGCCTTTGGCGTCGGTCTTGGTGCGGCCGGCTTCTTCCATGCCCTGGCCCAAGCTCAGCAGGATGACTTCGTCGCCTGCGGCGGGCTTGCCGGTGGTGGAGTTCTTCACGGTGCCGGTGAGGGATTGGGCGGCGGCGAGGGTGGAGAGCAGGAGGATCGCAGCAACGAATGAGAACAAGTAATGCGTCTTGCCAAGGTTCGGTAAGAACATTCGGACGCGATGAATGGCACCCTTGCAATAGGGATCCTTCGACTGCGCGGGAAGCGCGCTTTGCGCGCTTCTCGCTACGCTCAGGATGACAGGGGGTTTCAAAGTTTATGATCCTTTCGGGAGATCAACGGGCATTTCAGCCGTCCCTACGGGACGGGTTTCGATTTTTCTCGGCTACCCGGCGTTGGAAACGCCGGGCTATTTTCAGGTGCCCCGCTGGGGCACATATTCCTTAGCCCTCGGTGGCCACGCTCAACCCCTCACCTTTCTAGGCGCCGACGCAGCGATTGCTTCCAGGCGCGCGATTTCGGCCAGGAGCGTGGCGGCTTCGTCTTGCAAAGATGCTTTCAGCGACTGGTAGTCGATGTCGGGGACTTTGCCGGCTTTGTATTCGAAGTTCAGGTCGCGCAGGTTTTCGTAGACGGCGTCTTTGCGCTCGCGCAGGTACGAGGCGCGCGTCTTCTCCGGGCCGAGAAAGAGTTTGCCGGGAAGATAAAATACGTAAAAGAGTGAGGCCGCGGTCACCATAAGGCAGCAGGCCAATTCGAAAGTCATAGGTCGGTCTCCTTGCGGGCCTGATTACGGAATTCTTCGAGCTCGGCGCCGCGAATGGGGCGCAGGCCGTCGGCGATAGCGGGCGCGGGGCGGTTCTTCCAGGAGCGAACAACCCAAACAACGAGACCGAAGCCGAGAACTAAGACCACGAAGGGCATGATCCATGCAGTGCGATCAAAACCGGTGCCGGTCGGGGCGGCGAGCACGGTGGGGCCGTACTTTTGCACGAAGGCTTGCTCGACCAGGCTGTCGCTGTCGCCGCGGCTGACTGCGGCCATGAGTTCGTTGCGCATGCCGTCAGAGGCGGGGCAGCCGACGTGGTTGCACTCGAGCAGAATCTGGTTGCAGGAGCAGATACACATCAGTTGGTGGCCGAGTTCGTTGAAGCGCGTGGCGGGATCGCCCGCGCCAGCGAAGGCGAAGACGGCGAGACCGAGCAGGGCGCAGTGGAGGGCGCGGCGGAGAATCGAGTTTGGTCTCGTCATCATTCTTTGGTGTTTCGGTCGAGCGGCGAGTTCGAGGGAGTTTGTGCCGTCCCTCCGGGACTCGGTTCCAATTTTCGAGCTGCCCCGGCACTTCCGTGCCGGGCTTTCACATGCCGCCCCTTCCGGGGCTTGGATCTCGGCGGGTTTCAGATGCATTCTCACCGCACGACATTGATCTTCTTACAAGCGCCGGGCTTCGCCCGGCGGACAGCCGAAGGCGGCTGTCCCCACATCGTTTTCTTAAGACCTAATCTCCCGTGACTACCGGGACCGGATGCTCGACCAGTCTTGCTGCGGGCACGCGGACTGGGGCTGGAGCGTTCGGCACCAGCGCCAGGACTGTGCCTCCGAGGATGATCCACACACCCAGCCAGATCCACATGACCAGCGGGTTGAGGTGTGCTTTGATGATCGGCTCGCCCTTCTCGTTCTGCCCTTCATAGACCAGGTAGAGATCCTCATTCAAGGTGGAACGGATCATGGGCATGGTTTGCGCCTGCCGGCTCGCCTTGTAGAAACGGCGTTCAGGATAGAGCGTGTCGAGCTGCTTCCCGTTCTTGAAGACGTCGATGATGGCCCACTCGCTGGCGTAGTTAGGTTTGTCTTCCTGGGTGTAGGAGCGACACACGAGGGTGTAGGCGCCAATGCTCATCTTGTCGCCGTAGCCCAATCCATTTTCTGATTCCTTGTCCTGGTTGAAGGCGGAGCCGGCGAATCCGATGATGACCACCACGACGCCGAAGTGAACGATGTAGCCGCCGTAACGGCGCGTGTTGCGGTGCGTAAGTTGAACCATCGAGGCGAACATGCCCTGGCCGGTGTGTCCGGAGATGACCCGGCCGCCGCGGTAAAACTCGCTGGCCACGGTGAGTGTGACCAACACCGAGAGGCCGATGGCCATCAGCGAGTAGAAATACGAGATGTCCTGCCAGGGGCGCATGCCGAAGGGGGATCCCCAGCTCTGAGGCGTGACCATGAGGAACACCATTACGGCGATCGCGCCGATGGTCGGCATTAGGAAGTTCCGCTTCAAGCTCTCCAGAGAAGTCTTGCGCCAAGCCAGTAGAGGGCCAACGGCGGTCAGGATCAGGAGCAGCAGGGCGACCGGGATGGCCACACGGTTATAAAAAGGCGCGCCCACGGTGACTTTGTTGCCTTGCACCAGTTCCGAGATTTTCGGGAACCACGTTCCCCACAGCACGGTGAAGCAGAGCAGCACGAAGAGAAGATTGTTGAACAGGAAGCTGGACTCGCGCGAGATCAAAGACTCGAGTTTGTGCTCGCTGCGGAGGTGCTCCTTGTTCTTGAAGAAGAAGAAAACGAAAACCGCGAAGCTGATGGCGAGGAACCAGGCGAACCAGGTTCCGATGGACGACTGCGCGAAGGCGTGGACGGAACTGATAATGCCGCTGCGGGTGAGGAACGTGCCAAGGATGGCCAGCCAGAATGAGGCGAACACGAGCCACATGTTCCAGACCTTCAGCATGCCGCGCTTCTCCTGCATCATGACGGAGTGCAGGAAGGCGGTGCCGACGAGCCAGGGCATGAGCGAGGCGTTTTCGACCGGGTCCCATCCCCAGTAGCCGCCCCATCCGAGGACGGCATAGGCCCAGTGGGCGCCGAGAAAAATTCCGCAGGTGAGGAGTCCCCAGGTGACCATGGTCCAGCGGCGGGTGATGTGGATCCACTTGTCGCCAGGATACTTCATGATCAGCGCGCCCAGGGCGAAGGCGAAGGGCACAGTGGTTCCCACATAGCCCAGGTACAGCATGGGCGGATGGATCACCATCTCGGGATATTGCAGGAGGGGATTGAGACCGCTGCCGTCGGCGCGGAGCGGACCTTCGAGCAGACCGAACGGATTGGCTGCGAAATTCACGAGCGATAGAAAGAAGATCTGGACACCAGCGAGAACTACCGAGGCATAAGCGAACAGGCGAGGGTCGGTTTTGTAGCGCAAGCGCAGAACAAAGGCGTATCCGGCGAGCAGCAGCGACCAGAACAGAAGGGAGCCTTCCTGGCCGGACCACAACGTAGCGAACTTATAAGGAGCGGGGAGGTCGCGGTTGCTGTGGTGAAAAATGTAGGCGATGGAGAAGTCGTCGCGGAAGGCGGAGACGACGAGGGCGATGGAAGCGAGAACGACCGCACCAAAGACTACGACGCCGGCGCGGCGAGCGGTTTCGCCCACGCGCTCCGAGCCCGGGGAGACGAGTGCGAAAAGTCCAGCCGCGAACGAATAGATGCTCAGCGCCAATGCGA
>JADGNQ010000015.1 GCA_017883385.1 Candidatus Sulfotelmatobacter sp.
AATCAGTAGGTTGAAGGTTCGATTCCTTCTGCGCGCACCATCTTTGCAAGCACTTGCCGGGGTTGTCGCCATTTGCAGGCAGCGGCGGCCGCCAACAATTTCTTTTCTGCTTCATCGTCAAGCCCGAGTGAGCGTCCGTATTCCTTCATCAGTTTCAGTTTCGGAGCATGGCGAATCAGTGTCCACTCCTCCGCCTTGTGCAGCATCCTTACTTAACGTTCTCAGCGTGCAATTGGCATTCGAAGACGTGCCGGAGAACCTCAATGTCTCGACAACGTCACTCGTGACCTGATCCAATCGCATATAACAGCCACACGTGTTGTCGACAGTTGAGTGCTGTCCATAGCATCACAAGTCCGAGTGGCAGTGTGGCACGCACGTCTAGCTGCGTGGAGGGTGGGGCAACCGGCGGAGTCAGAGTCAGATTCCGGGATTACCCCACACCTACATCGACAGGCGGATCAGTAAGTGAGCGTTAGCTGCTTTGGCAGTGATCCGCCGTAGCCGCATTGTGGAGTCAATCCAGAGGATAGATTGGTTACGGACCAGGCCGGATTGGCGATCTTGGCAAACTTGTAGTTGTAGAGGCCCAAGTCATGGAACGAGATCGAGCCATTGGCGGGGTAGTCGCCACACTGCGCGATGTTATAGACCTCCAGCGCGCCAGCAAAGGCCCAATTGAAGGTCTGCCCCTGGCTTGAGGTATTGATCAACTGAGAGAACTTGCCCGACGTCGTATCCCAGGTAACGATGTCCCATGTGGGGCACGACAGTGTTCCCGCAGCACACGTGTCGAACATATAGCCGAGGATCGTATCTCCTGCAGTGACTGGCTGCGGCGGGGCCTCAAAAACAGTGCCGCTCGCGCAGCAATTCCAACTGGCGATACCCCAGGCTGAGGCATAATCGGAGTTCCACCCCAAGACAGGCTGAATGATCGTCACAATATCCTTGTAGTCTTCCATGCCAGGGAACAGGTACACGGTCTGGCCGTCGTTGGTGCTCGGCGCCGGCGGGACGGTCCAGTAGGCATACAGATAGCCATAGGACGCAGTCGTGGTGGTGCTCGCATATTCAACCCAGGCATGGCCGATCGTGGGCTCCTTCACGGCCCGCTCATCCCCGGTTATCTTTTCTCCGTCGGCTTTGTAGTGTGGATAGGCGCACACATGGATATTGTCGAAGGCTCCATTCGCGTGCCGGATCGCGTTTTGATCTTGCCGCACTTCATCCCCCTTCGCCAGGTGCGTGACGCAGCTTGAATGGAAGTAACCGAATGGCGTGATGACATAATCTGCCGGAACTGCCGCTGGGCGCCTTGGTCCAGCGGGCATTTGAGCTTGGGCTGCGGTCAGGCCAGCAACAAGCAGAGTGATGGCAATGAGAAGTCGTGAGTACGTTGAGATACAGATACGGAACATCGTTTTACTCTCCTGTGGGGGATGGGGCTCTGGCACGCGGTGCTTGCCGAGGAGGGAGTTCGTCGAGCAAATTCGTCCGCCCCGTCCCGATCTAATAGTGGGGTGCCACGGGAATTCGTATCATGCATCGAGGAAATCAATCGGAATACTCAGCGACCGTTGCGACCGCCGATTTTGTCACTGAGGAGCATCGACAACCGGACATCCCCCTTCGTTTCCGGCATTAGACGACGGAGAGCAACTGGAGAAGCATCGCCGTAGCACGCATTAACCACGCCGGAGGAGGGTTGAGTGCATTCACAGTACGTACATCCGAAGCATCCACCAGACAAGGAATATCGCGACGATGGCCCCCGCGATGTGAATGATCCAGTCGCCAGCTGTTTTCGGCTTCCCAAAATTGAACATACGGCAATGGTAGCAGGCCCCGCGCAGGTGGCGTAACATCGCCTCTCTAACAATGTCGGCGGTGTCATGTACTTTTCGGGTACACCCAAAGGTCGTTCGCAATCATTATTCACAGGGAAGCCGCGTTCCACGGCTCTAACCGGATCTCCTTTTTGGCCCAACGAGCCGCTGACATTGCCCCTATCCACTGTTTGGGTGAGCTTCCGGTGCCCGTTATTTCCATTTGCCTGCACCTTCGACAATCGTAATGTAACGGTCGATGGGGAGTTCGCCAATTCGCTCGATCTTGCCGCTGGGTTGCGGCCACTGAATCTCCAACCAGTCGAGCTTCGTCCGTTTCCCAAGGCCCAACACGATGCGCGGGTCATGAGAAGACAGAAAACTGCCTCCGCCGACCTTCATTCGCTGCTGCTTCAGATCTCCGGACTGATAAGTTATCCGTGCGCCAATGGCATCGGCATTCGACTTTGTCCCGACAAGATTGATTCCGAGCCAATGGTTCTGACTTCCCACCGCGTTGCGTAAGAGAACCGGGGCACCGTCGTTGACCGATACAAGGACATCGATTGCGCCGTCGTTGTCGAAGTCCCCAATTGCCATGCCCCGAGCCGATAACGGCTTGCTGAATGCGGGACCGCTCTGCGCACTGACATTCTGCAAGCTCTTGCCAGTGTTGTGAAAGAGCATGAGCGGCTCCTGATACTTCACCTGACTATGCAAGCTTTCGATCAGGTCGTCAGGATTACCGTTGGCGAGAAACAGGTCCAGATTACCGTCGTTGTCGTAATCGAAAAACTTAAGCCCCCACCCGCTCATGAGCCGTGTCGCCATTCCGATTCCGGTAGGGCCGGCCTGATCGTCAAAGGTCTCATCGTGATTGTTCTGGTAAATGGAGAAACGTTCCAGATCGATGTTGGCGACGAACAGGTCCATCCATCCGTCCTGGTTGAAGTCGGCGGAATCGAGTCCCATGCCGGAGCGAGCCCGACCGTCGCCGCTGTAGGCCACTCCTGCATAGGTGGCATTTTCTTCGAATCGCCCCTTTCCGCGATTCATGAAAACGAAGTTAGGTACGGTGTCATTGCTGACAAACAGGTCCAGTTGACCGTCATTATTAAGGTCGGTAGCGACCACGCCCCATGCCTTTCCCAGAGAATTGGCGATGCCGGAGGTTTTGCTGACGTCGGTGAACGTTCCGTCGCCGTTATTGTGAAACAGCCAACTGGGCATGGGCTTGTAGAGGCGAGGAATGCAGTACCCGTGTTTGCCCTCTTCGCCAGGGCCGCAAGACTTATTTATGGTTTTGGAGAACTCTACAAATTGGCAGACAAACAGATCGAGCTTGCCGTCATTGTCGTAGTCGAACCAGACAGCACTGGATGACCATCCCGGCGCGGCCACGCCGGCTTTCTCCGTCACATCGGTGAACGTTCCATCGCCGTTATTGTGATAGAGGATGCTTTTTCCATACTGCGTGACATAGATGTCAGCGAAGCCATCGCCGTCGTAGTCGCCAACGGCTACTCCCTGGCCGTATCCGCCTCCGGGTACTCGAGCCTTTTCAGTGACGTCGGTAAAAGTGCCGTCACGGTTATTGCGATACAGCGCATTCCGCAAAGGCGGAGTGGGATCATAGAAATCGCACTTCCCGCTGTTGACGAGGTAAATGTCCATCCAGCCGTCATTATCGTAATCAAGGAAGGCGCAGCCCGGCCCGGTGGTTTCAGGAAGAAATCTCTCCGGGGATCTTCCCGAGGTGTGCGTCCAGCGGATGCGGCTCTTGTCCGCGGGGATCTCTTCAAATGGATAGATAGTATCCGGCGTCGCGCGCAGAAAAGGCGGCAATCCGCTGATCGCGGCAGCTCCTACCACATTCCTTAGGAACTGGCGGCGGGAAGAACGGTACTGGATACGGTTTGGCTGTGCAGAGGGCCTGTTCACTGCTTCTCGTGTGTATAGGAGATCGGTGTTGGCTAGTTGGGATTTTGCGGCTCGGCGGTCTGCTGTTCTTGTCCCGCATCGCCTTTCTGCGTCATTCTACGGTGAATCTCGAATTCCTTATCTGCCTCTTCTTTGCGTCCGGCGCGTGTCAGCGCAGTCGCAAGATTATAATGCGCGCCTGGATTCCGGGGCTCCAGCTTGACCGCAGTCTGCAGCGGGGGAATGGCTTCAGAAAATTGCTTGGCTGACAACAAGGCGGTGCCGAGCCCGAGAAATGCATCTCCAAAGCCAGCGTCCAATTCGGTAGCGCGAGAGAAATGTTTAATGGCTTCGGGCCATTGACTGTCCTCGCGCGCCAACTCTCCCAGCACGTACTCTGCGCCAGCGTTGGACGGATCGATCTCAAGTTCCTGTTGGAATTCCTTTTTCGCGTCTTCCGCGGCCGTCGGTCCGGGATCGGGCTTGGAGAGCAGCAACCGGCCAAGAAGGAAATGAATTCCGGGGAGTTGCGGATTCTTTTGGAGAACGGATTTGTACTCCTTTTCCGCTTCCTCCCATTTTCCCTGTGCCTCGAGAGCTTCCGCATTCAGCTTGTGCGCTTCAGCGGAGTTCGGCGCCGTCATTGCCAGTTGCTGCGCGGCCCTGGTCGAGAGATCAGAAAAAGTGTGCACGGAAAGAGCGAGAACTTCCGGATCGCTAGGGAATTCGTGGTTTAAACCGCGCAGGAAGTCAACCGCCGCGTCCGTTTGATTGGTCAACATCGCACACCGTACTCCGGCAAAGCCTGCGGTGCGCTTCACGGTTTTGTCGACGATTCGTTGGGACGCTCTTTTGAGCGCTGGTACTGCCTCTTCACAACGACCGTTTTGGGCAAGTTTGATGGCCCGCTGCGCGTTCAATGCAGGGTCACTCACGGGAACTGGTCTTGTTGTTTGCCCGAATGCCTCGGCCAGAGCGACGAAGGCAAGAACAAGAACCGAGTAGCGTTGTCGGAACATAGAAAAGGGGCAGATGTTCGCGAACATCTGCCCCATGATACCAGCCACGTCAGTAATACAACTTGAGCGAGAATTGGATCACTCGTGGGTCGGAAGAAGTATTGACCAGCCCCAGGGTGTCCCCCAGCGAGGTCGCCGGGGTATTCAGGTTCACGCGGTTGAATGCATTCAGGAAGTCGCTGCGGAACTGAAGCTTTACATTTTCCGTGAAGAGGAAGTTCTTTTGTAAGCTCAGGTCGACGTCGCCATACCCCGGTCCCCGAACTGGACCCTGGGCTGGACAGTTGCCGAAAGTTCCCACGGCCGCGGAGTAGGGTGTGGGATCGAACCACTGGTAGCCGAGATACTTACCGGTAGAATCCACCACCGCTCTTCTGCCAAAGACTCGTCCCGCACCGGGTCCACAATTTGGACGCAGTCCCCGCGAATTGGTGCCCGTGGAATCGGCGCCAAAATCATACAGCGCCAACGGGAAACCTGAGTGGATGGAAATAATCGGAGCAATGGACCAGCCCCCGGCAATTGCGTCTACCGCACGATTCATATCGTGGCCAAATCGCTTGCCGCGACCGAATGGAATGTCGTAGATCGCGTAGCTGCTGAGCACATGCTTGGCGTCGAAGAAGCAGTCTGCCCAATCGGCTCTGGGATTGTAAAGATTCTGATAGTACGGATTCGCCGGGGATGCTTGCGCTCCCCAGTTGCCGTAATATCCGCTGTTATCAGTCCTGCAGCGGGAGAAGGTATACGCTACCTGGTACTGCAAGCCGCTCGAGTAACGCTTCTGAAAAACCGTTTGCAGCGCGTGGTAGTTCATACTGCCCACTGACGCTGTGCCGGAGATTTGAGAGATATCGGACTGGAACGCCGGATTCCCGGAGAAGTAGACGCTGGGCGCCGTTGAACCGTCCGGAAGCAACTGCCGCTGCAGGTAGGGCATGGGGACCATCAAGTGCGTCCCGTGCTGCCCCACATAACCGGCCTGGATAGTATTCGTACCGAACTGGTGCTGCACCGTCCCGTTCCACTGCTGCGTGATGGCAGGCTGGACATGAGGATCCCAAACGCGGACTAGAGATCCGGCAAACGGATCGCTGGCCGCACCTACCGGGACCAATCCCTGATCCGTAGTCGTTAACGGGACCGGGATGTTGTTGTATTGCTGCAAGGTTTCGGCTGGGGTGAACGGCGGATTGATGGGCAGGCGCAGATTTGTTCCCGTGCCTTCCATATAGGAAGAGATACTGTAGGCGCTGCGGAATACCGTTTTGCCACCCAACATCGCAGGGGTCCAGGCGAGGCCGATGCGGGGCTGGAAATCCTTTAATCCGTAGGTACCATTGTAGAGGCCGCGGCTGCCTTGCTTGCAAGTCACCGGGGCGGTACCAACATCTACCTTCGAACAATTTGGAGCGATCAACTGCCCTGAGATGAGATCGAAGTTGCCCTGTCTGTCATGGATCTCGACCCAAGGCGTGTGAGCTTCGTAACGCAGCCCAAGATTGACGGTGAGATTGTTGGTCGCTCTCCAGTCGTCCTGGACATAACCGGCAAAAATGGTGGAGCGCTGGCCCCACTCTCCGCCGGAGATGCCCTTGCCATAAGCGGAGGGCAGACCCAGGTAGAAATCGGCACCGCCGTAGCCACCCACGGCCGGAGTTTCATTCGTCGGATCCGACGACGTGAACGCGCCGTTGAAAGCTATGGCTCCGAGCGCTCCACTGTTGCCGGTGTAGAACGTGTTGATGCGGTCCCTCCAGTACTCAAAGCCTACGTGGAACACATGGCGGTTGTGAGTCAAGACCACCGCATCGGAAGCCTGAATCACCGCGTCCTGGAATCTCTGTTGGCCCCCGGTGCTGCCCACATTGGTGAGGACGCCGGTGCCGAGCGAACTGGGCGTTCCACCATTGAAACCTAGAGCAAGCAACCCTGGCCCGCCGGCGTTGGCGTTTGCGATTCCTAGCTGCGTGCCAAGGTCGCCTAGGGTGCCGGCGAACTGAGTGCCATTGTGCAGTACGACGTGGTTGACCCCGAAGCGAAGATCATTCAGCGTATTCGAACTAAAGGTATGGCTCCAGTCGACGACATAGTTCTCAATCGGAGCGTCTGAAAAGCCCGTGCCCAGCAAGGCAAACGAATTGACCGTGGGATTGTGTTGCTTGGCATGCGAATAACGGCCGAAGAAATGATCATTGGTATTCGCGTTAAAGTCGATTTTTATGTCGTACTGACTGGTGTTGACCAGTCCGGCTTGGGTATAGCTGGCATTATTCTGTGTCCCTAAACCGTTCGCAGCCGGATAGAGCGAAGAATTAAACAGATTCTGCGCAACTGCGTCGATGGGCTCGGTAATTCTGTTGTTCAGAAAGGCCGGATTCCCGTCAACCAGAGGATCGTGGAGTTGGTGCGACGGATTGTCGCAGAGGCCCGCAGTAAATCCTTCGGGGCAGATGTCTCCAAAGTCCCCCCCTCGCTCGGCTGCCGTGAACACGCTGATCTGATTGGTCGTCGAAGGGTGGTCAAAGCGTTGTGCCTGATAGTCGAAGAAGAAGAACAGCTTGTTCTTGATTATGGGGCCGCCGACAGTTCCGCCGAACATGTTCCAGCGCAGTTTAGCCCTGGGACTTCCGTTAAATCTGTTTTCCCAGGAGTTCGAGTTGAGCTTGTCATTGCGGAAGAACTCCCACAGATCACCGTGGAAGCCGTTGGTGCCAGACTTGATCGTAGTGCTCACGATGCCGCCCTGATAATTTCCGAACTCGGCGGAGGCATTTTGCGTAATGAGATTGAATTCCTGAATAGCATCCGGCGCCGGAGTAAAGCCAACCAGGTTGTCCGACACCTGGTTATTGTCCATGCCGTCGAGGATGAAATTGTTGGCCTGTTCCCGGTTGCCGTTGATATACGGCCGTCCCCCGTTTGCGGTATTGTCGCCGTTGTTAAAGCTCGAGGGATTGGGCGTCACCGCGCCGGGCGCGAGCAGAGTCAGTTGCACGTAATTTCGCGCGGCCAGGGGCAACTCCTCATTGGTCCTGGAATCGATGACCGTGTCCACCGAGGCGGATTCTGTCTTGAGGATCGGCGCGCCGCCAGTAACTTCCACACTTTCTGTTACCTTACCCACTTTCATCTGAACGTCGATACGGGCGGTCTGGTTGAGTACCAGAGTCAGGGGAGGATGCACGGCGGTCTGAAATCCCGGCGACGTCACCTTGAGGGTGTAGGTGCCAACGGTCAGGCGAGTGAGGTTGTATGCACCCGCTTCATTCGTCTGTACATTGAACTCCGTGCCGTGATCGACATCGGTCACGGAGACCGCCGCTCCCTTAATAGGCGCTCCACTTGAATCCACCACGGTTCCTACGATGGCGGCTGTTACTTCCTGGCTGAAGGCAGGTTGAACGGCGCTCATAAGCGCCATCAGAAGAAGCAGTACGCAGCAAGATGCAACTGACCGTCGACCCGTCATCACAGAACCTCCTCTTGTGCAGTTGTCCCCGACATCGTTGTGGCGATACACTTCGCCCCACAAAACTGTATGGCGTCATGCTATATAGCACATCGCTCGCCTAGGTCAAGAAAAAAATGCAGCAGGTAGTACTTTTCTTTTAGGGCGAATGGTCTATTCCGGACGCCTCCCTTTCCGCCGTCTGGCTCGGTGTCTATGAAAAATAGAACGAAGGTAGGGCTTCAAGTACCCGCGGCATTCAAGAATTTGCTACTCAGTATTAGAGAATTCGCTGCTCGACCCGAATGGCGCCAGCCCGGCCTGTTTTTGCAAGGTCTTGCCAGCGACCTGCCATGGGGCTTTGCCACGAGTTGGTCTCATTGCCGAGGGCTTGAGTTTGCAAATAGACGCTTCATAATTTCATATTGAGCTATGTAGCACTCCTGTAGTATGGTGCACGTGCCCAATGGAGTGCTCATGCGAGAATCCCCGGGAAACGGGCTGCCAGCGTACAAGAGAATTCAGGGTGCGATCCTAAAACGGCTCGAATCCGGGCAATTGAAGCCCGGAGATGCAGTCAACTCTGAACGGGAACTGGCGAAGATTCATCGGGTTAGTCTCATGACAGCCCGCCACGCCTTGGCGGGGCTTGAGCGCGAAGGCATGGTCGTACGTCGTCGGGGGGCAGGTACCTTCGTAGCTCCACCAAAAATCCATTTCAACAAACTGATGAGCTACACCGAGCAAATGTCGGGCCGGAGCCTGTCGGTTTCCTCGAAATTGCTGTTTCTCGGCATGATTGATACCGAGCAGGAAATTGCGGCGCGCCTTGCTCTGCCGGCCACCAGCCGGCTAATTAAGGTCGAACGCCTGCGCCTGGGCGCGAATGAACCGTTTGCGATAGAGACCTGTTACTTGTCGGTCGATGACTTCGTCGGCCTAACCGAAGCGCCATTGGACCGAGTTTCCCTTTTTTCCATCCTGGAACACGATTACGGACTGGAAATTGCACACGCGGACGAGGAAATCGATGCCACAACCGCCGATCCCCATACCGCTCGCCTTCTGGGTATTGCGACCGGCGCACCAGTCCTCCGAATTCGCCAAGTGATCTATTCGACAAAGGGTAAGACTGCGCTCTATGTGTTGGGTCTCTACCGCTCGGATCGGCATACTCTTTTGATCCGAAGGTTTCGCTAGGAAGACGCCCGTGCACTTTGACGGTGTGAGCATCTGGAGGCTGATTGTTCCAAGCCTCACCGCTGTTTGCGCACGAATTGCTGCAGTTGAAGCTGGTCTTTTCCTTCCTCGATCAAGTAGAACGTATCGGCCTCGACATTACGGAAAACCTGCCGTTGCCCGCTGGGCCATTCGATTTCGACGGTTTCTGCACGCTTTGTCTTGCCGAGGCCGAAATTTGCACGCAAGTCGCTTTGTGAAAGATAGCTTCCTCCCCCGGCAATCTCGCGGATTTGCGATAGCGGGCCGGCAGCTATGCGAATGCGGGCTCCCATCGCGTCGCGATTGCTCTTTGTTCCTACCAGTCTGAAATTGAGGAAGTGGTTACCGTTGCCGCCGCCGTTGTGCAACAGAAGTGGCGAATCTCCGTTGTTCGCCACAACCGCATCCACAAATCCATCGTTGTCGAAATCCGCAAAGGCGACTCCCCGACCTACGTAGGGGGTTGCAAAGCCGGTACCGGACAACTTGCTGACCTCAGTAAACCTGCCGTTTCCTTCATTGTGGAACAAAGAATTGAGCTGCCTATAGTGAGTTCCCGGCGTGGCCTGCTCCACCTCGGGATAGACATGGCCGTTGGCGATGAAAATATCCAGCCAACCATCGTCGTCATAATCGAAGAAGCCGCCGCCGAAACTGAGCACCTCGCGCGTCAGCCGGGTGATGCCGGCTTGATCGCTGACCTCGTCAAGAAATCCTTTGCCCTCGTTGTGCCAAAGATGATCGGAGGACCGTTGAAAGTCTGAGATGTATAGGTCGAGCCGCCCGTCGTTGTCATAGTCTCCAAGGGAGATGCACATCGCGGCCATGGACTTTCCCTGGGCGGCTAGAGCCATTCCACTGACCAGTCCAATTTCCTTGAACGTGCCGTTCCGTTCGTTGTGGTAGAGATAGGCATTCAGGCCATCGTTGGCGACGAACAAATCAGGCCATCCGTCGTCGTCGTAGTCGGCGGACGCGACCGAGAGATTCTTGCCTTCGGGCTGGTAGATCTTGGCTGCGGCGGTCACGTTGGTGAAGGTACCATCGTGATTATTGTGATAGAGCGCGTCCAGGCTGCCGCGATACGCGCTCGGCGCGCAGCTGCTGAGCATGTCCCCCAACTGGCAGTAACGTTTGTCGCCTAAAGTGACGTAGCTCCCGACGTAGAGATCGAGCCAGCCATCGCGGTCATAGTCAAAAAATGTCGCTCCAGAATGAAATGCGCCCGATTCAGTACCAGCTACGCCAGACTTGTCTGTGATGTCAGTAAAGGTTCCATTTCCATTGTTGCGATACAGAACATTGCGACCGTATTGCGTCACAAAAAGATCGGGGAAGCCGTCATTGTTGAAATCTCCCCACACGCAACCGAGCCCGTATCCGGTTCCGGGTACACCGGCTTTTTCAGTGACATCGGTGAAAGTGCCGTCCCCGTTGTTGCGATAGAGCGCATTGCTGACCGAAATGCCCCGATTGTAGAGATCAAGCCCATTCACGAAATAAATATCCTGCCAGCCGTCACCGTCGAAATCGGCGACGCAGACTCCCGGACCAAACTCCTCGCGATTAATCGAGATGCCCTTATTCCCCTTGAAGTGCACAAACTTGATGCCAGCCGCGGCAGTTACGTTTGTGAACTCGATCGGACCTGGTCGCGCGTCTTGTGCGCAGAGCGCTGGGATGAAGCTTGAAATTTTGACTACTAAGACAAGGAGGAGCGTCCGGACGAAAGGTTTGGTGACTGGCGAGGGCCGATGGCGCCGACCTCCTGGTGAATTCGGAATCATTGTGGTTCCACGGTAACCGAAGATGGTCAGCCTCGAATTCTTTTTGACCAGTTTGGGAGGGCGTGGGACAACTGGCGAGAATGTTACGGGGATGAAGGGAGAAGGTCAACGCGCGGTGAAGCGTCTACACTCGGCCGCAAGAGTCAGTGGCGCATTACGAATGGAGCCGATACTGATCTCGGCGAGTTCTACTGGTTCGGAGCACTCCGCACCGTCGTGAGCGATGGAATGGATCCGGGTGCTCACGGGATAGCACCGCCGCAATACTGCGAGGGTGGTCACTAGTCGGAAGTTTGCTGTTCACCTCGTCACGAGGCGGGCCATCGGCCCAGACGTGAGTTGCAGCAACTACACATTTTTCGGGGACGACTTCTGAGATTCACTTACCTTCGCCGCATCCGACAGTTTCCTCAGAACGGCCATGGTTCGTGCGGTGTAGTCTACACGCTTCGCAGACTTGGGGCGTCTTTTGCGTTTGGTGACCGTATCATGTTTTGACAATGGCTTCTCCTGTTGTTGCGTGGGTATCTGACGACTCTCGCGGCAAAAGGCCACTCTAGCTCGAAGCCGCGCTCAAGAATGCTCACTTTTGCACAGGGTGCTCCAGGTCGTCCTTGGGCAGCCACGCTGAGTATTTTGGATTCCGACCGAGCCAAACACTGCCATAGAACTCATCGAACTGACGAGTCTTCGCCCTCGTCAAGATCGTCTGCGGTATTTTTCGCGACAAGGCCGAGCACAAGACTCGCGAGTGCAATAGCGATGCCCAACATTTCAGCCAGTATTCGGTCGGCCTTGGTAAACGCGCTGATTGCCGTTCCTCCGACCCAAAATGTCAAACCCGCGACCGCAAACAACAACCAGGCTACGCCACGCAGCAGAGACTTCAAGGCTGATCGGCTTGCGGCGGTCATAAGAATCGGGGCCTAGAAAACGCCGGCAGCAACGAGAGTAGCACCAAACGGCTGTAAAGACCGCCATTTGCTCATTGTCGGGTTCTGAGCACATGGTCGAGCTTTGTGCTAGCAAGAGATGGAAGCCCGACGAGCCATTCTTATTGGCCCGCTCCGCCTTTGGCGGCCAGAGCCTTCTCCGGCGTCGCGCCATTCGCCCTTTTCATGGAGTCGATGACTGCCAAGATTTCTGCTTCCAGCGCGGCAAATGAGTCGGCAGCGCAGTGAAGGTCACCTGCTCGGCCCATCTCCTCAAGCTCGCGAGCTTTCTGGGACGCCGCTGGAACCCGCAGATAGCCCAATTCTCCCTTGAGGCTATGGGCTATCCTCTCGACCTTCTTCGAATCTTTTCGCGATATAGACTGTCGCATCGCTTCCAGATTCTTAGGAGTTTCAGCGAGGAATATCTCAACGATTTCGCGCAAGAGCTGCTTATCGCCACCCAGTCCATCCAGGACTTCCCCGGAGTCCCAACCGAAAGGGCTTGTTGGAAAAGCATTGCTGCTGTTCGTCTCCGGGTCTGCAGGACCAGTATTCATCAGACCTTTCACCACGCTGGCAATCGCTTCTTCCAATTCCTTCCGGTTGATAGGCTTTGAGACGTAGCCATTCATTCCGCCTTCCAGGCAGCGCTCTTTGTCCCCTTTCATCGCAAGAGCAGTCATGGCAATGATTGGCATTTGTGGGTGTCCGGGCAACTCGGATTCTCGAATCTTTCTCGTGGCTGTTAGTCCGTCCATTCGGGGCATCTGGATGTCCATAAGCACGAGATCGAAGGTTAGTTGGGCAAGCAAGGAGAGCGCCTCCTGCCCGTCGTTTGCGATGACCACAGAATGCCCCATTTTCTCCAAAGTACGGACGGCAACCGTTTGGTTCACACGGTTGTCCTCGGCCACGAGAATGCGCAAGGCCCTGACCCGTGCCACTGGATCCCGTTGCGCCGCAGTGGCAGGCTGAGCGCTGAGACCCTTTTCGCCGAGCGCTTTTCCAATCGCAACCTGCAACTCCAATTTGCGAACCGGCTTGAGAAGGTAAGACGTAACCCCCAGCTCTCTGCAACGATCCATGTCTTCCCGATGTCCCGCGGATGTCAGCATAATGATGGCGGTCGCGGATAACTCGGGCAGGCTTCGGATCTTCTCAATCAAACCAAGGCCGTCCAGGTTGGGCATATGCATGTCGGTCAAAAGCACGTGGTAGGGATGACCCGACGTCCGTGCCGACACGAGCTCTGCTAATGCCTCCTCCCCGCTCTCGACCGACCGGGCCAGCATCTCCCAGCGCGTCAACATGTCCTGCAAGATCCTGCGATTGGTGGCATTGTCATCCACGATGAGAACCCTGGTACCACGTAATGCTTCGTAAGGCACCATCGATTTGGGCTCCGCTTTGTGAGCAACGGAATCTAACCGGGCCGTGAAGTGGAATTGGCTCCCGCATCCCACCTCACTCTCGAACCAGATCTTTCCTCCCATCATCGATACCAGCCGTGCAGAAATGGTGAGTCCCAGCCCCGTTCCGCCATACTTGCGGGTGGTTGACGCGTCGGCCTGAGCAAATGGGTTGAAAATCGCCTCGTGCTTGTCGGGAGCAATACCGATGCCGGTGTCGGCAATGGTAAAGAGTACATCTTGAGACTCACTTTCTTCTTCTTTGGCTGTCAGTTCAACGCGGAGGACTACTTCGCCCACAGAGGTGAACTTGATCGCATTGCCGACTAAGTTAACGACAACCTGGCGCAGCCTCATGGCGTCTCCGCGGACAGTTTCAGCCATGTCCGAGGCGATGTCGCACAAGAGCTCGACCCCTTTTTCATCCGCACGCAAGGCCAGAGACCTCAGAGCTTCTTCCAAACAGTTGCGCAGGTTGAAGTCGGTAACCTCTAAATCCAGCTTCCCAGCTTCGATCTTGGAAAAATCAAGGATGTCGTTGATGACTGTGAGCAGAGACTCGGCCGACGACTGGATGGTCTCAAGGTACTCACGTTGCTGCGGCTCGGGATGCGAGTCGAGAGCCAAGTCGGTCATGCCAATCACACCGTTTAGAGGGGTACGGATCTCATGGCTCATGTTTGCCAGAAACTCACTCTTGGCAGCATTAGCGGCTTCGGCTAACTTTCTTGCTTTCACCAACTCCTGTTCTGCCTGTTTGTGCTCGGTAATATCACGGAAGGTCCAAATCCGACCGTAGTGTGTGCCATTCTTATCGTTGACGGGAGCAGAATAGCGGTCCAGAGTCCTTCCGTCCTTCAGTTCGATTTCGTCGCGGCTGGTCTCGCCACGATGATCGTCGAGGTATTGAACCTGAGCCAGAAACGACTCCGGATCGACAGTGAGCGAAACGACATGAGCGAGCATCATCCGATCGCCGCTCTCGGCGAAGACCTCGGGGGGGATTCTGAGCAGGTCTACCAATCGTTGGTTCTGCAGGATCCTTTGACCGGACTCGCCCACGACCAAGAGGCCGTCCAGAGTCGAATTTGCCTGCGCCTCCAGAAATGCCGTTTTGGACAGGAGTTCAGCCTCGGACCGTTTGCGTTCGGTAATGTCTTGGGCAATCCCGCAGACAGCTGTGGTAGTGCCATTTGCGTTTCGTTCGGGTTCGCCGCGGGCCAGGATCCATCCCTCGGTGCCGTCGAAACGTACGATCTCCAACTCAAGTTCGTAGGCCACCCCTGTGCGCAGTGCCTCGTCAAGACCAGCCGTCAGCCGTGTCCAACTGTCCGCCGTGAACATGCGCATCTGCTCCGAGAGCGAGGGGGCCGGAAGAGAAGGATCGAGGGCAAACGTTCGGTACAACTCGTCGGACCAGATAACCCGTTCTGTCTTCGGATCCAGCGTCCAACTGCCCAGGTGAGCGACCCGCTGTGCCTGTTTCAGTCCTGCCTCGCTCAAGCGCAACTGCTGTATAGACCGCTTGTGTTCCGTGACCACCGCTCCCAGGCAGAGACCCGTCAACCCCAACGCCATCATGGCGAGTTGCATCCGGGGTAGCGATCCGCTGTGTGCGTGAGTGGCCCACGCTGCGAATGTCATTCCGACACCAATCGCGAACGTGGTCAAGGCTGCTCCTGGTAGACCGCGCCGGACGGCAGCCCAGATGACGGGAATGAAGAGGAGATAAAGAGGCTGATACGGCACTGCCGGTGCATAACCGAACACGAGCCAGATCGCGAGTACAACCGTTGCAGATTGTGCGGCGATTTCGAAGGCATCGACTGCGGAAAGCCGATCGCGCCAGGCGGCGAACAGGAGAAACTTGTTCCCCGACCGTAACCACGTTCGCACCAGCGGAGCCACATATATCAGCAGAAAAGGCGTAAAGGCGATGATCGCAAGCGCATCGCTGGCCCACCACTCAACCATCGTCCTGAAAGCATCGGATCGGTTGATCCGGCCGTCTCCCAGAACCGTCAGCATTCCCGACAGAGCGCTGAAGATCGCCGCGACGAGGGAAATTACAATGTATCGTCTGACATCGCGCGAAGTCCTGAGACGTGGATCGATGCGCCATCGCCCTCTGAGCATCTCTGCTGCGCCAACGTAACCCAGGTATATCGCGATCGACCCCGGCACCCCACACCAGGAAAGTAACGGCCGGTGGTAGTTGATTACGGCGGCGGCAAGGCTGGAGATGAATACCGCGGGCAGATACCGCCTTCCTCCCCATAACAGTAAAGCGAGCGTCAAACCAACCGGCAGGTACCAGGGCGGCGCCCCCTCCCACGCCTGAGATGCTGTCGATGACCCGTCCGAGATCAGGAATGCGGCTAAGAAAAGTATCCCAAGCAGCAATTGTCGATGAATCGGAGCACCAAACCAGCTGTACTTGGGACCGTCGGTCGTACTTGGTGATGATTGGTTCAGCTCAGAGATTTGCTCGGTTCGATGCGAACCCGCCGGTTTGCAGTGGGGGTCATCCTTGCCAGATTGGTATAGCTGTCCGTTGTTCAAGGTCATAGGACCTCACGTTGTCCTTGCCCCACCTGACGGTGGCATGCATTCGATGAGATTGACTCCAAGCGCTACCAAAGAACTCCGGCGCAACTGGCACCCGGTTATCCGGTTGTTCATCGCGATGGGACGCTCGACTCCACTTCCGGTTTTGTTCCCAAATGCCCAATGAGAACCAACAGGAACCCGCCCGGCGCGGTCCAAAAAATGTGGCGCGGATGGCTTTTCTGGAAATGATAAGTATGTTGCAATTGGACCACCTTAGCGCCCAACCCAGTGGATCTCTATGATTTAAAGGCGATTAGGGGTAGATTGCAGCAGCATGTCACAGGAGTACGATTCCAGGAACTGGAAAGCACGTGGGGAATCCGATCGACTCGCAGGGCGATGCTGACAGGGAACACCGAATATCGATCCTCGGGTGGCACGAGGATGGATCGCTGAGGCTACTCGGCCATAATTCCGTACTGAAAACGCGGGGCCAGTTTTGCGCCACAGCGTTCGGCAATCGCAAGGGTCAGTGCCTGCGGAACGATGAGTGAAGTGATGCCTTCCCAGGGTTCCGGCACAGCGGCGATTTTCACCGGCATCAATCTCTCGGAAGGCTGCTGTTCTTCGGTTCCAACGAGAATGACTTTACCTCCGCGCGCGTGGCAGTCGTGGGCCAGCTTCACTCCCAGTTCCGCCGCTCGTCCCAACGCTAGAATGACGGCGACGTGCGACTCATTTACGTCGAGTATGGGCCCGTGACGGAACCCGCCCCCGGAGTGAGGAGATGCACGCTGGCCCGTCATCTCGCGAATACACAGAGCGCCCATGATGGCGCCGCCATACGCTGGCCCTCGCCCAATCACCTCAATGTTCACCGCTCCACGACAGAATCCTTCCAGTTCGCTGCGCAGATCAAATACTCGATTGAGGGCGGCAGAATACATCGCCATTGTGCGCTCTGCATCCTCGTGCCATGCACGCCCCAGGATATGGGAGGCGAGCACGACGCATGCCGCAGTCGCGTTGGTGTAGGTCTTGGTGGCGTTGCCATACTCCGGCCCGGCCAGGATCGGAAGCCTAATCTGGGCTGACCGCCAGCAGGTGCTCTTTTCGTTATTGCAGAGTAGAGCGACCGGTTTCTGTAATTCTTCCTGACACAGTTGCACAAGTTCCGCGCTCTCCCCGGAAGTGGTTAGGAGGACGGAGGCGGCGGACTGGTTCCATACTTCGCGCGCGTAGTGCAGCCACTCGCTGGCATCAACAGCAAAAGAAGACCGTCCGTGTGACTGCAGGAAAGAGGCACCGGTAAGGGAAGAGCAATGGGAAGCTCCCATCCCGATAAACAATATCGGACCCGGAGAAAGCGACATCTGTCGCAGTCGATCCATTTCGTCCGTGATCGATTTGTCCTCTTTGTAGGCGCGGAGCAATTGAGCGAGGTGTTCCGGTTGTTCCCGGCATTCCATTTCGTAGATCGACGTCATGCTCCGCGTGAGCATTTCCGCCGACGGCTCAATTCCAGCGATCCAGCGCAATTCCTGGTTCTTTTGGTCTCCCATAGTCCCCCTTGGCGGAACGGGCGCCAAGTATTGCGTTATGTTTTTAATGAATGATTATAAACTATTCAGTATCATGGTTCTGAGGTGAACGCGTGCCTGACCCGGTTTCCGCCGCACTTCCTGCTCCACTTCCCAAGGTGAATCGTGGTTTCATCCTTCGCATCTCATCGATCGCCGCACTGGGCGGTGTGCTCTACGGCTATGACATGGGCATCATTGCCGCCGCTGCGCTCTTCGTCAAACGCACCTTCGCGCTTTCGACGCTGATGGAGGAACTGGTCGTCAGCGTTGTGCTTATCGGAGCGATGATCGGAGCTCTGGTGGGAGGGGTGGTCGCCGATCGTATTGGCCGTCGCGCTACACTGGTATGGGCGGCAGGCATCTTCATTGTGGGCTCGTTGCTGGCGCCTCTGTCTGCCAACGTCTTGGTGCTGATCGTGGCTCGCGCGATCATTGGCATCGGAATCGGTTTCACCTCTGTGACCGCCCCCGTATACGTTTCCGAACTGGCTCCGCCACAGTCGCGGGGTATGCTGATCGGGCTTTATCAATTCGCGTTGACGTTAGGGATTGCGCTGGCAAATCTCGTGGGCTACTGGCTTGCCACGCAACAGGCATGGAGACTGATGTTCGGCATCGCTGTAGTGCCGACGATCTTCTTTCTCGTCGTAGTTCTTACCGTTCCCGAAAGCCCGCGCTGGCTGTTTGCGCACGCCCGTCCGAAAGAAGCCGAGGCCGTGCTGCACAGCTATACAGATGCCCTCGGGGTGCAACAATTTCTCGCCGATATTGAAGAAGGACTCAAGACGCCCATGGAGCAGAGTTGGAGCGCGCTTTGGAGTCCGGCGGTGCGGGGCGCGCTCTTCATCGCGGTCGGGCTGACTGTGCTGCAGCAGGTTACCGGCATCAATACCATCATCTACTACGGGCCTCAAATCTTTGAGCTGGCAGGAAGCGCTTCGCATGCCAGCGCTATCTTCGCGACCCTGCTCGTTTCCGTAGTGAACGTTATTGCGACGGTAGTGGGGATCGCGCTGGTCGACCGGGTCGGGCGTAAGCCGTTGCTCTATGCCGGCGTTAGCGGCATGACCATTGCGCTTTTCGCACTTTCTTTCGCGTTTAGTCACACAGTGGCGCTGGGCTCGTCACTAGGCGCGGTGGCAATTGCTTGTCTTATGGTCTACATCGCGTGTTTCGCGTTCAGCCTTGGAGCGATTGCGTGGATTCTGGTAGCGGAAGTTTTTCCTTTGCGCGTCCGCGGGCGCGGCGTCGCGGCCGGAACACTGTTTTCGGGTATCGCCAACTTTGCCGTCTCGCTGACATTTTTGTCCCTGATCAATGCCCTCGGTAGTGCTGGCACTTTTGCCATCTATGGAACGCTCAGCATAGTAACGCTTGTTTTCGTTCGATTCGTTGTACCCGAAACATGCGGCCGCAATCTTGAGAGCATCAGTGCTCCTAAGCAGGTGTGAACCAAGCCGTGGCAGGAAAGGGGATTCTGCCAGAAAAGGCTTAGGGGCAGACCTACAACTTCAGACCGACGCCCGCTTCTACTTTGTTCAGCGCCAGGCGAATCGCGCCAATCAGCTGTGCATCCTGCCCTAGACTGCTGATGATCAGCTTTGGCCGAACCGGTTCGTTGTACTGCTGCAGAAAGCGCTGCGTAGCGTCACGTAGGGGTACACTCATGCCGACTCCCCCACCCAGCACGAACAGGGAACTGTTCAGCACAAGGGAGATGTTGTAGACCGCATAGGCCAGAACTTGCGCCGACCGATTCAGTACGCTCGCCGCCCGCATATCTCCGGCATGCGCAAGTTCGAAGATTTCCGTTGCGGTGAGGTCGCGGTTCAACGGAACGCCCGGTCCTTCACAGAGACGCAGCCACTGTTGCCGGATGCCATCGCCGCCGATTGTACTTTCAAGGGATCCGGGTGCGCCCCGCTCGGCGGCCTTCTCTGGTGTGCCCGGAACATGCATGTAGCCGACCTCACCCGCGGTCCAATCGATGCCATGAATCAGCTTGCCGTTGGCGAAGACGCCAGCGGCAATTCCGGTTCCAATGGCAAGAAACACAAAATTCGGGACGCCGCGCGCGGCACCCAGCCAGTTCTCTCCGATGGCTGCGACCCTTACATCATTTTCCAGCGCGGCCGGAATGTGAAAAGCCGATTCCAGCAAACTCCGGAGAGGAACGTTCCGCCATCCCCTTAGATACGAAGTTGCAACCACGACGCCAGAGTCCACGTCGGTAATGCCGGGCGCGCCGGCAGCGATAGCTAGCAGGGAACGGCGCGGTACAGACGTCTGCTGCAGTAAAAACGTCACTCCTTTGCGGACTTGTTCGATGACCATATCGGGAGAAGAGGTTCGTTTGGTGGATGCGGACCACTTGCCCAGGACGGTGCCTTTCATGTCGGCCAGAGCGATCCGCAAGTTGCTTCCGCCGATGTCCAAGCCAATAACGTATCCATAGCGTGCGTTGATGCGCAGGGAACCGGACCGCCGACCGGCGGCGGAGTTGCCCTGGCCCAACTCTTCGACCAGACCCTTCTTCTCCAGGAATGAGATCGCCGCCGACAGCCGGGCCGGCGAGAGTCCGCAGTCCCGCCTCAAGGCCGCACGTGACTCGAAATCCTGTTCGCGCAGTGTTTGCAGCACTTCGCAAGCATCTATTTGCGTCAGCAAACGACCCTGCTTTGCTCTTTGCGTCGAAGAGAGGACTGATGACGTCTTGACCATGGCTGAACCAGCGATTCACAATCTAATGTATTGTTCATTATGAAGTCGGCCGTCCATAACTACTTGAATTGGTGGTTGCTCCAAGGGGATCAGCTTGCGGGACTCTTGGCTTGCAGCAAGCCAAGAACGGCAGGCTCGAGCGCAGTACAAATCGCTCCCCACAACACCGCGGACGAACCGAGCGCGCCCAATCTGACGCGCACGACCGCGAACTCACTTCCCTGTAGCAGGCTCTCTACTTCCTGCTGCAGAAGGGGATGATTGCCCACCTCGCCACCAAGCAAAATAACGCTCGGGTTGAGGATGAGCGCCAAGTCCAGGACAATGTCCGCCAAAATAGTGGCTCGCTGCTTTAGGAGCTGCCGGGCTTGGGCATTGCCCGCAGCCGCAAGGTCGAAAACATCGGCAGCGTGATTCGCCTTCGGACGTGTCCCAGGACCTTTGGTTGCACGCCAGCTCTTCAGGATTCCGGGAGCGCCCAGCAACTTCTCGAGCTTTCCGTATTTATGGATCGTGGGATGCTCCCTCGAGATGTTGGGCACTCGCAGATATCCAATCTCTCCGGCCGACCATTGGGATCCGCGATGCAGGCTGCCTCCGACGAAGATGCCGGCACCGACACCCTCGCCGATGGTGATGAAGACGAAGTCCTTTTCCCCTTGCGCTGCTCCGCGATAGTATTCACCCTGCGCGGCCAGGTTGGTATCGTTTTCGACAACCACATGGCATTTGAACTCGCCGCCCAGCATGGCTCCGAGAGGTACATTGCTCCAATCCTGAAGAGCGCTAAGCGCGACCACGATCCCATCGTCAACATTCACGATAGCGGGAACTCCCACGACAAGCCCCAGCAATTGCCCTTCCGGTTGCTTCTGCGCGCACAGCAACGCCCGCAGCTCCTTGCCTATCCGTGCGCAGACTGCGGCTGGCGTCGATGAGCTTCTCTCGAGAGGACGTCGTCCTCTTGCAAGTTCGCGCCCGTCCAAGTCGGCAAGAAGAAACTGAAGAGAGTCAGGGCCGACTTCCACCCCAGCGACACAGCCTCTCTCAGCCCTGAAACGCAGAATGTCGGGCGGTCTCCCACCGGTTGAGTCTCCCTCGCCAACGGGCTGGACCAGCCCCGCCGACGCGAGATGCGCTACTACATTTGTTACCGAAGGTGCGCTCAATCCGGATGCCCGAACGAGATCGGCCTTCGAGCATGGCCCTGTTTCGCGTAGAAGCTTCAGCAGGATTTGAGCATTTGTCTGCCGGATCAGAGGAGGCCTTCCGACTAAAACGCGTTCCTTCGTCACTGTGAGATCCCCGGCAATGCTTTGATCGATGGTCTAGAGAGAATGTGGGTCTTCATTTGAGACACTCGACCGAGACGCTCTTCGATTGCTGCGAAGCTATCTGGCAGAGCGCCGTCGACGGGCGCGTCGCTCACCAAGTTTCAAGGCCTAATGGGCGACTGAACATCTACCCTCCGAGACATTGTAATGCTTCCTAAGTATGGTTGGCGTACAATGTGCAAGCTGGTTCCAGGGTAGGAAATGGTTGCACGAGCCAGCACCGAATCGCTGCGGTTGGGACTTTAGCCCGCAGCCTCGCAGCGGCACTTCGTAAATTGCAAAGATGGAGACCGAATGCGCTTCTCGCGATTGGTTTCGTGGTTTCATTCTTATCGTTGCTGTTGGGGAGTCGCTCTTCTGTTGGTCTTCTTCGCAAGCGGAAGCATGGCGCAGAACTCCAACCCCAGGTTCAAAGTAATAGCTCTGGCGGAGGCAGGTGGGATCCATCGACCGTTTGTCGATGCCGCGAAAGTGTGGCTGCAGAAGCTGGCGGCCGACAACAAGTTTTCTGTTGACTACATCGAGAACACCGACAAGATTGACGATGCATTCCTGTCTCGCTACCAATTGTTCATCCAACTGAACTATCCTCCCTACGGCTGGACCCCAACCGCTGTGGCGGCATTCATCAAATACATCGAGGAAGGCCGAAGGGGATGGATAGGATTCCATCACGCGACGTTGCTGGGAGAATTTGACGGAACCCAGATGTGGCCATGGTTCTCCCAATTCATGGGAGGAATCAGATTCACCGACTACATTGCGAAATTCGCCACCGCGACCGTCGTCGTGGAAGATCCGTCGCACGCAGTGATGAAGAATGTGGGTGGCTCTTTCACGGTCGATCAGGAGGAGTGGTACACCTACGACAAGTCTCCGCGCGCGAACGTTCGCGTCTTGGCTCGGGTGAATGAAGCCACGTATACGCCAGACTCTCCCAAAAAGATGGGAGACCATCCGGTGATCTGGACAAACGAGCACTACAAGGCGAGGAATGTCTATATTTTCATGGGACACCATCCCGAACTGTTTGAGAACTCCGCGTTCACAAAAATTGTCAGCAATTCGATCTTCTGGGCGGCTGGCCAATGAAGATCTATGTTCTTATGTTCGTGTGTTTGCTAGTTCTGGGCATCGCTACGCCGAGCGTCGCTCAACGACAACGGTTCAAGGTGCTCGCCTTTTACTCCACGAACGTTGAGCCCGACCATGTGCAGTTTGCTGAGACCGCGCTGAAATTCTTTGCCGCGCGCGCGGCCAACGACAACTTTACATTTGACTCGACGACCAACTGGGAACACCTGAACGACGCCTATTTGAGAGGGTACCAACTGGTTGTTTGGCTCGACGACTCGCCCACCAATGCAGAGCAAAGGCAAGCGTTTCAACGCTACATGGAAAATGGCGGCGCATGGCTGGGCTTTCACGCCTCCGGATATAACGACAAAGACACGCACTGGCCGTGGTTCGTCGATTTCCTGGGGGGCGCGGTGTTTCACATTAATAGTTGGCCGCCATTGCCCGCAAAGCTCGTCATCGATGACCGGGCTCATCCAGTCGCAAGGGGCATTCCCGACTCCTACGAATCGCCCGCCAACGAGTGGTACGTTTGGAAACCGAGTCCACGCCTCAACAAGGATGTGCGAGTCCTGGCCACACTCGATCCTTCCAATTATCCGCTTGGTCTGAAGGACGTTCTCACCGGTGGCGATCTCCCCGTTGTATGGACAAACACAAAATACAAAATGATTTACATGAATGTCGGGCACGGAGACAAGATCTTCACCAGCCCAATTCAGAATAAGGTCATCGAGAACGCGGCAAATTGGCTTGGCCTAGGATCCGCTGGGGCGGCCTTTTCGCCACCGAGCGGAATGGAAATCAGTCCTCACGGGATTGTGCTAAATCTCAAGACCCACAGAGCCTACGCGGTGAATACCGCCACTGGCGATGTGACCGTGGTAGACAGCTCTGGCCATTCCCCTTCCAAGATAAAGGTGGGAGCCGATCCCGAAGCGATCGCGATCAACCCGATCACTAACAGGATCTATGTGGCCAACTCGGGAAGTGGCAATGTAAGCGTGATCGATGGGGCAACTGACCAGGTCGTTGCAACGGTTAATGTGGGAGATCTTCCCTACGCGATCGTAGTGAACCCTGTCACCAACAAGGTGTATATCTCAAAGACTTTCAGCAATAGCATGACGGTCATTGACGGAACAACCAACGCGGCGAGCACTTTGAAAGTTGGTGTGCAGGCAGATGCGCTTGCCGTGAATCCAGCTACCAACCGCCTTTACCTGATTAGCTACGAGAGTAACAGCGTGACGGTGATCGATGGCGCGGACGATAGCACAACCACGGTCGCTGCAGGCACCCATCTTTGGGGAATCGCGGTGGATTCCGCGACGAGCAAGATATATCTGACCAACACAGGCAGCTCGAATCTCACGGTGCTTGATGGGAGAACGAATGCCACGACGCTGGTGGATACCGGAGACATTCCGTGCGCCCTCGCTGTGGACTCTTCTAATGGCCGGGTCTATGCCGTGAACTATGCAAGCAATAGCGTGACGGTGATTGATGGCGCCACCAATTCAATCATTGCGACCATAAGCGTGGGAGTTCGCCCTCAGGCTATCGCCGTCGACCCAGGCGCGCACAGAGTATTTGTCGCGAATACCCACGACAACACTGTGACTGTGATCGAAGGTGCGAGTAATTCAGTGACCGCCACAGTAAAGGCTGGTGACGGGCCCTATGCAATTGCTGTCGATAGCGCAAGCAACAAGATCTTTGTGAACAGCCTGGCCTGGCCGAGCCTGACGGTCATCGATGGGCGAATGCTGACAGTATCTACCGCTGCGGGATCAACGCCGTAAAGGACCGCTACTTATGAAGAATGTGCGTTGGGGTGCCGTGCTTATCCTGTTGACGTGTTGCAGTTTCTGCGCAGGCCAGGCCCAGAATCTCCAGAAGAAGCATCTCTTGGTACTGGGAGAGGAAAAAGGATATCGTCACGAATCCGTTTCCCACGCACTGGCCACGATCGAACGTCTGGGAGAGAAGAGCGGATTGTGGGATACCACCATCCGCACCGATACAGAAGTGCTCACCAAGAAGAAACTGGAATACAACGCCAAAACCCTGAATGACTTCGACGCCGTGCTTTTCTTCACCGGTGGCGAATTGCAGATGGACTCGCAACAGAAGGCAGATCTTCTTTCGTTCGTCCATGACGACGGCAAGGGATTCATCGGCGTTCACAGCGCCACCATCACCTTTACCGAGTGGCCGGAATACGGCGAGATGATCGGCGGTTACTTCGACGAGCATCCGTGGGGAACGTTCGACGCCCCTATCGTCGTGGAAGATCCACTGTTTCCCGGGATGCAGCAGTGGGGCGCGTCCTTCGTTCTGAAAGACGAGATCTACCAGATCAGAAACTATTCTCGCGACAAAGTGCGGGTATTGATGCGTCTCGATGCCAGCAAGCTCGACTTGTCGAAGTCCACAGTCCATCGCACCGATCGGGATTTTGCGGTGACTTGGGCGAAGATGTACGGCAAGGGACGCGTCTATTATTCAACCCTCGGTCACCCCAGGGACAACTGGGACGACCCCCGGCTGCAAGAGATGTACACGGAAGCGATCAAATGGGCGATGGGATTGGTGAATGCAGATGTTACGTCACGGCCGCTCTCACCCAAATGACTTGCTGTGTCACGAGAGCTGTCTTTCCAGGAGATAGACGATGTGGAGGAGTTTCGCGGTTCTAATCCTTGCGGTGACTGCGTGGTCACAAGAGACGCATCCTATTCTCGCACTCGGTTCGGTGGCGCCGAACTTCGAACTTCCCGGCGTCGATGGAGCGATTCATAGGCTCGCGGATTATTCTTCCAGTCCAGTCCTTGTCGTG
Organism: Candidatus Sulfotelmatobacter sp.; assembly: GCA_017883385.1. Taxonomy (GTDB): domain Bacteria; phylum Acidobacteriota; class Terriglobia; order Terriglobales; family Acidobacteriaceae; genus Sulfotelmatobacter. The sequence continues at coordinate 25,679 of JADGNQ010000015.1, forward strand.
GTGTTCACCTGCAATCACTGTCCAATCGCGCAGATGTATGAGCGTCGCATCATGCAGCTTGCCGCCGACTACAAGGGGCGCGGCGTCGCAGTGGTTGCCATTCAACCGAACGATCCGAAGGCGATCAGGATCGACGAACTGGATTCCTCGGACATCAGCGACAGTCTCGAAGAGATGAAGATTCGGGCGGATTACAAAGGTCTGACGTACCCATATCTTTACGATGGTGAAACGCAGTCGGTAACGGAAGCATATGGTCCGCAGGCGACGCCCCACGTATTTATCTTCGATCACGATCGCCGTCTTCGCTACGAAGGCCACATGGACGACAGCTATCGGACTGAATTGGTGAAGACTCACGAAGCCCGCGATGCCATTGATGCGCTCCTCGCGCATCGGGAAGTGGCGGTGAAGCACTCCGGGGTGTTTGGCTGTTCGACCAAGTGGAAAGAGAAGCAGACCGCGCGTTTGGAGGCTCTTCGGAAGATTGAATCTCAACCTGTGGCGCTGGACATGGCTTCGGCGGCCGACTTGAGGGCGTTGCGGGCGAATCCAACGGGCAAAACCTTGCTGGTGAGTTTTTGGGCAACGTGGTGTGGCTCATGCCTGCATGAGTTCCCTGATTTCGAGGACACGCTCCGAATGTATGGTGTGCGCGATCTGGAGTTGGTGACGGTCGCGGCCAACATGCCAGACGAAAGAAGCACTGTGCTGCGTGTGCTGCAGAAGATGCACGCTACGAGTCGAAATCTGCTGTTCGCTTCCAGCGATACCGCTGCGTTGCAGGCCGCCTTCGATCCTGGTTGGCAGTCAGCCGTGCCGTATACGGTCCTGATCGCGCCGGATGGGAAGGTTCTGTATCAGAAACAAGGCTCGGTCGACATGTTGGAACTGAGAAGAACCATCCTGGCGAACTTGCCCTCGGACTATGAGGGTTTCAATAAGTACTGGTTGGGACAGTGAGTTCTTCATCGGTCCGAATAAGTTCATCACCGTCTTAAATTGTTTTCCTTGGTTGTTGGAATTGATTCTGACTTTATGTTCGGCTGCACCCTGAGCCGACGGTCTACGGAGACATATGAAACGGAATTATCGCTTGTGCCTGGCGATGCTCATCCTTGTGCTAGGGGCGATGTCCTCAGTTTGGGCCGGAGACGTGATCCCGGCAGCTGCGTGGCGACGTCCGATCGGCCTGCCGCTCGACAAACCAGGAGTCACGCGGATCCCTGGAAATATCGACGACGGGTTCTGGCAAGGCGCGCCAGTAGGCGGGTTTGGCTCTGGAACTTTCTCGCGCACCTACCGGGGAGATTTCGCCCGCTGGCATATGAAAGCGGGAGTCCACAAGTACGCGCCCGTGTACGCCAATCAGTTTGCGATGTTTCAGCAGTCCGATGGCGAGTCTCAAGGCACGGCTCAGGCCTTGATGACCGATCATCCACCAGTTGGGACTCTCGCAAGCTGGCAATGGAACTACCCCGTGGGCGCTGGGGAATATGCCGCGCTGTATCCGAAGGCGTGGTACGACTACAAATGGAACAAGTTTCCGGCACATGTCGTGCTTGAACAGTTTTCTCCGGTTCTGCCCAACAACTATCGCGAGTCGAGTTATCCGGTCGCGGTATATCGCTGGCACGCGGACAATCCCACCAGGCACGTGGTGACAGTCTCCCTCCTTCTTTCTTGGACGAACATGGCTGGTTGGTTTCGCACCTTCACCCGCGATTTCCAGGGCGCTCCTAACCAGGGGAACCACAATGAATTTGTAAGCGAGAAGGTGGATGCTGGAACCATGAAAGGGATCGTCTTCGATCGCAACCGGGCGAGTGCCGCTCCGCGTGAAGTAGATGGTCAATTCGCAATTGCTACCCTGGAATCGCCAGGCGTTGAGGTGAGCTACCAGACTACTTTTCCAGCCGACGGCGATGGCAAGGTCATTTGGACGCATTTCGCCAAAGATGGCCGACTGGCCAACAGCGATGTCTCCTGGGTGAGCGACGGCGAGAAGTTAGCCGGGGCGGTCGCCGTGCGCTTCACTCTACAGCCGGGAGAAAAGAAAGTGATTCCGATGGTCATCGCCTGGGACTTTCCGGTCGTGGAATTCGGAGAAGGGCGACAATGGAACCGCCGCTACACGGACTTTTATGGAGCCAGCGGCAGCAATGCCTGGGCAATCGCGCGCGACGGCTTGCGCAACGCCACGGCATGGAGCGACGCCATCGATGCCTGGCAGGCTCGCTACGTGAACGATGAGGGCAAGCCTTTGTGGTATCGAGGCATGCTCTTCAACGAACTCTACACGCTGACCGATGGAGGATCGTTCTGGGGCCGCCCCGTCGGATCCGACAGCAAGGCTCCGCCTTCCTTTGCGTTACTGGAATGTTTTGACTACGCCTACTACGGAACATTGGATGTGCGTTTCTATGCCTCTATGCCGCTGCTCAAGTTCTGGCCGGAAATCGACAAGCAGGTGCTGCGCGAGTTCGCCGACACGGTTCCTCGGGAGTGGCCGGAAAAAGGACAGTGGGTCTGGAAGTCGCAGCAGACGGACGAGCCCAGCTTGCACATGCGAAAGAAGAAAGGCGCTGTGCCCCATGATCTCGGCGTGCCCGAGGGAGATCCGTTTTTCGCAGTGAACGAACCGGGCTGGCAGGATACGAACGATTGGAAAGACTTGAATTCAAAATTCATATTGATGGTTTATCGCGACTACGTTCTGACGGGCAGCAAAGACACGGCCTTCCTGCGCGAGATGTGGCCTGCTGTGCAGCAGGCCCTGGCCTATCTGCGGCAATTCGATCACGGGGGCGGAATTCCTGAAAATGGCGGCTATCCCGATCAGACATATGATTCCTGGGTTGTGCGAGGAGTGAGCGCCTATTGCGGCGGATTGTGGCTGGCGGCATTACGCGCCACCGAAGAAATGGCGCGGACACTTCAGGAGAACGAGGCGGCCACGGAGTATCACCGGCTGTTTCTGAAAGCGCAGAAGACCTACATTGACAAGCTGTGGAACGGCGAATATTTTCGCTACGACACCGGTAGCGAATATCGCGACAGCGTCCAAGCGGATCAGTTGGCGGGGCAATGGTATGCCAACATGACAGGCCTTGGCGATTTGGTGCCGCACGAGATGCAACTCGCAGCATCCAGAAAAATATTTGCCTTCAACGTCATGAAATTTGGCAATGGTGAGATGGGGGCCGCGAACGGCATGGCCGCGGACGGCTCAATCATTCGCGATAACGAGCAAGCTCCGGAGGTTTGGGTGGGAACCAGTTTTGGCTTCGCCGCCCTCCTGCTGAGCGAGGGGATGCGAGACGAAGGTTACCGCACGGCCAGGGGTTTGTACCATGTGATCTATGAGAGCAAAGGATATTGGTTCCGCACTCCGGAGGCCTGGGATGTGAATGGAAACTTCCGGGCCTCGATGTACATGCGTCCCGCCGCCGTGTGGGCAATGGAAATGATCCCGCAGCCTCGCGCTCAAAGCCAGGAGGCCGCGTCGCCTATTCCGCGCAATTAGCATAAACAGATCAATCCACGCAGCTTAATATGGGGCGCTGGAATTGGGCTTACCCCATAGCGACCGGCCTGTGCCGACGGCGAGGCTAGCCGCGGGATGCAGGCGGCCTGTTCCTGGCTCACGTTTGCCCCTTCATGCTCCCATCATCTCTTGCCTCCAGCGTGCCAGAAAAATTTGATGCCGAGGCCAATCTCAGGGAATGTAAGTTGAGAACGTATAGTCCTGGTCTTTTTGCGGCGTGTGGCAGGTGAAGCAAGCCTGGACGGCATGGGCGGCGTCGGGGACGAGTGGCTTCGAGACGTCGCCCCCAGCCCACACTTGGAATCCCCATCCGCCGGTCGCCGAGTACTTCTTCGCATCTTTCACCATCACCGTCACCGCTTTCTTGTTGCCCTCGACGTAAGACCCATCCTTCACCGAGAATTCGTGAACATCGTCCGCGAAGACCGTTCCGTCGGGATACGGAAGCGGGCCGCCCTTTTTCAGCGTCGGCAGTCCCTTCGCATTGACGTAGATCATGTGCATGCCACCGATTTGCCCGAAAATCGGGCTGTCCTTGGTTACGATCATGGAATTCACCGCAAACCAATCCCGGAATCCATTTGGGAATGGAACATCATCGGCAACGGGTTTCGCCGACATGGCGCCGAACGATATCAAGATTCCTGCCAGGCCCAAAATACCCACGAGTTTGCGTTGCATCGGTCTACCTCCGGAGCGAGATTGTGACGGGTCAACTTACACCTGGTCTGCTTCTTGCAAAAAAAACTGCCGGCACATAAGCCTGGACGCAAATGTGCCGGCTTGGGTCTGAATCATGCCGCTGCTTCTACTCGGTTCTGCTCGATGAACGCTAGCAGATCGGCATTGATCTGGTCCGCGTTGGTGGTGGGCATTCCGTGCGGGAAACCCGGATACACCTTAAGCGTCGCACCTTTGACAAGCTTCGAGGACTGCAGGGCCGCCGCGCCGATAGGCACGATCTGGTCATCGTCGCCATGAAGAATGAGAGTGGGCACGTCGAACTTCTTCAAATCTTCGGTGAAGTCCGTCTCAGAGAAGGCCTTGATGCAGTCGTAGCCAGCCTTCATCCCGCCCATCATCCCTTGAAGCCACCACTTCTCCCGGATGCCTTCCGAGATCTTGGCGCCCGGCCGGTTGTAGCCGTAGAACGGGAGGGTAATATCCTTGTAAAACTGCGGCCGATTTTTCGTATATTGGGCTCGCAGGTCGTCGAACACCTCGATCGGTGCGCCCGCAGGATTCTTGTCCGTCTTCACCATGAGCGGCGGTACCGCGCTGATCAGCACAGCCATAGCAACACGGCTCGAGCCATGCCGCCCAATGTAACGAGCAACTTCTCCGCCGCCGGTGGAGTGGCCAACGTGAATCGCGTCCTTCAGGTCGAGCTTTTCCGTCAGGGCCGCGAGATCATCGGCATAAGTGTCCATATCGTTGCCGTCCCAGGTCTGGGTGGAACGTCCGTGTCCTCGCCGGTCGGCGGCGATGACTCGGTAGCCACGCTGACCGAAGTACAACATCTGCCCGTCCCAGTCGTCCGCGGTGAGCGGCCAGCCGTGACTGAACACTATGGGCTGGCCCTTTCCCCAGTCCTTGTAGTAAATCTGCGTTCCGTCTTTCGTCGTGATTGTAGGCATGACATCTTCTCCTTCGGTGTGATTTGAGTTAAGGATTTCCCTTCTTCTTGCCCAGTTGCGAGATCTGTTTCCGGAGTTTCTCATTCTCTTGCTCCAACTCGCGCATTCTATTTTCGGCGGGAGCGACTGCCTCTCGAATTTCTTCCTCCGTGTAGCGAGGAACGATGTGTTGCTGGCAATTCCAATCGAAGGCTTCGATTCTTATCACGTATACTCTCTCGGTAAATGCCTTGTACCCTGGGTCCCGAACCTTCTCGACCCACTCTCGAGCTTGTTCTCCTTCGAAAATCTCAACCCGGCCCAGAATTTTGAGACGCAGCTGTCTTGGATAATCGACCAGGATGAGCGCTACCCGATTGTCGGTCATCAGGTTGCCGGTACTGACGTATTGCTTGTTCCCGCGAAAGTCGGCGAAAGCGACGGTTCTTGCGTCGATCACCTTCAGAAAACCTTTCGGGCCGCCCCGGTGCTGAACGTAAGGCCAACCGGTCGAGCCCAGGGTCGCCATATAGAAGGTGTCGCGTTCGCCGATGAACTCCGACTCCTGCGGGCCAAGCCGGGCCGGCGACGACTCGGATCCCTCAAGCCTCGCGTATTGCCGACGGCTGCCGTACCGCTCTTGCAAGGCCTTCACGGCCGGCGTGAACACCAACGATCCAAAGTTCTGGGACATAGGCTCTCACTTTGGCTTCGAGCCGGCCCAGCGCCGGCCCGAAGCTCGTCCGACGTCTATGCCGCTTTGGATTGCCGCTTGAGGAAGAAAGATTCGATATGACTTGCTACTTCTTCCCCGTGTGTCTCTAGCGCAAAATGGCCCGTCCGTATCCAGAGCATAAAGCAGGTCATTTCGGCGCCTCCGGCTCTGACCATGCGTGAAAGATGATATCTTACGGAATTCCTCCTATGGCGGCACTCCAGCGCGACCCCGATATTGACGAGTATCTCCGCAAGAGACTGATGCCGGTGGAAGGCGCGATACCCCACCTGGCCGGGGTAGACATGTTCGGCAACTCCATCCCGGTGGGAAATGTGGGAGGCGATCTTTTTGAGTACATCAATTTTCAGCAGCGGTACAACATCGACGCACGCATCGCAGGAGCTCTCAGGCTGTCCAGGGATTACCTGGACCCCCTTCCCCACGGTCACACCCTGCGAAATTCGGTTGATGATCATGTGCAGTGGCTGGAGTCCAGACCCGGCTTTGACCCAGCGAAAGCTGCAGAGTACAGAGAAGCAAAGAGCTCAGAGCAACTGAGAATCGCCGAAGATCTGCACCAGCTCTACACCACAGCCGGGGTGCTGTTGGTGGATTCGCAAGGTCACGGGATTATTTCCGCAAAGATTGCATCCACCGTGCACGATACCTTTCATGCGTTCATACTTTCGGAACTCGATCAGAACGGGAAAATTACGCCAGCGCTGTTTGAGAAGATCAATCTCAGGCTGGCGCAGTCCGTGACCGCGCGGAATGCCCTGGGGCGGGATTCGAATGACAGTTCTCGCGAAATCGCGACCATGATATACGGTGAGCTGCGGCCCAACGGGAACTTCCGTTTTGTGAACTTCGGTCATCCGCCTCCCCTGATATTTTCGGCAGAATACAGAAAATTCATGGAGATCGATAAAGACCACATGGTGCGTTTTCCTCCCCTGGGGCTCGAGATTCCAGAGGACCACCCTGACCGGAACAAGTATTTTTCAATGAAGCTCAGGAAAAGGCTGGTGAATGCTTCGGACGTGGCGGAAATTACTCTGATGAGCCCAGGAGACATTCTTTTCCTATATACAGATGGGGTCTACGACGGCAGCGATGAACAAGACCGCCGACAGATTGAGCGAGTGATCGGTGAGCACAAAGACGAGCCGGCAAAAGGAATCTGTAACGCAATCCTCGCGTACGCGTTGCAACAAGATGAGCACCTGCGGCAGATTGGGGAACAGGATCGGATCGACGACAAGACCGCGTTTATCATCAAGCACGGCTGAGGTTTCTCCGGCCAACCAAATCGTAGGGTCCCGATTCACCGTGGCTGCTCTTGGGGACAGGGATTTCCCGGTGGTAGACTGCGCATATGCCAAATAAGAAACCTAAGAAGAAGCCCGCCAAACTGAAGAGAACTGCTGCCAAGAAGGGGAAACTGGCAGTCAACAAGACGCTCCGGAAAAACCTGGCCAAAAAGAAGGCAGCCCCGAAGAAGAAAAGGGCGGCAGTGAAAGCCAAAGCACCCGTCAAGAAGAAACCCAGTGCGAAGACCGTCGCTGTGAGTCGAAAACGGGCTCGGGCGGCAGGTCGGAGCGTTGATTCGGAAGCATTCACACTCCAAGGACGACGCCCAGTGGCGGCGGGGCAATCCGGCGATTTGCAGGGACTATCGAACGTCGAAGGTGCGGATTCGGAGAGCGTAGACGAGTTGATCGAAGAAGGAAACGCGTTCGAAGCCGACGTTGTAACCGGCGTGGAAAGCGCTCAGAACGATGACGAGAAGGAAGTGCACACGCACGAAGTACCAGAAGACGATGTTCCAGGGGAATATCTGGACAAAGACTGACGGAACGGTCCGGTTGAACTGACATCCGTCGAAATCGGTAGGCCGCTCGCCCCGAGCCAAAGCGACCGCGTTGCCAGCGACCTGGAATCGGTACAGTAACAAGTTACTGGTCATCCTACTGTTTCATGGTTGGCCTTCTGCGCTGTGCGCAGTGCACCTCCGTGACCTGCCTGGGAGAGTGGGCGTCGACGTATTCTCGGTTATCAAGTGAGAACCCCTATGGCCCTCCCCCAGCGGCAAGAACGGCGAGAATTTCGTTATCCGTTGCACCTTCCGGTGGTAGTCAAAATGGCGCGCAAGGAAATGCACGCCCGGTCCGAGAATATAAGTCTCGGTGGCATTCTTCTGTCGAGCGCCTTTCTGATCCCCGAGGGCACTACGGTGGAGGTAGCGGTTGGAGTGGACCACACGCCCGACCACGGCATTCTCTTGAATGCTCGCGGCACGGTTCTGCGCGTGCACCCGATGGCCACCGGAGACTTCGCCTTAGCCATCAGACTGGACCGTTCCTTCGAACTGCCACTTCCGCATCGAGAATTGCGGCACAGTGCCACAGCGCGTGCTCCCCGGGTCCACGATCTAGAGAGGAATGAACCGATCGTCTATGGTGGTGCGTGCAGCGCCGTGGCCTGGCATACTGAGACATAGCCGAGTCGAGACTCGCCAAGACGCTGCGCCGGTTCTTATCACTCTCATCCAGCTAAGACGGCTCGGATATAATCGGTGAATTCTGCCGTCTACGCGAACCCGGCTTGGCCTGTGGATGGGTTTACTCCTGGCGACGATGGCGCCCGCCCAAACTGCACCTGCTAAGCCTCAAGCCGCGCAGTCCCAAGTTCCGCAGACGCAGCTCTCCCCACTCCACGTCCCGCAGTTTGAAGACATCGCCGAGAAAGCGGGTTTAACCGTTTCCCACATCGCTTCACCAGAGAAGAAGTACGTTGTCGAATCAATGAGCGGCGGAGTCGGCCTGATTGACTGCGATAACGACGGCAAGCTCGACATCATCACGGTCAACGGGTCGACCGTCGAGCGCTACAAGCAGGGTGGAGATTTGTTGGTTACGCTCTACCACCAGGATGCGGACCTGAAGTTTACCGACATCACCAAAGCAGCCGGGCTTACGCGCAAGGGGTGGGGCATGGGCGTCGCCGTCGCGGACTACGACAATGACGGACTGCAGGACATATACGTCACCGGATTCGGCGGCAATGCGCTCTATCACAATCTCGGCAATTGCAAGTTCGAAGACGTGACCGAGAAGGCCGGAGTCGCCGGCGGGGGCTTCAGCACAGGCGCGGCCTGGGCCGACTACGATCACGATGGCCGTGTCGATCTCTTCGTCTCGCGCTACGTGCACGTCGAGATCGACAAACTGCCCGAGTTCGGCAACGATCCGCGCTTCTGCCGCTTCAAAGGAATCTTGGTGCAGTGCGGTCCGTGGGGCATGCCGGGCGAATCTGACTTGCTGTTTCACAACAAGGGCGACGGCACGTTCGAGGAAGTTTCCAAGAAGGCCGGGGTCGACGACCCGCATCACTATTACGGTTTGGGCGCGACCTGGGGCGACTACGACAACGACGGATGGCCGGATCTCTACGTAGCCAATGATGCCGGGCCGAATTTTCTCTACCACAACAAGCACGACGGCACGTTTGAGGACGTCGGGCTGCTCTCTGGCGTGTCCCTGAGCGGCGATGGCATGCAGCAAGGTTCGATGGGCGTGGCTTGGGGAGACTATTTGCACGAAGGACGGTTGTCGGTGCTGGTCACCAATTTTACGGAGCAAGGTTCCACGCTCTATCACAACCTGGGGGGCGACAGCTTCGCCGATGTGAGCGTGCGCTCCAGGATAAACAGGCCCACGTATCCGCTCGTGAGTTGGGGCACTTCCTTCTTTGATATGGACAACGACGGATGGCAGGATGTCTTCATCGACAGCGGCCACGTCTACCCGCAGGTCGACACCATCCCCGGAGGCGCAGCATACCGGGAGCCTCTGGTGCTGTTTCGCAACCATCGCGACGGGACTTTTGAAGATGTTTCCTCGGCTCTGGCGGCGCTGCCCCTGAAATCGAGGCGGGGCGCGGCTTTCGGCGACATCAACAATGACGGCAACGTTGATATTGTGGTTCTGAACGTGGGCGAGCCGCCTTCACTCCTGCTGAACCACAATGACAGCCCGAATCATCGCGTGCTATTCAAGCTGATTGGATCGAAGAGCAACAAGGCGGCGATCGGCGCGCGGGTCACCGTCAAAGCCGGTCCGCTCGTGCAGTTCGACGAAGTGCGCGGCGGGGCAGGCTACATTTCACAGAACGATCTGCGGCTGCATTTCGGTTTGGGGTCGAACGACAAGATGAGTGAGGTGAGCATCCGCTGGCCGAACGGCGAAACCGAAACCTTGCGAGATGTAGCGGCGGATTTCATTTACACGATAACCGAAGGCGCAGGAATCCAGCAGAAAGTGGCGCTGCCCGCTTTGCCGCAACCTTGAGATTAACTTCAGCTCACGGACTGTCATCACGCACTGTCATCCTTCGCTTCGCTCAGGATGACAACATATAGACTCGGGCGCTTATTCGATCCCCAGTTGTTTCTGGATCTGCTCCAGCGGCACACCCTTCGTCTCCGGCACCATTGTCTTCACCCAAACGAGTTGTAGAACCATCATGCCGGCAAAAAACGAGAACACGTAACCAGGCGGGAAAGCCGAGACCATCTTCGGGAAGAACGTCGTGAGCGCGGCGGCGAAGATCCAGTGCGTGAAGCTGCCCAGGGTCTGACCTTCCGCACGATGACGATTGGGGAATATTTCGGAGATAAAGACCCAAATGACTGCTCCCTGCCCGATCGCGTGAGCAGCGATGAAGCCGAAGATGCAAACCGGCACAATTGAGAAATGCTCTGTAAAGAAGGCCCACGCGACGAGACCAAGCGAGGTAATGTAGCCGAACGACCCAATATAGAGTAGGGTGCGCCGGCCCAGCCGGTCAATCAGCCAGAGACCGACAAAGGTGAAAACGAGGTTGGTGACCCCAATCCCCACGGATTGCAACAGCGCGGCTTTCGCGCCCAGGCCGGTTAGTTCGAAGATGCGGGGCGCAAAGTACAGAATCGCATTGATGCCGGAGAGTTGGTTGAAGAAGGCAATCAGGATTGCGAGCAAGATCGGTTTGCTGAGACGCTTCGTCCAGAAATGTCCCGACGATACTTCCTCCGAGGATGCGGCGATAATCGCGTCGGCGTCGGCTGCAATTTCGGCGCTCGAAGCATCAGGTTCGATGCGTTGCAGCACTTGCATCCCGGCCTCGCGGTCGCCCTTCCGGCTGAGCAGCCAGCGCGGGCTTTCGGGAAGTCCGAAGCAGAACACGGCGTAGAGCAACGACGGAAACGCGGCCACGCCCAGCATCCAGCGCCAGGCGTTTTCGCCGATGCCAGCCAGCAGCGCGTTCGAGACGAATGCGATCAGGATGCCGAAAACAATGTTGAACTGGAACATGCCGGCCAGGCGGCCGCGATGTTTCGGCGGTGCGATCTCCGAGATGTACATCGGGGCCACCACGGTGGAGATGCCGATGCCCAACCCGCCGATGACGCGGGCCGCGATGAACATGGAGACGTTGGTTGCCAAACCTGAGCCGACCGCGCCGATAAAGTAAAGAACGCCGATCCAAAGCAACGTGGCTTTGCGTCCGAACCGATCAGCTGGCCAGCCCCCGAGCAGGGAACCGACGACGGTGCCGTAAAGCGCCGAGGCCATGGCGATACCGTGCAGTCCGGGACTCAGGCCCCAAAGCGATTGAATAGTTTTTTCGGCGCCGGAAATAACGACCGTGTCGAAGCCGAAAAGAAATCCGGCCAGTGCCGACGTGAGCGACCAGAAAAAGATGCGACCATTCATAAGTGGGTAGACAGTGCTTACCAAAATGTCGGTGCAATGACGAGAACTGAGAACTGAGAACTGCTCTCACCCCTTGGTCAGTGGATAACTCTTGTCGCGCCAGTCGCGAATTCCGCCGTCCATCGAAATGACGCTTGTGTAGCCCATCTTCTGCAGATTGTCGGCTGCCAGCGCGGAGCGGAAGCCGCCGCCACAATAAAGGATCAGTTCCGTGTTGAGTTCCGGCACACGGGCTTCGATATCGCGCTCGATGACCCCCTTACCCAGATGGATGGCACTGGGAAGATGGTCTTTGGCGTACTCGCTTTCCTCTCGAACATCAATGAGTACGAAGTTGTCGCCGCGATCCATCCTGGCTTTCACTTCGTCGACGTTGGTCTCGCGCACGCGGGTCTTGGCGTCGTCCACAATCTTCAGAAAGCGGGGAGGATGCTGGTGGGCCATCGGGGCTCCTTGATTCTTCGGCGATGAACATCCTACCAAGTGCCGCGGGACTATGCATGGTTATTCACCCACTGTGGAGGGCCGACTTGAGAATCCGAACCTGCCACTCCACAATTTGTCATCCCGAGCAAAGCGAGGGACCTGGGTCTTGGCTCGCGCCCTGACAGATGCTTGCACCGCAGGCAAACACCCAGCTGTTGCTCGGGATGACAAAGCGTATTCAGGAGTTCAGTACCTTCGTAGTTGATCCGACTTCAGTTAGCATGAACGCGTGCCATCCCAGGCAGCAACCCGGCGAATTGGCCTCGCTCGCGCTCTCTCCAAGCTGGGATACTGCTCGCGCTCCCAAGCTGCGGAGATGATTCTCACCGGCCGCGTGCGGTTGAACGGAGGCGTCCAACGGGACCCTGAGACGCCGGTCCATCTTGAGAAGGACCGCATCGTCGTGGATGATCGTGCCATCCAACGGCCACCGAAGGTCTATCTCATGATGAACAAGCCGCGCGGCCTGGTCACGACGGCCTCCGATGAGAAGGGCCGCGAGACCATATACGCCGTGCTCGCGAAGAGCGGCGAATCGCCGTGGGTCGCTCCCGTGGGGCGACTGGACAAAGCCAGCGAGGGCCTGCTCCTGCTGACGAATGATTCGGAATGGGGTGCACGAGTCGCCGCGCCCGGGACTCACTTGGGAAAAACCTATCACGTTCAAGTCAGCGCGGTGGCGGATGAGAAAATCACGCGAGCACTGGTGCAGGGCGTGAGAAATGCAGATGGAAACTTGCTGCGAGCCAAGCGAGCCAGCCTGCTGCGCTCAGGAGAAAAGAACTGCTGGCTTGAGATTGTCCTCGACGAAGGCAAGAATCGTCAGATTCGCCGCATGCTGGCTGCACTCGAGGTCGAAGTGCTCAGGCTGGTGCGCGTTGCGGTCGGGCCGCTGCGATTGGGAGACTTAGCCAAGGGCGCATTTCGTGCCTTGACCGCCGAAGAGAAGCTCGCGCTGGATCACGCCATGCGAGGCAGGAGATCATGAGCGATCTGACTTTCCTTTCGGCGGTGACAATGGCGCGGCAAATCCGCGACAGCAAGATTTCTCCGGTGGAACTCGCCGAAGCCCATCTGGCGAAGATCGATCGACTGAATCCGAAGTTGAACGCATTCGTGCACGTCGACGCGGAGCGGGTTCGCCGCGAGGCCCGCGACGCCGAAGTTGCGGTGACGAGTAGAAAGCCGCTCGGCCCGTTGCACGGTGTTCCTATCAGCATCAAGGCTTCTCTGGAAGTTGCGGGGCTGCGCTGCGAAGCGGGCACCCTTCTGCGCGCTGGCTATGTTGCGACGCAGGACGCGCCTCTGGTGGCGCGACTCCGCGACGCGGGCGCGATTGTGCTGGGCGTGACCAACACCCCGGAACTGCTCATGGCGTGGGAAACCGACAACTTGCTATACGGGCGCACCAACAGCCCATGGGATCTCGATCGCACACCCGGCGGTTCCAGCGGCGGCGAGGCCGCGGCGATCGCGGCCGGAATGTCGGCGGGTGGCGTGGGCAGCGATGGCGGCGGTTCGATCCGCGTGCCCGCCCATTTCAGCGGTATCTGCGGGCTCAAACCCACGCCGGGGCGCGTTCCAGCGACCGGCCACTTTCCGGCATCTGGTGGGCCGTTCGCGTTGATCGGCGTTGTTGGCCCCATGGCGCGCACCGTCACCGATCTGAAGGCCTTGTTCGAAGTCATCCAAGGCCCGGACGATGGCGACACCTGCGCCGCACCTGTGCCCATGAGATGGCCGAATGATGGCGAACTCAGGAACCTGCGTATCGGTTATTTCGAGGACGACGGCCGCACCCCCGTGACTCCCGAGATTCGCGTCGCGGTACGCGCCGCCGCGGAAGCCTTGCGGAGCGCCGGATTTCAAGTTGAGCCGTTTCGTCCAGAAGGCCTCGAGGAAGCGCGCGTGCTGTGGAAGAAATTCTTCGTCGCCGCTGGTGGAATGCTGATTAGCCCCATGTTCCTCGGACGCGAGGCCGACCTGAGCCCAATCTTGAAACAGTTTCTAGAATGGTCGGGAGCAGAACCGGCGCTCACCGGCGACTCGCTGCTGGACGCATGGATTCGCCGCGATGTGTTGCGGGCCAAGTTTCTGGCGCAGATGCAGAACTATCCCATCCTGCTGTGCCCGGCGGCGGCGATTCCGGCCTTTCGCCACGGCGAGCGCAGCTGGAACATTGATGGCAAGACGGTCGAGTATTTCGATGCCTGGAGTTATACCGAGTGGTTCAATCTGCTGGGCAATCCCGCCGCCGTGGTGCCCGTGAGCCATTGCGCTTCTGGTGAATCGGAAGGCCTGCCCATCGGCGTGCAGATTGTCGGGCGACCATGGGAAGAAGAGCAAGTGCTGGCTGTCGCCGCAGCGCTGGAAAATGAATGCAAAGCATGGAAGATCCCGCCGAACAGCTGACCCCTAGCGGTCTTTGTGGTCGATAGTATTTTTGTATTATTCCGCCCGTAGTCGTGCCTGTATAACGTTATCTGCGCGGGATTTCAGCCACTGTGGGGCTGACGTCGCTCTACTCGCCTTAACTCGTTGCCCATGCGGGAAATGCCAACATCTGGGGGATTTGTCGGTCGGGCCCTGTCGCGGCTGGTGGCATTGCTGGCTATTTCTGCCGCGTACCTCTACACCTTTCCGCAGCCGAACATCTTCTATGCGGGCGTGGTATTGCTGCATGCCGCCGGAGGGGTATTAGCGGCGATCCTGCTGGTCCCTGCGTTCATTCGGCTCATTCGCACCGGTAGCCTCTCCTCTCGCGCCGGCTGGATTCTGATCGCCGCCGGGGCGGTTCTGGGGCTGATTCTCATCAAGACCGGCACTCCGCGTACGGAGTGGAACAAGCTCTATCTTCACATTGTGATTTCGCTGGCGGGTGTTGGCCTGCTGATCGCTGGCTGGCTGGGCAATCGCCGCTACAGGGAGTCAAGCGCAGGTGCGGCCGTCATGCGTGCCGTCCTCTGCTTGGCCGTGCTTGCCGGCGTGGGCTATGGTGCCCGCTACGTTCGCGAGAGCTGGCAGACGCGCAATCGCATCGAGAATCCAACCATGCCGCCTGACAACATGAATGGCGAAGGCGATGGTCCCGAGGGCTCGTTCTTCCCCAGTTCGGCGCAGGTTTACGGCAAGCAGAAAATTCCCAGCAAGTTCTTCATGGAGTCCGACTCCTGCAAGCGCTGCCACGAAGATGTCTACAACCAGTGGTTCAGTTCGGCGCACCATTTTTCGTCGTTCAACAATCAGTGGTATCGCAAGTCGATCGAGTACATGCAAGACACGGTCGGCACCACGCCTTCGAAATGGTGTGGCGGCTGCCACGATCCCGCGGTGCTGTACGCCGGGTTGATGGATACGCCGATCAAGCAGATCGTGCACCGGCCTGAGGCGCAGGCTGGACTGGGCTGCATGATGTGCCACTCCATCGCCAACGTGAAGAGCACGATGGGGCAGGGCGATTTTTATCTGGAGTATCCCAAGCTGCACGAACTGGCGGCTACGCAGAATCCGGTGGCGCGCGCGCTGCATGATTTTCTGATCAAGCTGAATCCCGAGCCGCACCGGCGCGTGTTCCTGAAGCCTTTCATGCGCGATCAAACGGCGGAGTTCTGCTCTTCCTGTCACAAGGTACACCTCGATGTGCCGGTGAACAATTACCGCTGGTTCCGCGGCTTCAACGAATACGACAACTGGCAGGCCAGCGGCGTTTCCGGGCAGGGAGCGCGCTCGTTCTACTATCCGCCCAAGCCGCAGCAGTGCGCCGATTGCCACATGCCCGCGGCCGCGTCGAAGGACTCCGGCAACATCAACGGATTCGTGCACTCGCATCGTTTCCCCGGCGCCAACACCGCCCTGCCCACCGCGAACGAGGACGCGCCCCAGCTCAAGCTGACGGAAGACTTCTTGAAAAGTGGCGCACTCACGGTCGACATTTTCGCGCTGTCTCCGGCGCAGGCTCCACTCAAGCCCGGGGCTGGCACGCAGTCGGAACTCTCCACGACCTTCGCCGTGGGAGAGGAAGCCGAGAGCAAGATGACGGCCGAGACTGGTGGCGAAACCGCCCCGGTTACGGCTCCGCTAAACCGCGTGCAGCCCGCGCTGCGTCGCGGCGACATCGTGCGCGTGGACGTGGTGGTGCGCACGAAGAAGGTCGGCCACTTTTTCCCCGGCGGCACGGTCGACGCCTACGACACCTGGCTCGAACTCAAGGGCACTGACGACAAGGGCCAGACCATCTTCTGGAGCGGCAAGGTTGAGGACAACGGGCATGGGCCGGTCGAGAAAGGGGCCCACTTCTACCGTTCGCTGCAGATCGACGCGCACGGCAATCCCATCAACAAGCGGAATGCGTGGGCTACGCGGGCCGTGGTGTATGTGCGTCTGATCCCGCCGGGAGCGGCCGACACGGTGCACTATCGCATGCTGGTGCCGGAAAACTCCGGCAACAAGATCACACTGCATGCGCGGCTTTGTTACCGGAAGTTCGCGTGGTATGGAACGCAGGAGGCTTTCGTTGGGCAGCCCGACCCCGCCGCGCCCAATGCGGTTTCGCCGGACTACGACGACCGTCCGACCGTTTTCACGGCGTCGCTCAGCGGAGTGTCTGCGAAAGAAGAAAAGATTCCAGACCTGCCCATTGTCACCGTCGCCGAGGACGAAGTCACGCTTCCGGTGGTGGCGCGCAATGCGCCCGGGGTCGAACCGAAGACAATCGTCCGCAAGGAAGAATGGCAGCGCTGGAACGACTATGGAATTGGGTTGTTTCTGCAGGGGGACTTGAAGGGCGCTGCCGCGGCTTTCCAAAAGGTAACCGAGGCGGACCCGAACAATCCTGACGGCTGGGTCAACATTGGCCGCTGCGCGGTGCAGGAAGGCGACATGGCGCGTGCCCGTACGGTGCTGGAGAAAGCGCTGTTGCTGAATCCGAATCTTGCGCGGACGAATTTCTTTTACGCCAAGGTCCTGCGCTCGGACGGCAACTACGACGGTGCGGCCGACCGACTGCGAAAAGTGCTGACGCAGTACCCGCGTGACCGGGTTGCACTCAACGATCTGGGGCGCGTGCTCTTCCTGCAGCGCAAATACGATGACGCGGTGAAGGTTCTTCAGTCGGTCCTGGCCATTGATCCCGAGGACTTGCAGGCGCACTACAACCTGATGCTGTGTTACAACGGCTTGGGCAACGAGAAGTTAGCCAAGGAGCATCAGGCGCGGTATATGCGCTTCAAGGCGGATGAGTCGTCGCAGGCGGTCACCGGCCCTTACCGCCAGCTTCATCCCGAAGACAACAACGAGCGGCAACAGGTGCATGAGCACGTCTCGGTAGCGCTGCCGGTAATCAAAACAGCCCATTTGGGGACAGCCGCCTCGGCTGTCCGGCCGGGCAAAGCCCGTCCAGTTGTCTCTGCCGGAGCCTCCAAGTAATGGTTCTTCAAAGCGGAAAATCCACCACAGAGTCACAGAGACACAGAGGAGAACACAAATCTTCTTTCTTCGTTCTTCTTCTCTGTGGCTCTGTGTCTCTGTGGTTAATGATTTTGCCGAGCCACGCCCAGCAGATTCACTTCCGCGACATCACCACCCAGGCCGGAATCCACTTCAACCACAACAACGGCGCTTTCGGGAAGAAGTGGCTGCCCGAAACCATGGGCCCCGGGTGCGCCTTCATCGACTACGACAACGACGGATATCCCGACATCCTACTGATCAACGGCGATGACTTTCCCGGACACCCTCACACCGGCGCTACCACTTTGAAGCTTTACCATAACAATCACGACGGCACCTTCACCGACGTGACGCGCAAAGCAGGCCTGGCGGTGCCTATGTTCGGATTCGGTGTCGCCGTGGGGGACTATGACAACGACGGCTACGACGATCTCTTCGTGACTGCGCTGGGTCAGAGTCATCTCTTCCACAACAACGGCAACGGCACGTTCACCGATGTCACCAAGGCCGCTGGAATGTGGGGCCCGAGCGAGTTCTCGACCAGCGCCGCCTGGGTCGACTACGACCGCGACGGGAAGCTCGATCTCGTGATCGCGAACTATGTGCAGTGGTCCGAACAGGGCGATCTCTATTGCACGCTCGACGGTGCGCACAAGTCCTATTGCACGCCGGAGTCATACAAAGGCACGTCCGTGCGACTGTGGCATAACCTGGGCAACGGTAAGTTTGAAGACGCAACGCAGAAAGCCGGACTTGGCGATCCAACCTCGAAGAGTCTGGGTATCGCGATTCTCGACTCCAATGGCGATGGCTGGCCCGACATCCTGATCGCCAACGATACGCAGCCCAACAAACTCTACCTGAACAAGAAGGATGGAACGTTCGAAGAACGAGGCGTCGCGGCCGGCATCGGTTTCAGCGAGGACGGCATCGCGCGTGCCGGCATGGGCGCCGACGCCGCCGACTACGACCGCAGCGGGCACGCCAGTGTTCTCATCAGCAACTTCGCCAATCAGATGGTGTCGCTCTATCACAATGAAGGAAACGGTTTGTTTGTGGATGAAGCCCCGCAGTCCGAAGTCGGACGGGCGACCCTGATCACGCTGGGATTTGGCTGCTTCTTCTTCGACTACGACAACGATGGCTGGCAGGATATCTTCGTCGCCGACGGACACATCGAAGATCAGATTGAGCGCGTACAGAAACGCGTGAGCTACGCCGAGCCTCCGCATCTGTTCCGCAATCTCGGTGGCGGCAAGTTCAGCGAAGTTACGGCGCAAATGGGCAGCGCCTTTGGCACGCCGAAAGTGGCGCGGGCGGCGGCTTACGGCGACATCGATAACGACGGCTTCCTGGATGTTCTGCTCACAACCAACGCTGGTCCGGCCTACTTGTTCCACAACGAGGGTGGTTCGAACCACAGCCTGCGCCTCAAGCTAGTGGGCACGAAATCGAATCGCGACGGCATTGGCGCGGTCGTCCGCGTGGCGGCCGGAAGCGACAAGCAGTGGAAGATGCTGCGCTCGGGGTCGAGTTATCTGGCGCAGAGCGAACTGGTGCTGACTTTTGGACTGGGCTCGCAAACCAAAGCCGACACGGTTGAGATTCAGTGGCCCAGCGGGCAGGTGGACAAGCTTGCGAACGTTAACGCCGGAGAGACCGTTACGGTGCAGGAAGGCAAGGGAATCGTGAACACTCGCGCCTACGCCGCGCCGCACGCATACGCAGCGTCGAAATAGCCCGGGCGATGACGTCCTGGGTTTCCTCTGTGTTCTCCGTGTCCTCTGTGGTTAAATCTTAAGCGAATGACTCTCCGAATCTCAGTCGCTCTCACCGGCGTACTCCTCGCCGCTTTTGGCCTGTTCTCATCCGGTCCGCAATCCCAACCCAAAGTCAATCCCGTGGAAGCCGCGCGCTTGAACAATCTCGGAGTCGCTTATATGAACCAGCAGCTTTTCGAGAAGGGGTTGAAAGAGTTCCAGCAAGCTTCGGAGGCCGATCCCCGGTTGGCGATTGCCCGACTCAACGTTGGTGTCGCGTACCTGAACCTGCAGAAGGTGGACGAAGCCAAGGCCGCACTGGAAGCCGCGCTCAAGCAGGATCCGAAGAATCCGAACGCCTGGTACGGACTCGGTTTGCTGGCTAAGAATACCGGCGACGCACCGGCGGCGATCGATGCGTTCAAGCGTGTGACCGAGATCGACGCAGACGACGCCGACACTTGGTATTTTCTGGGCACGGCCTATGTGCAGGCCAAGCAGTTTCCTCAAGCTATCGAGGCCTTCGAGCGCGCGTTGAAACTCAACCCGCTGCACGCCTCGGCCGAGTTCGGATTGTCGCGGGCGTACCAGCAATCCGCCGACGTGGACCACGCCCGCGAGCATCTGAAGAAATTCCAGTACATCACACAGAACAAGATTGGCGCGCCCATGAGCCTGGCCTACGGCGAGCAGGGCCAGTACTCGCGCGCGGTGGAGTCACCGAGCGCGGTGCTGAAAGCGCCGGCGCCGATCAAGGTGTGGTTTGTGGACGTGACAAAGGAAGCGGGATTGATCACGAGCGGCGCTCCGGGCGGGGCACGGGACATACCCTCAGCAGTCGGGTCGGGCGCATGCTTCCTGGACTATGACGGCGATGGCAAGATCGACATTCTCTTACCTGACAACGGCGCGCAAGCAGGGATGTCGCTCTATCGCAACCTGGGTAACGGGAAGTTTGAAGATGTGACCAAGAAGGCTGGTCTCGATCCGACCGTGCACGCGATAGGGTGCACCGCGGGAGATTACGACAACGATGGCGCCACGGATCTTGCCGTGAGTTCTGTTTCTGGCGTGGTGTTGCTGCACAACGAGAAGAACGGCACCTTTAAAGATGTCACGAAGGACGCCGGGATGATTCCGAAGGCCGTCGCGAGTACGCCCGCGATTGGAGTGCCGCTCGGCATTACCTTCATCGACTACGATCACGACGGCGACGTTGACGTTTACGTCACGAAAGCCCTGCCAGAAGGGGCGCTACAGTCGTCGGGGAAGATCTGGTCTGAACAGATGCCGCCGGTCGGATCCAACGTGATGTGGCGCAACAACGGGAATGGGACTTTCACGGAAGTCACATCCGAGGTCGGCCTGCTTGGGAACACTGCCAGCGTCGCGGCAGTTGGCACCGACTACAACAACGACCGCGCAGTGGACGTTGTTCTAACTGGCGGGCCAAAAGGAGCCACGGTATTTGAGAACCCCCGTGAAGGGATGTTTGCCATCCACGAAGTCTCGTCTGAGCGGATGCACGCACCAGCAGTCGGCGTTGCCGTTCTTGACTTCGATCATGATGGCTGGATGGACTTGGCTTTCACGCATTGGGGGAACCCGGGCCTCACGCTTTGGCGTAACAATCACGCCAAGACCTTCGAGCAGGTGAAACTTCCCGAGACCAACTGGGTCCGCGCCTACGGCGTCGCCGCCTTCGACTACGACAACGACGGCTGGGTCGATCTCGTCGCGGTCGGCGAGACGAAAGATGGCAAAGGCGAAATCCGCCTCTTCCGCAATCTCGGGCCGGACGGCTTCAAGGACGTCACCACCGACGTTGGCCTCGACAAGATTCAGCTCAAAGATCCGCGCGCCATCATCACCGGCGACTACGACGGCGACGGCGCCACCGATCTGCTCATCACGCAGAATCACGGGCCTGCCGTGCTGTTGCGCAATGAAGGTGGCAACCAGAATCACTGGCTGCGGCTCTCGCTCAAGGGACTGAACGACAACAAGTCGGCCATCGGCACCAAGGCTGAAGTCTTTTCCGGCGGCAACCGGCAGAAATTTGAAATCTATGGCTCGAATGGCTACCTCGGCCAGAGCTCGACCGACATCGTTGTTGGCCTGGGCGACTCCAAAGACGCCGACATCGTGCGCATGATGTGGCCGACGGGTGTGCTGCAAGACGAAATCCAGGTCGCCGGAGACAAGCAGCAAGACTTCCTCGAGATCGACCGCCGCGGTAGTTCGTGCCCCACGCTCTTCGTCTGGAATGGCGAGCGCTATGAGTTTGTCGCCGACATGCTAGGCGCGGGTGTGGTCGGCCACTGGATTGGGCCCGGCCAGCGCGACATTCCGCGGCCGGTTGAGTGGATCAAGGTTGATCGCAACATGATTCTGGAAAAAGATGGTCTCCACATTGCGAAATCATCATGTCATCCTGAGCGAAGCGAAGGACCTATGCAATTCGCAGCCAGTTGCACAGATCCTTCGCCGCAAAAAGCTGCGGCTCAGGATGATAAAGGCCTTGGGAACACGAGCAAGACTCTCAGCTTCCGCTTCATGGAACCGCTGGAGGAAGCCGTCTACCTCGATCAGGTACGGCTGCTGGCGGTGGATCATCCAGCGGATGTCGACGTCTATCCCAATGAGTATTTCGCGTCGAACCCGCCGTATCCTCCATTCAAGGTGGTGGTGAGCCGCGACGCGCGTCCACCGGCCGGAGCGTGGGACGAGCACGGTCACAACGTGCTGCCCGATCTGCTGGCGCACCGCTACTTCGGCGACTTTGCGCTGACGCAGTTTCAGGGATTCGCCCAGCCGCACACCCTCACGCTCGATCTGGGTGAGCCTTACCATGGCGGACCGCTGTGGCTGTTGCTCCACGGCGAGGTCGAGTATTTTTCGGCGAACAGCATGTATGCCGCGTCGCAAGCGGGCGTGCAGGCTTTTGCTCCTTACATTGAGGCGCTTGGCTCTGACGGCAAATGGAGACGGGTGATCGACGACATGGGTTTTCCCGCCGGCGGCCCGCGCACCATGACGGCCGATCTCAGCGGCAAGCTGCCGCCGGGCACGCAGAAGATTCGCCTCACGACCAATCTACAGGTTTATTGGGACAGCATCCTGATTGACCGCACGCCGCAGAAGTCGCGCGATCAAGCGCAGAATCCTCGTCTGACGCCGGTTCCGCTGGTCAGCGCCGATTTACGGTTCCACGGATATCCGCTGAAGATCGAAGGCAAGCCCGCGGGGAACGTGCAGTACGTCTACGAGAAGACGAGCGCCACCGGGCCTTACACCCGTCCCTTCGGCACCTACACGCGTTACGGCGACGTGCTCGCGCTGCTGACGGCAACCGACGACAAACTGGCCGTATTCGGATCGGGTGACGAAGTGCGGCTCGACTTCGATCCTTCGAATCTGCCGTCGCTGCCCAAGGGCTGGGTGCGGGATTATTTCTTCGCGGCCAACGGCTACGAAAAGGACATGGACTTCTACGCCGCCGAGGGAAATTTCGTCGCGCCTCTGCCGTTCTTGAGCATGGGTGAATATCCGTACACGCCGAAAAAGTCATTCCCGCTCGATGACGCGCACGTGAATTATCTTCTTGAGTACAACACTCGGCACATGTCAGGGAATGAGCAGCGCGGGTATTGGTTCGACTACGGCGAGAATCGATAGGGACGTCGCCAAAGACCAAGCGTCTACGGAAACGTTTTAATATTGACATTCTCGCCCCGTCCATAATCCAATAGCCGGGCCCATGGAAAATACTCCTGCGTCCTCCTCTGCCGCCACCCGGCTCCGTCGCACCCTCACGCTTTGGGACCTGATCCTCTACGGAATCATCGTGATTCAGCCTGTGGCTCCCATGTCTGTGTTTGGCGTGCTCAGCGACAGCGGTCACGGACACGTCGTCACCACACTCCTCATCGCAATGGTAGCCATGCTGTTTACTGCCTTCAGTTATGGGCGTATGGCGCGGGCGTATCCAAGCGCTGGTTCCGCCTTCACCTATGTTGGGCAAGAGATCAATCCGGCCCTTGGTTATGTCACGGGCTGGAGTATGGTCATGGACTACATCCTCAACCCGATGATCTGCATTATCTGGTGCAGCCAGCAGGCGTTTGTGTTTGCGCCAGCGATTCCTTACTGGGGTTGGGCTCTCATTTTCGGAGCGGTGTTCACGTTCCTGAATCTTCAGGGCATTAAGACTTCGGCTCGCGTCAACACCTTACTTGCGGCGGGAATGGGTGCGGTGGTAGCGGTGTTCTTCATGGTGGCCGTCCGCTACGTCGGCAGTCATCCGCACGATGGCACGTCATTCTTTACTCGTCCATTCTATGATCCGCAGCTTTGGAACTCGAAAGCGGTGCTGGCCGCTACTTCAATCGCGGTGCTGAGCTACATCGGATTCGACGGCATTTCCACGCTCTCGGAGGAAGCGGAGAATCCGCGCCGCAACATTCTGCTGGCGACGGTTCTGACCTGCTTTGTCATCGGCATACTGTCGGCCCTCGAGGTCTACGCGGCACAATTGATTTGGCCCGCAACCCAACCCTTCCCCAATAGCGACACGGCGTTTACGTTTGTCGCCGGCCGAGCGTGGAAGCCAATGTTCGCCATCGTTGGCTTCACTTTGCTGGTAGCAAATTTCGGCTCTGGTATGGGGGCGCAGATTGGCGCGGCCAGGCTTCTCTATGGCATGGGACGCAGCAAGGCTCTGCCACAGGCTTTCTTTGGAAAGGTCGATCCCAAGCGGCACGTGCCGCGCAACAATGTCCTCTTTGTCGGAGCCATAGCTCTGCTTGGAGCATTGCTGGTGAGTTTCGGTTTGTTTAGCTATGGATTGGGCGCGGAGATGCTCAACTTTGGAGCGCTCATCGCCTTCATGGGCGTGAACCTCGCTGCGTTTGTTCGGTATTATGTCCGCGATGGAAAGCAGAGCGCCGTGCCACCGCTGCTGCTTACAGTGTTGGTGATCGCGTTGGTTCTGTGGCCGGGTTCGAACTGGACCGTACTGGCTGCGGCGGGAACGGCTTTGGCCATCCTTGCCATATGGACGCCCCCGCTCGCAGGATTCACCATTTGTTTTTTCCTTTGGAAAAATCTGAGTTGGAAAGCCTGGCTCGTTGGCGGAATCTGGATGGCCGTCGGCATTGCTTTTGGAGCCTGGAAGACGCGCGGCTTCCGCGGCGACTTGGTGAACTTCGACCTCCCCTCCGAAGAAGAGTGACAATTTAGGTTTGCCGCGGAAGGGTTGCAAAATAGCGTTTGGGTGTAGTGCCCAGCGCTTTTCTGAACATGGCAATGAACGCGCTGGGCGTGCTGTAGCCGGCTTCGGCGGCGGCATGGGAGATCTTCTCTCCGGCGGCCAGCAGTTGCAGAGACCGCATCAGCCGCAGCTGTTGGCGCCACTTTCCCAGTGACAGGCGTGTCTCCTGCTGGAACAATCTCTCAATCGTCCGCTTGCTTGCCCCGGCCTGCCGGCAGGCTTCCTCCAAAGAGCACGAGTCTCCCGGATCGCTCTGCAGAGTTGCGGCCACACGCGCAGCCCGCGGATCCGACACGCTCGGCAGTTGCAGCGGAACCGCCTGTACGGTTTCGAGTTGGTCGAGGAATACGTCAATCAGATGCGCCTGGACCTTCGATCGCCTGCTCAACCTCTCATGCGTGCACAAGTGCAGGATTAACTGCTGCAGAAAGGGTGAAACGTTCACCACGCAGCACGCGCGCGGAAGGCTCTGCACCATGCGCGCCCGCAGGTAGATCGTCCGCATGGAAACCGCCCCGGAAATGACGATGCTGTGCGGCGTGGTGGCCGGTATCCAGACGGCGCGTTGAGCCGGGACGACCCAGATTCCGACGCTGGTTTGCACGGCCATGACTCCTTGAGATGCATAGACGAGCTGATCCTCAGGGTGGGAGTGCTCGGGGATGACGTGGCCGTGGCGAAGTTCGAAGGATAGAGCCGTCACGGGTGAGGGCAGCGGCGGACATCGGTGGACGGCATGTCGTATTTTCACAGTGTCGTATTCTCGCTGTTCATTGTCAAAATAGCGTAATGACGAAATCCGCGCAATCGCATAGTCTTGCTTCCACGTCGGGGACATTGAGTCGACGAGGAGGCGGTGATGCTAGGAACTACCAACATTGTCGCGTGTGTTCCGATCAAGGATGCGGAGAAGGCGCGGGTGTTTTACGAGGGCGTGCTGGGGTTGCGCTTCGTCAAGGATGACGGATTCGCCCTCGTGTTTGATGCGAACGGAATTATGGTGAGGGCGGCGAAGATGAAAGAGGTTACGCCCGTTCCGTTCACCGTGTTGGGGTGGCAAGTGACGAAGATCGAGGATATGGTGCGCGCGCTTCAGAAAAGAGGCGTACAGTTTGAAATCTTCGGATTCTTCAAGCAGGACGAACTAGGGATCTGGACCGCGCCCACCGGAGACAAAGTGGCGTGGTTCAAGGATCCCGATGGGAACATCCTCTCGGTTTCCGAGCACGTTTGAGGCGGGATCGGGGCTGCGCCCGGTTGCGGCGGGTCCTCCACATGGGCACGGGGAGCGTCCCAGCGTTTCAACGCCGGGTCAGTGGACGGGAGACGGTTCCGTCCCGGAAGGACGGTTGAAATAGGCATAGGCTGTACGCGGGCGTTTTAGCCGTGCCTCCAGCACGGATCGCCCGCGCGCCGTCGCATCCCGCCAGTGAACTGGCGGGCTACTATCGGTGGTCCCTCCGGGACCGCGCCTAATCAACGACGCAATTCCCCGATTACACAATTACCCAATTCACTCCACGTTCCAGCCGCTGACTTCGACTGCGGCCTTGGCTGCGCCCAACTCGCTGGCGCGATAGGTGGCGGTGACTTCGCGCTTCTCTCCGGGCATCAGGGAAATGTAGTTGTCTTCCCAGACGACGGGGAGGATCTCATCCCCCTTGGGGCCTTTGTCGACTTTCAGGCGGACAAAGAAAGCGAGACTCTTGCTTGGGTTTTCGAGCGTCACGTGCGTGATCTCTTCTTCGCCCTTGCGCTCGTTGCGGTCGGTGACTCTCAGTTTGACTTTGGGCAGTTGCGACAAGGCGGTGAAGTCCGCGAAGGAAGCGGTTGGGGTCATCCACCAATTCGTTTTTGCCCAGTCGAGAGTCTCCGGCTTGGTGGAGAGCCAGTAGAGATTCGAGCCGACCAACTTGCCGGCGGAGTCTTCCAGGCGCAGAACCAGGAAATACGTGGGGCTCAGGCCGGGAACGTCGGGCATCGCGAATATTTTCGCGGTGCTGTCGGCGCCAGCGTCGACCGCGTTCTCCTGCGTGAACTTCTCAGACCAGTCGAGGTTATAGACCTTGGTGGTGAGCTTCAATCCTGAAACGTCTTCGTACTGGCTGCTGACCACCCAGATCGAATGATCGTCATACCCGTAGACCGGATGCAGGGCTTCCATGGCGCGCTTGGCGCCGAAGTATCCGCCGCCGGGACGCAGGTAGTAGTCGTAGAGGTGCCAGATCATCGAGGGCCAGGCATTGTTGAGCATCCATTGAATGACGCCGGTGGATTGATATTTGTTGCGGCTGTAGGCCTCGTACATGGCGCGCACGCCTTCGTAGGTTTGCATCTGCGACTTCATGGCGAAGTCTTCCACGTTGTCGGACTTGCCGTAGCGGTTGGTGAGAGCCTCGGTGAAGACGCCGATGGTTTTGAATTCACCGCCGCCCGCGTGATAGTTCCAGGTGTCGTCGATGGGCCACATGTGATCTTTGCCCACCATGGCGCGGATGCTTTCGACTGGCGGCACGGCCGGTCCCATGCTGGTTTCGGTGTTGAAGCCGTAGGCGCCGCCGCAGCCTCCGGGGTTGCACTGCTTGCGGCCAGCCTGGCCTTCGGGAGTGTCGACCTCCCAATAGCTCGGAGCAACATATTCATACGGTCCGGTCATCTTGACGCCACTATCGCCGGTTACGCTGGTCTTCTTTCCAGTGGCTGACGAGACGACGGGATTGGGCCAGAACAAGTCTTTCTCGACGTCGAGGTACATCTGCTCCACGTCCGGCGGTGGAGCGTTATCGCTGCCATTCAGCCACATGACGAGGCTGGGATGGCTGCGCATGCGGTAGATCTGATCGCGCAGCGACTGCTTGGCGATTTCAAAGTCTTTCGGCTGCCAGCGCGGCCAGCGTTCCCAGAAATCGCAGCAGCACCAACCGGCCATGACGAGAATGCCTTGATGATCAGCAAGGTCGAAGAATTCCTGCGTTTCGAGCTTGCCTTCGAGGCGGATGGTGTTGAGTCCCATGTCGCGGACGTAACGGATTTCGTCCTGCAGACGTTGCGAGTTCTCCCGCATCATCAGGTCGGGCGTCCAACCGCCGCCGCGAATCAGAATGTTCTTGCCGTTGATGTGGAAGGCGCGTCCGCCCACGGAGTTAAAGTCGGAAGTGATCTCGCGAATGCCGAACTCGGTGGCCGAATGATCGCTAACGGTGCTGTTCGCCTCGAACTCCATGGTGAGCGGGTAGAGATTCGGCTTGCCCATTTGAATGGGCCACCACAGGTGCGGACTTGAGAAGACGAGTTGCGAAAACTTGTCGGGGGTGAAAGTGACGTCTTTGGCCTCGTTGGGCGCGAGTTCCACATCCTGTTCGAACTTGACGGCCTCGATCTGACCCTTGAGCGTGCCCTTTACCGGCTGATTGGTTCCGTTTTTCAGTTGGGCGGTGACGGTGAGCTGCGCGCTATCGTTCGTGGGCGGATTCAGTTTCGACACGACTGTGGGATAACGCAGCGCCACGGGGCCACTCGTAGCGAGGTAGACTTCGCGCCACAGTCCCATATTCTTGTCGGGAGGGGCGGGGTTCCAGTCCACGAAGGTGATGGCTAGGTCGTGATCGGTGGGGGCGAAGGCCTGCACCGCCAGGACGTTCTCCAGCCCGGGCTTAGCGGCGTCGGTCACATTGAATTCGTAAGTCCGCCACGCGCCAGCGACGTCGTCGGATTTCGCGATCTGCTTTCCGTTGAGAAAGATGTTCGCACTGTAATTGATGCCATTGAACTTCAGCCAGATGGTCTTGCCCTTGTAAGAAGCGGGGACCGTGAACTGCTTGCGGTACCACCAGGAGACGGCATACGGGCTGTCGGGCGCCATGGCGATGTTAGAAAAATTTCCGCCGATGGGATAATTCATGCCCGGATAGTCGCGCAGGTTCATGCCAAAGAGAGGGTCGGCGAAGGTCTTGTCTTTGACCAGAGCGGCCACTACGGTCGTGGGAACGGTCGCTTCATGCCAGCCCTTGGGGGCGAACTTCGGCGTCGAGATGGCTTCTCCCTTGGCGGTGACCTTGGCCGACGTTTGCAGCGACCAGCCGTCGCGCAGGGCCAGCTTGGCTTCCTCCGCGGGCTTTGCTTCTGCAGCCTTAGCCGCGCCGGCGGGCTTTGTTTCTGTGGCGCGCTTAGCTTCTTTAGTGGCTTTCGATTGAGCGGCGTCCTTGGCCTGCGAAATGTCTTGCGCGGGAAGAGATGAAGCCAGAAGGAATTGAGCCAGAACAACGAAGAGAGTGACTGTCCACCGCTTGCCTGAGTTCATGGTGCTCCTGTCGATTGCGGTTGGTACGGGTGGTGCATCGGGGGTCCGCAAAAATGCCCCGCCAGAATGGATAACACTTCTATTAATTCGTTTCAATAGCGGAGTTTCAAGAAACCACCGGTGTGCCATGCGGTTGGCTCCGGCTGGTTTATAATTGAAAATTCGGCTTTCCACTCTGGAGCGATAAGCGATGATTCGATTTCTGCAAAAGTCCGGGCAGACCACGAAGTATGTTCTCGGCGGGTTGCTGCTCATAATCTGTGCCTCGATGGTCATTACGCTGATTCCCGGTGGTCTGGGCGGGGACGTATTCAGCAACCAGCCCGGAAAGGGCATCGTCGCTAAGGTGGAAGGCGGAGACATTACCGCCGACGAGGTGCGCCAGACGGCGCGGCAGATGCTGCAACAGCAGATGCCGCAGGGCGGTCCCAACATGGGGATGCTGCTGCCTTTCTTCGCCCAGCGTGCGGCCGACCAACTGATTACCCGCCAGGCTCTGCTGTCGGAAGCCGCACACATGGGCCTGCGCGTGACTCCGCAGGAGATTCAAGACGACTTGCAGCATGGCCGCTACGCGGCGACCTTCTTTCCTGGCGGCAACTTCATCGGACAGACGGAATATGAAGACATGCTGCAGCGGGCCAATTTGACGCCGGTCAAGTTCGAAGAAGCTGTGGGCAACGACATTTTGATCAGCAAGCTGCAAGCCCTCATTTCGGGCAGCGCAAGCGTGAGCGAAGCGGAGATTCGTGACCTGTTCATCAAGCAGAACTCGAAGGTCAA
Source organism: Candidatus Sulfotelmatobacter sp. (assembly GCA_017883385.1). Taxonomy (GTDB): domain Bacteria; phylum Acidobacteriota; class Terriglobia; order Terriglobales; family Acidobacteriaceae; genus Sulfotelmatobacter. The sequence goes on from JADGNQ010000015.1 coordinate 55,365, forward strand.
GTTCGACTACGCGGTTCTGAAGCAGGACGATCTGCGCAAGGGTCTGCATCCCGCGGATGAAGAACTGAAGGCGTTCTACGAGGGCCACAAGGGAACCTACGCGAACTCGGTGCCGGAAAAGCGCAAGGTAAAGTACGCGTTGGTCGAAACCGGCAAGTCAGAGGCTGGCGTCCAGATCACGCAGGACGATCTGCGGGCCTATTACGACCAGCATCGCGAGCAGTACCGCACACCGGAACAGGTGAAGGTGAGCCATATCCTGATCAAGACGCCGCTCCCTGGGCCTGATGGCAAAGTCGATGAAAAGGGCGTGGCGGAGGCTCAGCACCGGGCCGAGGACTTGCTGAAACAGTTGAAGGGCGGAGCCAAACTGGAAGATCTGGCGAAGAAATACTCGGAAGACCCGGGCAGCGGGAAGGCGGGGGGATCACTCGGTTGGCTCGGTAAGGGCCAGACGGTTCCCGAGTTTGAGAAAACGGCGTTCTCCCTTCCCAAGGGACAGATCAGCGATCTGGTAAAGAGCAGCTATGGGTTCCACATTATTCGCGTCGACGACAAGCAGGACGCGCACATGAAGACGCTCGATGAAGTGAAGGCCGAGATCGAGCCGGTCCTGAAGCATCAGAAGGGGCAGCAGATCGCGCAGAAGCAGGCGGAAGATTTTTTGAAGCAAGCTCGGGCGCAGGGGTTGGATGCGGCTGCCGCGGCGCTTCATGTCCCGGTCATTACGACGGACTTCTTTGGCCGCAAGGATATGCTTCCGGGGCTTGGGCCGGCCACGCAATTCATGGACGCGGTGTTCGCCGCGACGGAGAAGTCGCCGCCGGATGTGGCTCCGGCATCGCAGGGAATCGCGGTGTTTCAGTTGCTTGGGGTGAAGGCGGCCGCGACGCCGAGCTTTGAGGAGATTCGGAGCCGGGTGGAAGAAGAATTCAAGAACGAGCGCTCGAACCTGCTGCTCTCGCAGAAGGTCCAGGAGCTGTCGGACCGCGCCAAGGCTGAGCACGATCTGAAGCGCGCGGCGAAAGAAATGGGCGCGACGGTGAAGACCAGCGACTTCGTTCTGCCGGATGGTCAGGTTCCCGATGTGGGTTCCATGGCAGGCCAGGCGTCAGTAGCCTTCTCCATGAAAGCGGGAGAGATCAGCGGTCCTATCAATAGCGGCGCCAGCGGCGTGGTGATTGCGATGCTGGAGAATCAGAAGCCCTCCGACGCCGACTACTCCGCCAAGCGTGACCAGATTCGCGACCAACTGATACAGGGCAAGCAGCAGGAACTATTCGGGCTTTTCATTTCCAGCCTGCGCGATCAGATGGAGAAATCGGGCAAGATCAAGATTAACCAGGAAGAAATGAAGACGCTGACCCGGGCGGGAAGCGAACAGGGAATGTAGCGGCGGTGACATGCCTTTTCCGCGCGCCGCAGGCATTCTGTTGCATCCCACGTCGTTGCCTTCCCGCGGCGGCGTTGGCGATTTTGGTCTCGCCGCATATCAGTTTGTAGATTTTCTTGCTTCGGCCCGCCAGGGCTTGTGGCAGGTTCTGCCCCTGGGCCCGCTCGGCTACGGCAACTCGCCTTATTCCTCGACCTCCGCGTTTGCAGGGAATCCGCTGCTGATCAGCCTCGAACGACTGGCGGAGCATGGCTGGATCGACCCGGCAAAGAGCGATGGATTCGCGGCCCCTTCCGGCCCTGTCGAATACGATCATGTTTTCTCGCAGAAGATGCCGCTGTTGTTTGAGGCGGCGCGGAACTTCCTGCGCTCGGGGTCCGCTGATGCGCTGCAGCGCTTCGAAAAATTCCGGACAGAGAATGCGTGGTGGTTGGATGATTTCGTCCTCTTCGACGCGCTCCGCGCCCGGCAGAAGCTCAAAAGCTGGAATCAGTGGCCACACGACCTCGCGCATCGAGAGCCGTCCGCTTTAGCGAAAGCTCGTGCGGAACTGGCATCCGACATCCAGATTCGCAGCGCGTTGCAGTTTGCTTTCTACGAGCAGTGGCGGGCACTGCGACGCTATTGCGCGGAGCGTGCGGTTCGCATCGTGGGCGACGTCGCAATCTTCATGAACCACGACAGCGCCGACGTGTGGGCGCAACGGGAGTTGTTTCGCCTGAACGCGAATCTGGAGCCGGAAGTCGTCGCTGGAGTGCCTCCGGATTTCTTCAGCAAGACCGGACAGCGCTGGGGGAACCCTCTCTACCGCTGGGATGTGATGAAGGAACGTGGCTATGAATGGTGGATTCAGCGGCTGCGCTGGTCCACGCAAAACTGCGACTACATCCGTCTCGACCACTTCCGCGGCTTCGATCAGTTCTGGGAGATTCCTGCGGGCGACGCCACGGCGGTGAATGGTCGCTGGGTGGATGGCCCGCGGGACGATCTGTTTCTGAAACTGCGCGAGGCGCTTGGCGGGCTGCCGTTTTTCGCCGAGGATCTTGGCTACATTACTCCGGAAGTGCACGCGTTGCGGGAGAGGCTGCAGATTCCCGGCATGGCCGTCCTGCAATTCGGTTTCGGCGATGAAGGGGCGCACATGTACCTGCCGCATCGCGCCGAAGGCAAAGTCATTTACACGGGTACCCACGACAACGACACCGTGGTGGGTTGGTGGCATTCCGGCGCAGCCGACCACGAACGCCGGAATGCTGAGGCCTATGTGGGACGTTGCGAAGACGGCATCCATTGGGCGTTCATCCGCGCGGCAGTGTGCTCGCCCGCGAGCATGAGCATCATACCCCTGCAAGACGTGCTGGGCTTGGGCAGCGAAGCCCGGATGAATACTCCGAGCCTGCATGGGGGCAACTGGAGATGGCGTTTTGACCAGCGGCAGCTCACGAGCGAATTGCCCGCGAAACTGGCGCATCTCGCTGAACTGAGCGACCGTTTGCCCAAGCCATTCGCCACGCCGGCGCCTGAGACCTTTGCCGCGTGACCTGTTAATTCTCAATTGTGAACAGATTGTTACTGACAGCGCGCTTTGCGCTTCCGCGCAGATCGTGTATAGAAAGTACGGGAGTACCGGTGTGAGCGAAGCCGTCATCAAAGCGACTATCGAACCGATCATCGAAGTCCTGGGGGTTGAGAAGTCGTATCCGCAGCCGGATGGCACGCGCATTCAGGTTGTGGGGCTCACCAATCTCGCGATCGAGCCCGGGAAGATCATTGCGCTGCTGGGCCCGTCGGGCTGTGGGAAGTCCACGCTGCTGCGCATGCTGACCGGCCTTTCGCAACCTTCGTCGGGAACGCTCGTCTGGCACGGCAAGCCGCTCGACGGCCAGATGCCCAATGTGGCCATCGTCTTTCAAAGCTTCGCGCTGTTTCCTTGGCTCACGGTGCTGGAGAACGTGGAGGCTCCGCTGGAAGCGCGTGGCGTGCCGGCCGTGGAACGCCACAAACGCGCGCTGCGAACTCTCGACACGGTTGGTCTCGACGGATTCGAGACGGCGTATCCCAAAGAACTTTCCGGCGGCATGAAGCAGCGCGTGGGATTCGCGCGCGCCCTGGTCGTCGAGCCGGAAGTGTTGTTCATGGACGAGCCCTTCTCGGCGCTCGATGTCCTGACCGCCGAAAACCTGCGCAGCGAACTGCTGGAGCTCTGGCTGAGCAAGAAGATGACGACCAGCGCCATCTTCATCGTCACCCACAACATTGAAGAGGCGGTGATGCTTGCCGATCGGGTGATCGTACTGGGAAGAAATCCGGCCCGCGTGCGTTCGGATTTTAATATCCGCTTGAAACATCCGCGCGATCGCAAGTCTGCCCGCTTTGTCGAGTTGGTCGATTACATCTACAAAGTCATGACCGAACCGGAGGTCGAGCATGCGTTGCCCGACGCCAATACCACGGCAGAAATAATTCTGCCGAAGGGTGGGCTGAGTGCGCTGACGAAGGATGCGCTGAAGAAACAGGAGGCGCCGGTTCGCACCGCGAGGTACCAGATGCTGCCGCACGCTCGCGTGGGTGGAGTCGCGGGCCTGATGGAACTGCTGCATGATCGCGGCGGACGCGAGGACTTGTTCCGGCTGGCTGAGGAACTGGTGATGAACGTGGAAGATCTGCTGCCGATTCTCGAGGCCTGTGTGTTGCTCGGCTTCGCATGGCTGAAGGAAGGCGATGTGCAGATTACGCCGCAGGGAGTAGTGTTTGCCGATGCCGATATTCAGCAGCGCAAAGTCCTGTTCCGGCAGGCCGCGCTGGAGCACGTGACCATCCTGAAACAGATTGACAGCATCCTGAAGCGGAAGTCGGATCACTCGATTGCGGACGAATTCTTTCACGACATCCTCGACGAGCATTTTGCCGAAGACGAAGTGCAGCGCCAGTTCGAGACCGCGACGAACTGGGGTCGCTACGCCGAAATTTTTGACTATGACCGCGAGAAGGGTCGACTTGTGCAGACGGAGCCTCCGACGCCCGCAGACGCAACAGTCGTCGAGAATCACAATTCTGCCTTGCCCCCGAAATCCTAGCCGATGGGATTCGAACCATGACGCACATGAAGAAATCACCCAGCCTGCGAGGGTTCTCGGCATATCGAATCTGGACACAACTGCCCAGCATCGAGATCTCGTACCTGCCCGACGTGCTCATGTTTGGGGCAGGGATCGCGCTGTTCTATGGCGTGCTGGTGGTAGGGCGCACGTGGCTGGGCCCGTTTACGCCCGAGGTGGAAATTTCGCGGAGCCCATTGGCACTGGCGGCCTACGCTGGCTATTCGTTATTGCGCATCACGATTGCGTACGTGCTGAGTCTTGCGTTCACTCTGATTTACGGATACGTGGCCGCGTACAACCCGCGGGCCGAGCGCTTCATGATTCCACTGCTCGATGTGCTGCAGTCGATCCCGGTGCTCAGTTTTCTTCCGGGCGTGATGCTGGCCATGGTGGCGCTGTTTCCCGGCAGGCAACTGGGCGTGGAAGCCGGCGCAATTTTGCTGATCTTTACCGGTCAAGTGTGGAACATGGCCTTCAGCTTCTACGCGTCGCTGAAGAGCATTCCGAAGGAAATGCGTGAGGCGGCGAAGATCTACGGTTTCAGTGGGTGGCAGCGGTTTGTCCAGATGGAACTGCCATTCTCGGCGATCGGACTGGTTTGGAACTCGATGATGTCGGTAGCGGGCGGCTGGTTTTTTCTGATGGCCTGCGAGATGTTCGTGCTGGGCTCGCGCGACTTCCGGCTGCCCGGGCTGGGTTCGTACTTGCAAACCGCCGCCAGCGCGGGTGACACGCGGTCGATCCTGTGGGGCATCGGCACCATGATTGCGGTGATCGTCCTGCTGGACCAGTTCATCTGGCGCCCGGTGATCGCATGGGCAGAGAAGTTCAAGGTGGAACAGGTCGAGAGCTCCGACGCCCCGCGCTCGTGGGTGCTCGACCTGATCCGCCATTCGCGCAGCCTGGCGCAGATTCGCAAGAAGACCGTGCGCCCGCTGAGCGAGCGCGTGATGCTCTATTTCGCTCAAGTTCGCGCTGACGACAAGACGGAGCAGCGCAGCGCGTGGAAGATTTGGCTCATGCGCCTGTTGGCCGTGGTGCTGCTGGTTGGGATAGGCTATGGAGTCGTGCGCGTCGCGATGATCCTTGCCGGGCTGCAGAGGGCGGGGCTACAGGAGGCCGGGATTGGTTTGGCCGCAACGTTTTTGCGGGTGAATCTGGCATTGCTGCTCGGTGCGTTGTGGACGATTCCGGCGGGCGTGGCGATCGGCTTCAACCCGCGGTTGGCGCGCATCGCGCAGCCGCTGGCACAGATTGCCGCATCAGTTCCGGCAACCGCTCTGTTCCCTGTAGTCTTGCTCTTGTTGATTCGCGTGGGTGGCGGGTTGGGGGTAGGCTCCATCCTACTTCTGCTGCTCGGTACACAGTGGTACATCCTCTTCAACGTGATTGCAGGAGCGATTGCAATCCCAACGGATTTGAAGGAGTGTTGCTCGGTCTTCCGGATGCACGGTATCGAGCGCTGGAAGAAACTGATCCTGCCGGGAATTTTCCCGTATCTCGTCACGGGCATGGTAACGGCGTCTGGCGGCGCGTGGAACGCGAGCATCGTTGCCGAATACTTTCATTTCAAGGGGCACATCTACACAACTACCGGGCTGGGAGCGACCATCTCCCAGGCAACCGACGCCGGCAATTTCAACCTGCTGCTGGCTGCCACGATGATGATGGCTGCGACAGTCGTAACGATTAATCGCCTGGTGTGGCGCAGGCTCTATGCGCTGGCCGAGACGCGATACCGCCTCGAGACTTAGCCCTTTGCATGCTGCGGTCGCGGTTTACCAGACTCGCGATGGCCTATTTCGCTGGCCGCAATTTGGTTGCTTCGGTAGGCAAAATGCAGGCTTGCGCGGAGTCTTTGAGCGCGTGGTCCAGTTGTCTTCCAAGATGCGCGAGTTCTTCTTGATTCATTAATTCCTGCAGGCGTTCAAAGAGCTGGCGCTCCTCTTTACGGATGTGAGCGGCAAACCGCTGTGCGGCCGCCGCCAACTCCGTTGCGGACATGTTGTGGTCTTCTGCCTTGGCGAACCTCTCGCGCAGGTCGACATGATCGGCCAACAGTCCCTCGACCAGCGGGACCAACTCCTTAAACCGGCGCGCCACCGGGAACAGTGCCTGCTCTTCCGCGGCGAAATGAATCCCGATCTCAGTTTGGAAGAGTTGCGTGATCTCCGTTTGCCATGCGGCGAGATCGGAGCCGGGGATCGGAGTTGCGCGATCAATCCGCACGCACAGCGCCAAGGCATGTTGGTGCTGGTGCGAGAGCGGGATCAGGTTCTTGTCACGCAGCATGCGTTGTGCCCCTATTCGTCCGCGCACGCGAGGGTTTTCAGGCGGCGCCCTCGGTCTCAGACGGTTCGCCGGCAGCGGCGCGCAGGGTGAGCCAGTCGGTGCGCACGCGTTCCCACTCTTGAATCAACATACCATTCGCCTCAAAGAAACTCCGGATGCGGTAGCGCTCCCATCCGGCGACTTCCTCGAGAATCGGCGCCAGCACGGCAAGAGCGCTGCTGCTGAGCACCGTGCGTTTCGCGATCTGTGAGACGCCCGGCGACTCAGAGACGGCAATCGTGAGGCCGTCGCGCGCGTTGATGTGCAGCATGACGTGGATGTCGGAACTGCCGTCGCCGGTGTAGATGACATGATCTGGACCGGAGTTCTCCTTTTCGAGCAGCCGATCAAGAACTGCGACCTTGCCATAGCCCGCAGTGGCGCGGACGATCGTGTCAATCTCGCCCGACGGTTTGTAGCGAAACTCCGTGCCGAAGATGTGATCGGGCGGAACGATGTCCTCGAGCGCAGAAAGGATCACCTCGACCGGAGCGGCTGAGAGAACATAGAAATCGAACTCGTGTCCGTCGATGCCGCCCTTCAGAATCTGGTACAGCAGCTTGATCTCGCCCTTCAGGCGGATGCGTTTTCCCACCTCGCGAAGGTGCTCTTTTCGGACTTTGGCCTTGAACTCCGGATCATGCAGCAGCAGGTAGGCAATCTCAGCGCCCTGCTGTACGAGGTTGATCTTCGCCATTCCCTTGGCCTTGCGCTCGAATTCCTCAGTAGGGATGCCCACGAGCTCGGCCAGCACGTAGCCGGAATCGTTGAAGGTAAGCGTCTGGTCAAAGTCGCTCGCGAAAATGTAACGTCTCAAAGGCTTGTCTGCCATATAGCTATTCGATTCGCACTACCGTCCGACGCCCCATAAAAAGAATCGATTGCGATTATATGCTTGCCCGGTTAACTCGTTGTGAACAAAGCCTCGAGTTTTCTTACACTCGTAGATCTCGATCCATCGAACGCTTAGAACAACGAGGACCACAAAGGACACGAAGTTGCACGAAGGAAAACACAAGCTGGGGGCACAAGCTGTTGGAGCGCGCCTTTACTAAATTCGTAGGCGCGTCCAAAATAGAAAGTTCAGCAACGGAAGTCCGGTTCGCGATGGCCATCCTGTATGGTTGAGCTAGCCCAACTGGAGTTTCCGGCAGGTCGAAACGAGCCGGCAGGTCGAAACGAGAAAGAGGAGCCTCATGGTGGTAGCAACTGGTGAACTGATCCGGGCAATGAATTACGTGGACGACATCACCGCAACCTTGCGCCGGATGTGCCTCTACATACCCAGCATGAACACGGAGGAGCGGAAGCGATTGACAGAATATCTGCGCGTGGCGCGCAGCGCCGTCGATGCGGCGATCGCGGATTTGGAAAAGGCGGACAAATAGGTGGGCGGCGTCCACACGATTGCTGTGATCGGCGCCGGCACCATGGGGCGCGGCATAGCACACGCAGCGGCGTTGGGCGGTTATCGCACCATCCTCGAAGATCTGCTGCCCGGAACTCTGCGCAAGGCCGAGACCGAAATCCGTGCCAATCTCGATAAGGCCGTGGAACTGGGTAAGGTCACCGCGCCCGATGCGGATTCCGCATTCCAGCGACTGGAATACGCGGGTTCGGTCGAGGAGGCCGCGCGCGAAGCCGACCTAGTCATTGAAGCGGTTCCGGAAGAGATGGAGTCGAAGATCGAGATCTTCACTCTGCTCGACAAAATCTGCCGGCCCACGACGATGCTGGCGTCGAATACGTCGTCACTCAGCGTTACCGAGATTGCCAGCGTAACCTACCGCGCGAAGAAGTGCGTGGGTATGCACTTCTTCAACCCCGTACACAAGATGAAGCTGCTCGAAGTCGTGCGTGCGCTGGAAACCGACGAAGACACGCTGGCCACCGCAGTCGAAGTCGGCAAGCGCATGGGCAAGGAAGTTGTCGTGATCAGGGAATCTCCCGGCTTCATCACCAGCCGCATCAACGCCATGATCGGCAACGAAGCCTTCTACATGCTGCAGGAGGGAATCGCCTCGGCCGCGGATATCGACAAGGCGTTGAAGCTGGGGTTGAACCATCCCATGGGCCCATTCGAGCTGGTGGATCTGGTTGGGCTCGATACGCGCCTCAGCATCCTCGAATACCTGCACAAATCGTTGGGAGAGAAATATCGTCCGGCGCCGCTGCTGGTGCAGTACGTGAAAGCTGGACGCCTGGGGAGGAAGTCCGGGCGCGGGGTGTATGAGTACCCGGAGACTGCGGCGGCTGCGAAACAAAGTCTGTCATCCTGAGCGGAGTGGCTGGTTCGCGAAGCGAAGCAGCCACGCAGTCGAAGGATCCCTACCCATGTGCATTGAAGACGTAGTCGCTACAGGCCTTCTCACGTTGCTCTGGAAGCGGTAAAGAGAACTCCCAGATGAGCCGATGCCACCGCTGAAGATATGGGATCCCTTGCTTCGCTGAAGATGCCAGGCTTGTTCTGGACCATGCAATACTCTGCACATTGCGCCAGAGGCCACGACCAGCGTAGGATGGGCGCGCCTTCCCCGAAGGTCTGACTACTAGCGGTGCCTTCGCTAGTCAGACGGAAGACTGTCTGACAAATGTTCTTGCTTGGAGATCGGTCTATGCGCCACGTGAAACACTCCACCGTCCGTATGTTGCTCATTGCTGTGCTTGTGATCTTCATTGGTCTGTGCGCCCAGAGTACGTGGGCCTCCACTGGCCACGAAAAAGCAATTTACAGCTTCGGCTCCCGTCCGGATGGAGCGGAGCCACTGGGCAACTTGATCGCGGATGCATCGGGGAACCTCTACGGTAGGACTCTTGGAGGCGGAACGACAGCATGCCGATGTGGCACCGTTTTCGAGTTGACCCCTCCTTCCAGCGGAAACGGTGCATGGACAGAAACCGTTCTCCACAGCTTTCAGGGGACGAACGTGGGAGGCGACGGATGGGGTCCGGCTGGAAATCTCTTTTTCGATAAGGCTGGCAATCTATATGGTTCAACCGAGGCTGGCGGACAAGGCAATTACGGGGCAATATTTGAGTTGAGCCCACCGGCTGCGCAGGGAGGGCTATGGACCGAGACTATCCTCTACTCCTTTCCGCGTCGTGGGAAGCGCGGCAGGGGTGCCGGCTGGATTGTCTTAGGATCAAACGGCAACATTTACGGTACCACTTTCTACGGTGGAACCGGTGTTACTTGTAGCGTGGGCAATATCGGCTGTGGCGTCGCCTTCGAACTGGTGCACCCCACGACGCCAGGCGGCGCCTGGACGCAGCACGTCCTCTACGAGTTCGGAGCCAGCGCCGACGATTCGGCGGTCCCTACCCAGATCGTGATGGCCCCTTCGGGCACGTTATACGGCATGGCAGCGTCTGGTGGAAGCGGTACGAAAGGTACCTTCTTCAAGCTTGCGAAGGAGAACGGCCATTGGACAGAGGACATCCTGTACAACTTCAGCGGAGGGGACGGAGCGGCTCCCAAGTTTGGCATTCGACGAAGCGGGGAATGTTTTCGGCACTGCGGAATCCGGTGGAAATACCAGTTGCGAATGCGGCGTTGTTTTCGAACTATTGCGACCGGCCGTGCCAGGCGGTTCATGGACGGAATCGACGCTGTACACCTTCACGGCCGGGAACGATGGAGACACTCCGGCAGGTCCTCTGCTCTTTGACAAGGCAGGAGATGTATACGGCGAAACCACCGCCGGGGGTGATGCTGTATGCCAGTGCGGTACCGTGTTCGTACTCGCACCTCCAGTTCTTTCGGGGTCGGAGTGGGCCGAAACTACTCTGCACGCATTCGCCGGGCACGATATCCACGGAGATGGCGACATTCCAAGCGGTGCATTGGTCTTTCTGAAGGGGAAGTTTTACGGAACGACCCTCGGTGGAGGAGCGAACCGCAAGGGTACAGTGTTTAGTGTTGTGAATGTACCGTGAGCGGAAGACGGTTCTCAGGGGCTGAAGCCCGCATCATTTGTTCCGTGCTTACGCGGCGCTGAAGCGCCGCTCTTCCACGGTGGCGCCTGTGTCCCTCAAAGAAAACTTAGCGCGCGCGAGTTGCGAAGCTTAGGCCAGCTAGCTTTGAAACTTTTTCTCCTGAAATCCCCTTGCTCGCGACCAGCACTTGAAAACTCTCGCCCATGCCTGCGGGTGTAACCAGATGCTTGAGCTGCAACGCAACCTTCGCGCGCTCCTGCGGCAAGCGGCAATCTTCGAAAGCGTCGGCAAACTCATTCGCTTCCCCGATACCCAGCAGGAACTGCGATTGCGTGATGAGTCTCTGCGTCTGCATGCCTTCTCTTTCTGCCAGAGCTGCGAGCGCCGTAAAGTTTACATCCGCGGTAATGTCCTGCTCTCCCGGAGCTTCATACGGATTGTCGCTGACCGAGTGCTGGCGAATCGCCTTCAGCGTTCCGCGATGCCTCCCGGCAAGTTGCTCCTCGCGGCTATAGCCGTAGTCGATGACGACCACGAATCCGCGTTCCAGCGAAGCTGCGGCTCTCATGTGCATCTGCGCCTGAAGTGGTACTTCGACCCGTTCCCCCGCTTCCGGATGAACCGAATACCGGTCGAGGAATTCCAGTTCTTCGGATGAAGGTGACGACCAAGTCTCGACGAAGCGCCCATCGCGGGAATCGATGCGAAGAGATCCTTCCGCACCCACAACCTCGACTGGCAACGCATCGAAGAACTCGTTGGCGAAGACGATGCTCGGAAAGGCCACGGCTTCAGTCGTGCCATGACGCACGGCCAACGTCTGGGCTACAGCCCCTGAGGTTTCCTGTGGAGTCCACATTGCCGCTTTCCCGCGTGCGAGATGCTTGTCCAAAGCGGAGTCGATCCGCTGCCGCAGCGCCGGCGAACTCTCGACCAGAACGTAATGCAGCGCCTGAAAGAAGTCCGGGAACTTCTTCTCTGACCAGTCCAGCACGTCTTGTGCGAAGAGTCCGCGTCCCGGACCAAGCTCGCGAAGCGTGATCTGCTCAGGCGATCCAAGCAAACGCCACATCTCCTCAAACTGGCGCGCGAGCAAGCGCCCAAAGACTGCGTGCACGTCGCTCGATGTGTAGAAGTCTCCGGCTTTGCCGAACTGCGCCGCATTCCGCGAGTAGTAGCCGAGTTCGGGATCGTACAGGCACATTTCCATGTACCGCGAGAAGGGAATCGGTCCGCCTTCCCGGATCTCGTGCTGAATCTTTTCGCGGAGTGCGTTCACAATCCCTTCCGCTGGCGATCGGCGCGGTCTTGCGGGGTGCGGATGAACATCTCGACGAAGTAGTCATGCAGCGCGTCGAAGAGTTGCCGCTGAAAGGCCCATTCGAACTGCGGGTCGTCGAGGTCGCGAGGATGTAGGTCGAAATAGTAAGTGTGCACCGGGACGGCTTCGTCCTTGAACTGGATGACGACCTCGACCCCGTCGCCCTTAGCGCGCGCGGAGAAGTTCAGCAGCGGATGCTCGTAGAGGCGAAGCTGGGCGAGGACACGGTCCAACCGAGGGTGGAGGGCTTCGGACACAGAACGGATTGTAAAGGAAGCCGGCGGCTTCTGAGGGGATGAGACTGAGCCCCGCATGGGGACTTAGAGGATCCTCTTTAGGCCACGCTTGCATCGGTCGGTTACGGATCCTTCGACTGCGTTGATGCTTCGCCTTGCGAAGCATCAACGCCGCTCCGGATGACATTCTGAGGGGATTGGAACCTACTCGTACCGCAGTGCCTCGATCGGATCG
>JADGNQ010000248.1 GCA_017883385.1 Candidatus Sulfotelmatobacter sp.
AACGAAAACAACGCTGTGCTGATCGGCGAGACGTGGACCGCTGACATTACGGAACTAAACAAGTACTACGGTCAGGGGAACAACGAGTTGCAGTTACCCATGGATTTTCTTTTTACCATGGTGAACAAGCTTTCGCCCGCGGAGTTTCGCAAGCAGATAGCCGCCGTCAACTCCGCCTCGGGATGGCCTACGTTCGTCATCAGCAACCACGATATTGTTCGTTCGTATGACCGCTACGGCGACGGCCAGCACAACGATCAGATCGCAAAACTGATGGCTGGACTCTATCTGACGTTGCGCGGTACGCCGATCATGTACTACGGCGAAGAGATCGGAATGAAGACGACACCGCCGACTCGCAAAGAGGACGTCAAGGATCCGATCGGCCGCACTGGGTGGCCCAAGGAAAAGGGCCGCGACGGCCAGCGTACACCCATGCAGTGGGACGAGAGCGCCAACGCTGGTTTTTCTCAAACCGCACCGTGGCTGCCGGTGCCTCCGACGGCCAAAACCCACAATGTCGCCGACGAGTCCAAAGATCCCGACTCGGTGCTCGCGTTCTACAAGAAGGTGCTCAAGGTTCGCCACACGAACAAGGCCCTGCTGGACGGCAGCTACACTCCGCTGAATGAAAATGATCAGAACGTGCTGTCGTACTTGCGTGCGTACAAGGACCAGGCGGTTCTGGTGGCTTTGAACATGTCAGGAGCGGAGCAGAAGGTAAACTTTGAATTGGCCAAGCACGGATTCTCTTCCGCCAAGAGCCTGGCCGCGACCGGAAAGTCTGCGGCGAAGGGAGACGTCGTAACACTGGAGCCCTACGGAGTCTTCATCGCCCAGCTTTTGAAGTGAGGTCTCGATCCGGGCTTACTCGCCGCTGAGAATTCTCCACGCTTCCCGGCCAGTGAGTACGACATTCTGTATTCCCTTAACCGCGTTGACATACTGTGCGCGCTCAAACGCCGCCGGGTCCGGGCAGCGGATCTGACTTAGAGTGCCTTTCATCTCAGCGACTGATTTGTGTTCGTGTTTCTCCATCCAGCGGCGCAGTCCCGATTCAAGATCGCGAAGATGGCCGATCCCGTGGCGCAGCAGGGCCGAGCACACCATGGTCGCGTCCGCACCAACCAGGAGCAATTTCACAACGTCATCGGGCCCGTGGACGCCGCTTGAGCCGGCAAGATTCCCCTTGATGCGGCCGAAGAGCATGCCAATCCATGTAAGTGGAAGGCGAAGGGCCTCAGGAGTGCTGAGCAGGACGTTGGGTTGGATGTCCAGGGCGTCGAGGTTCATGTCGGGCTGGTAGAAGCGATTGAACAGAACCAGGCCATCTGCGCCGGCCGCGTCGAAGCGCTTGGCCATGTTGGTCATGCTGGTAAAGAAGGGTGTCAGCTTAGCCGCAACGGGAATCGTCACCGCCGATCTCACCGCCTTCACAATCTCTACATATCCGTCTTCAAGTTCAGAACCGGTAACGTCCGCGTTGCTCGGAACCTGATACAGGTTGAGTTCGAGGGCGTTTACGCCGGCGCTCGCAATCTGCTGGGCGTACCCGGTCCAACCATCCAGAGTCGCAGCGCAGAGACTGGCGATCACCGGCACCTGCATGGCCTCCTTGGCCGTGCGAAGAAGGCTCAGGTAGTGATCGAGCGCGGGGCGGGCTGGCCCGGACTGTGGGTCTTGTGTTGCCTCCTCGAAGATGGAGTGAAAAACGATGGCGGAAGCTCCCGCATCTTCCAGGCGACGGATGCTGTCGAGGTCCTGAGTAAGTGGAGAAGCGGACGGAACCAATGGAGTGCGGAGCTTTAGCCCAAGATAGGTAGTGGAGAGATCCAACATCTTATCCTCACGGTAGGTCTGGTCGACTCAGTGGAGCGCGGTTTCCAGTGCATTTTCTGGCACTGTGGACAACAAGGGATCATACTCGCCGCGGGCAGCGTCGTCCAACCGCTCCCCGTAGACCCTCGCGCTTCGGGTATAGAATACGCACGGCGAGACAATGCACGAACTGTCGATTGCGATGAGCATTGTGGACGCCGCGCTGGACGAGTCGCAACGTCGCGGCGTGCAGGTTAGCGCGGTCCATCTCAGGCTGGGAGCTCTTTCCGGGGTGGTGAAAGATGCGCTGCTGTTCTCCTACGAAGTCGCATGCCAGGACACGCCGCTGCAGGGCTCGCGACTGATCGTGGAGGACATTCCGGTGGTTGTGTTTTGCCCCCGGTGCCAGGAAGTGCGGACGTTGAGTTCCGTACAGTTGTTTGCCTGTCCGGAGTGCGGCACACCGACCATGGATGTTCGGCAAGGCAAGGAACTTGAGGTCTTCGCGCTCGAGATAGAAGAGGAAGAAGAGGTACAGGGATGAGCGAGCCCCGTCTGGTCGAAGTGCGCCGGAATGTTCTGAAGCAGAACGACGTGATCGCGCGCGCCTTGCGGGAACAATTCCGTGCAGCGGGAGTGTTTGTCGTAAGCCTGGTTTCGAGTCCGGGCTCGGGCAAGACCATGTTTCTGGAGAAGACGCTCTCGCAACTGCAGCCTCACTATCGGGTTGCGGCACTGGTCGGAGATCTGGCAACCGAAAACGACGCAGTGCGCCTGGCACGGAGCAAAGCGCCGGTAAAGCAGATCACGACCGGAACTCTGTGCCATCTGGAAGCGGCGATGGTGCAGAACGCTCTGCAGGAGTGGGACCTGCATCAGTTGGATTTCCTGTTTATCGAGAACGTGGGCAACCTGGTATGTCCGTCTTCCTATGATCTCGGTGAGAATCTTCGTCTGGTGTTGATGTCGGTAACCGAGGGCGAAGACAAGCCGCTGAAGTATCCCACCATCTTTAACAGCGCCGACGTTGCAGTCGTGACCAAGAACGAGCTCGCCGAAGCGGTTGAGTTTGACTGGAATGCGGCGCGCACGAGCATACAGTCGGTGAGGCCTGGAATGCAGATCTTCCGCCTCTCCGCGAAGACCGGCGAGGGAATGGAAGAATACCTGGCCTTCCTCGCCCAGCAGTTAGCCGAGCAGAGAGCAACGACCGCGCAGATCTAGACCCCTGTCACGCACGCCGTTAAGGCGCCGAGCGCGAAGCCTTCAGAGTTTTTTCCTTGTGCGCATCAGCCACGGCATTAGCTGGTGGCGTCGTCATCTCCATGGCCCAAATCCCCGCGGGACGCATGTACATCGAAGCGCGGAAGTTTCCCGTGATGTCGTAGGCTTCGGGCGTGCGGAACCAGTAGCCTTTGGTTTCGTACACGACGTGGTAGACGCCCCATGCGGTGCGGTAGGCCTCCGTCTTCATGCCGTCGCTCAGCATGAGCGCAGCGACGCTGAAGGTGGCGCCGGTCCAGACTTCTCCCACCTGCTGATTGCCGTCCTTGTGGATGACTGTGCCATCTGCGGCCATGCCGCTCACCGCTCCCATTTCACCATTGCTGAACTTCATCACGTTGAAGTCGAATACCTTCTTGAGCGCTTTGTATTGCATGTCCTGGGGAACGAGGTCTCCCAATCCGGTCATGTTTGCGTACCACTGGCCCGCGAGTTGCTCGGCTTGAATGTTGTCTTTGTATTCACTCTGGGTGTCGTAGAGGAAATAGTCTCCATTCCAAAGGTTCTTGATATAGCTGGCCTGTCCCCTGGTAAACAGGGCGTGATATTTCGCGGCATTCGTTTCGTCGCCCAGCGTCTTGCCCATTTCCTCAGCCGCACGCAACGCGGCAAGCCATAGGCCGCCCGCGTATGCGCTTTGCCCGCGAACCACCCACTCATCATAGGTCTGGTCTGGAAAGCCGTCGCTGTCGGGCATTCCATCTCCATTCGTGTCGAACTTCCCGAGGTATTCCATCGCCTCTTTCACAGCAGGCCACGTGTAGCGAAGGAATTGGACGTCTTTGCGGCCGGTGAAGACGTAGTCGCGGTAGATCATCAGAACCAACTTGCTGTTCAGGTCCTTCCATCCATTCGTATTCTGCCAACTGAACTGGTTCACCTGCAGGAAAGGATCCTCGTCAGGAACTCCAAGATCGTGAGGCACTGCGCCTTTGGCTTTGCGGGTGCGGAATTGCGGTTGCCCGGTCTGCATCGACTTCCACTGCCAGATGTACTTGTCGCTCATTTCCGCCGGGACAGTGTCGGCAAACTGGCGCAGGACCTGCTTGTCGAGAGCGGGCCAGAACTTCAACATGGGCATGGAGCCATAGAACAGAACGTCGAGCGTGTCATAGAACGAATAATCAAAACATTCAAGAAACCCGAAAGTGTGCGGGGTCTTCGGTTCTGAGCCGACCGGACGCCCCCAGAGCGAACCGCCATCTGCCACGATGTACAACTCGTTGAACAACTCCCCGCGATACCAGAGTGGCTTGCTCTCGTCGCCGGCAATCGGCGCCTGCCAGGCATCGATGGCATCGCTCCACTTGGCGGCGTTGTGCAGGCCGTCAGCAGCGATCTTCCACGCGTTAGTGCCGCTCGTTCCGTAAAAATCGGTATAGTGCCGGTACCATTTGCGGCCCGATCCAAACTCGACGATGGGTAGATCCCACGAAATGACCATAGGAATCACACGCTTCTCCCCGGGCTTCAAGGTGAAGCGCACCGCGATCGCACCCGCGAGGGTCTCGTCGCTGCTGATCCACTGCTGATCGCTGTTTGCGAGTCTTCCATCTTTGGCGAACGGAGCCCACACTGCCGCTCCATCTTCGTCGGGCCTGTAAGTGGTCTGGTAAGTGATTTCGACTCCGGGCGAGTCGACAGTTGCAATTGCCATCTGGCCGTCCCACTCGTCGGTGACGCTGGAGCCGACCCGGTTGCGATCAAAGACGATGCCTTTCAGCGTCGCGCCGGATTTCGTGTCGTTCATGAAGCGGTTGCGATCGCCTTGACTCAAGTGTCCACTGAAGTCGCGGGAAGATCCTCGCGTCCAGCCCAACATGTTGGTCCAGGACAGGAGCACGGATACAGTTACAGGCTGGTTGGTGGGGTTCTCGGCATGCCAGCGATACACTGCGACCGGGTAACTCGACTCACGATAATTGTCGGGGAGGATCGGGGAGAACTGTTCGAGGACGACGTGTGCGGGGAATTTGTCCCAGCGGTAGTCGTACCAAGACTTAGGGTAGAGCGAGTAGTAGTCACCTGCTCCGACTGGATAGTCCCACTTCCAACTCATCAGCGATCCACCCTTGGGATGATCGCAGGAGAGAACTTGCGCAACTGCCGGTGATCCCTCCGCCTGCTGGAACATGGCGAACTGATTCGCGTAGAGCGTCTCGTACTTGTGGATGCCTGCTTTGAGGTGCCAGCGAGAAAAGTTTCCGGCGTAGGTTCGAGAGAAAGTACCAGCGCCGAATCCGCCAACTGGCGCGCCCTGCCAGTACCCATCGTCAATCATTCCTTCGATTGTGGGCTTCCTTGTGCCCGCGCCCGCCAAGGGTTCACCGATACCTCTTTTCCAGGCTGCCTTAGGAATGGAATCGCCAGCGTAGCTTAGCGATGGGAAAAATGCGAAGACGACAACGACAAAGAGGAATACCTTCCAAGCGGAAGAGTGCTTCATACCACCTCCAAAGACCT
Organism: Candidatus Sulfotelmatobacter sp.; assembly: GCA_017883385.1. Classification (GTDB taxonomy): domain Bacteria; phylum Acidobacteriota; class Terriglobia; order Terriglobales; family Acidobacteriaceae; genus Sulfotelmatobacter. Next base: position 5,566 of record JADGNQ010000248.1, read on the forward strand.
TGCAGGTTCAGGGCCGCGGTCTGAGGCGCGCAAAGTGCGTGAGAATAGACGCGGGGCGGAGAACTTAGAACAAAATCGTTATTCTAATAACATACGGTGAAGCTAATGTCGAGAACTATTGGGGTTAAAAACCATATTTGGCAATGACTTTCTTTTCCTTATTCCCGATTAAGACAATCGCGGCATGCTGGGACGGCAGAGAAAGCACAACTGGGACGCCGGTCGACTGATCACGGAGGCTGATCGCGGCGTCGTTGGCGGAGTCGGAGACGAGGACATACAGCACGGAGTCCGCCAGCATCGTGGGAAATACCAGCACCCCGGAAGGGAGCTGAGACTGAACACTAAACATGGGAGCGATGTTTAGTCGGCTCGCCACATAGGCGTAGAGGTCGCTGGTCGATTGCAAGCTTTCAGCGAGCTCCACGGGGTAGGAGGTCCAAAAGATGCGCCCTTTGCCGTGAGAGATCTCCTGGAGCGT
>JADGNQ010000249.1 GCA_017883385.1 Candidatus Sulfotelmatobacter sp.
GACGTCGGTCGCGAGCGGCCCGAATCCCTGCGCAGTCGATACACGAGCAAGAGGGATCTTCCACCCCGGTGACGGTGACTCTCGGGATTTGCCCCCAGACGGATAACGCGCCATCTGGACAGAATGCGGCCGGCGAAGAAATCGTGTCCAGAATGCGGACGACACGGACGGCAATCGCCGGCGCCGCGCGCGCTCTTGCGCAGCCCGGCGCGCACGGAATCGCACCCCTACCTTCGTTGCGAAGCCTGCGCCGGCTTTGCCGTTTCCTGAGCTCGCGCGATGACATATGCCCGGATCGCTTCCACATCCTTTACGGAAAGGATCTTCCCAAACGAGGGCATCCCATCCGAAACTCGCGCACCAGCGAGGACGATGCCCGCGAACGAATCCAGTGTTTCCTTCGTCGAATAACGCAGGTCGGGCAGCGGGCCGGCGACGGCGTTTAGCCCATGACAGGTGAAACAGTGGCTATTGAATAGCAGCGCTCCTGTGTGCACGATTTGAGGATCCTGTTTCGCCGTGATAGCGGGCAGCGGTGGCCCCGTGTGTCCGAATGGCGGCGCTTTCAGCGCCGCTTTCGCGTCAAGAGCAAAGGTGAGAATGCGGCCCCAGCCCGGCTTCGCGGCGCCCACCGCCGGTGTATTCATGAGCCCTGCTGAGCCGCCCCATCCGGCCATCACAGTCACATATTGCGCTCCATCCACTGTGTAGGTGACAGGCGGTGCCATTATGCCGGTCGCGGCGTCGAATTGCCAGACCTCCTCCCCATCGGTAGCGCGAAACGCAGCGAAGATGCCGTCCGCGCGACCTTGGAAGACCAAGTTTCCCCCTGTGGCCAACACGCCGCCTCCGTCGAGAACGGGATACTTGGCGCGCCACACAGCCTTTTGCGCCACCGGGTCCCACGCCAGGAGTTCGCCGGTTGGCGGGGGCATTGATATCATTTTCGCGAAAAGCGGTCCTTCATAATTGCCGTCGATCCCCACGTTGTCCCGATTCGGATCATATTTCCACTTCTTGTCGGGAACGTGCACCATCTGAGTGCCCACTCGCGCCGGGAAGTAGACCAGTCCGGTAGCCGGGTGAAACGCCATCGGGTTCCAGTTGTGAGCTCCATTTGGTTCGGGAGACAAGAGCTTTGGGTTCGCATCCGCGACGCCCGGCAGTTCGATGGGCCGTCCGGTTCTGGGGTCTACTCCGCTCGCCCACGTGATGCCGCTCACGAAAGGCGCGGCGGAAAGGAATTCGCCGGTTTGACGGTCGAGCACGTAGAAGAAGCCGTTCTTGTTCGCCTGTAGGACCACCTTGCGGAGTCGGCCGCCGATCATCAGATTGGCCTGTACGAGCGGTTGAGTCGCATCGTAATCGAAGCTGTCGCCGGGCGTGGTCTGAAAATACCAGGCGAGCTCGCCGGTGCTGGCTTTGACGGCGAGGATGCAAGCCGTGTAGAGACCGTCGCCCTGGCCGCGCAACGCACGATACCACGTGGACGCGTTGCCGCTTCCAAAGTACAGCAGGTCGAGGTCCGGATCATAGCTCATCCCTTCCCAGGGGGAGCCGCCTCCGCCCGCTTTCCACCACTCCTTGCCGTGCCAAGTCTTGGCGGCGATCTCCATCGCCTTCGATTCGGATCCCTTGTTCGGGTCTCCGGGGACGGTGTAGAAACGCCAGACCTGTTTGCCTGTTTCCGCGTCGTACGCCGTGATGTAGCCGCGGACGCCATACTCGGAGCCTGCGTTGCCGATGATCACTCTATTGTTCGCGACGAGCGGCGCGGCGGTGATGGAGTAGGCCTTGGCTGGGTCGGTGGTTTGGACGCTCCATATGCGGGTTCCGGTGCGCTGGTCGAGCGCGATGAGTCGCCCGTCGAGCGTGCCTACGTAGACTTTGCCGTTGTGGACGGCTACACCGCGGTTGACCACATCGCAACAGAAAAAATAGGCTCGCTCGCGGGGAACCTTGGGATCGTAGCTCCATTTCATCTGTCCTGTTCTGGCGTCGAAGGCGAACACCATGTTCCAGGCGCCGGTGGTATAGACGACCCCATCTTCCACGATGGGCGTGGCTTCGAGTCCGCGAGAGGTCCCAAGTTCCATGCTCCACGCGAGACCGAGCCGAGAAACGGTCCGTTCATTGATCTGGTCGAGTGGGCTGAAGCGCCAGTCGGTTTGCGTGCCGCCGTGTAAGTGCCAGTCCTCAGCGGTTGCAACTGGGGGCGCCATGACAAGAATCGCACCGAATACGAGTACCTGCTTCCGCATGTGTCGGGGTCCCCTCGAATAGAGTGTGGACCAGGATAGCAGAAAATACCGCGAAGAGGGTGCGGACTTTCACCATAGTGAATGAGTCACGCGCAAACGGGAAGTTGGGCGGGCAAGGTTCGTCCGAAGATCTCACCTTGCCCTGAGCGTCGCCGCTGCCGTTGCCGATGGAGATTGCCATCATCACCGGCACCCGGTGCTCGGCGATCAGATTGTCGAGTGCGGTGAACAAAGTGCGGTCAGGTCCATCCGTCCCGACGATGAACGGCGCCTCCGTGCCGAGTAGGTATTGTTTGGAACCTACAGCCCCCAGCCGGTCAGGGCAGGCGAATGGCTGGCAAAGGTCCGAGTCGTCCACCTCTGGTAGACTTGCTTTCAGCCACTTCCATGCTCCTTTCCTCAGGTGACAAACTCGGTCAGTATGAAATTCTCGCGCCGATTGGTGCCGGAGGAATGGGAGAGGTGTATCGCGCCAAAGACCTGCGTCTTGGCCGCGAAGTTGCCGTCAAGGTGCTGCCTGCCGGAATGGCGCACAATGATGACCGTCTGGCTCGCTTTCAGCGTGAAGCTCGCGCAGTGGCCGCGCTCAATCACCCACACATTGTCACCATCTTTTCAGTGGAGGAAGCAGGCGGCGTTCACTTTCTCACGATGGAGTTGGTCGTCGGCCAAGCGCTCGACAGGCTGATTCCAGAGAGCGGCCTCCCCATCGGGCAAATTGTCGAGATTTCGAGCGCGCTCGCTGACGCTCTTGTTGCTGCGCACGAGAAGGGAATAGTGCATCGCGACCTGAAGCCAGCCAACGTCATGGTCACCCACGACGGCCGCGTCAAAGTGTTGGACTTTGGGCTCGCCAAAGAAGTTGGTGAAGCCGTGCCTGATGACGCCACGCGTACTTCACTCGGCAACACTCAGGCAGGTGTGGTGATGGGGACGCCGGCCTACATGTCACCGGAACAGATTTCTGGCCGCCCACTGGACTACCGCACCGACATCTTCTCGCTGGGCGTAATGCTGCACGAGATGGCCACCGGGAAACGGCCGTTCGCTGGAAATTCCTCCGCCGAGCTGATCTCCGCGATTCTGCGGGATACTCCACCTTCTGTCTGCGAAATTAGATCCGATCTGCCCGGCGATCTTGCGCGCATTGTCAGGCGCTGTCTGGAGAAGGACCCGCGCTACCGCATTCAGACCGCGCGAGACGTGTCAAACGAGTTCCGCGACCTCGCCCGCCAAACCCAGCAGAAAGCCGCTTCGCCAACCTCGGCTCAAGTTCCAGCTTCAAGCCACGCCGCAACCCCATCCCCAACCTCAGCCGCCCACTCCCGCACCGACTCCGGCACCGCCCGCGCCGACGAAGGTTTCTGGGTCGCCGTGCTGCCCTTCAAGGCGCAAGGCGCAAGCCCCGACCTCGCCGCGTTGGCCGAGGGACTCACCGAAGACATCGTCACCGGCATGTCGCGCTTTTCTTATTTGCGCGTTATCGCACGCGGTTCCACGCTCAGCTATGCCAACAAGGCAATCGACCTGCGCGTAGCAGGCAAAGAACTCGGCGCACGCTACGTCATGGAAGGCACCCTGCGCCAGGCTGGCGCAAAGCTGCGCCTCGCCGTTCAACTCGTTGACACGGTCACCGGCGCGCACCTCTGGGCTGAGAACTATGAGCGCGCCTTCAGCCCCGAATCCATCTTCGAACTCCAGGACGACCTGGTCCCACGCATCGTTTCCACCGTTGCCGATAACAACGGCGCATTGCCGCGCAGCATGAGTGAGGCAGTGCATAGCAAAGCCCCGGAAGAATTGAGCCCTTACGAAGCCGTGCTGCGCAGCTTCGCCTACTTTGAGAGGTACACCCCGGAAGAGTTGTCGGCTTCCCGGGCTGGGTTGGAAGCTGCCGTGCGCAAAGCTCCGGCCTACGCAGATGCCTGGGCAATGCTCGCTTGCCTCTGCGCCCAGGACTATTTGCATGGCTATGGGCTACAAAAAAACGCCCTGGAAAGCGCGGCCTCAGCCGCACGCAAGGCCGTTGAACTGAGCCCAGCGAGTCATCTGGCGTATTTCAGCCTGGCCCACGTCCTCGCACACCAGAAAGACTTCGATTCGTTTCAGGATGCCGCCGAGCGTTCTCTGGCGCTTAACCCGATGGACGGCAATGCGGTCGCCTTTCTCGGCGAGTTCCTCGTATATGGCGGCAATGCGGAGCGCGGCATGCAACTGGCCGAGCGCGCCAAGCAACTGAACCCGAATCATCCCGGCTTTTACTGGTTCGCGGATTTTTACCTCGCGTTTTCTCAAAAGGACTACCGCGGCGCACTCGCTTTCGCACAGAAAGCCAGGCTGAGGGGCAACCCGCTGGCACCAATGATGATTGCATCCGCGGCAGGTCAGCTCGGAGACGGAGAAACGGCGGCGAAAGCAGCAGCTGAATTGCTGAAGTTTCGCCCCGAACTCCCCGCCCTGTTGCGAGGGCAGGTCGCAAAAATCTGGAACCCTGAGTACGCAGAACGGTTTCTCGATGGTCTGCACAAGGCAGGAATAGAGATTCCTGAGGCTGGAGCAACTGCGGACCAGAAGAGTGCAACAAAGCCAACCTCTTCGAGGCTCGACGCCGGAGTTGTCCCCGTTTCAGGTGCTACGCGCGCCGACGAAGGTTTCTGGATCGCCGTGCTCCCCTTCAAGTCGATCGGCGCAAGCCCGGAGATCGCCACGCTGGCCGATGGGCTGGGTGAAGAGATTGTCACCGGGCTCTCGCGCTTCTCCTACCTCCGCGTACTTTCTCAGACCTCATCCACCCGCCAGGCGCGCTATGTGATGGAAGGCAGCATCCGCCAATCGGGCTCGACCTTGCGCCTCGCCGTCCAACTCGTCGACAAGACTACCGGCACGCATATCTGGGCCGAGACTTACAATCGACCTTTCAAATCCGATGACATCTTCGCCGTGCAGGATGAACTCGTCCTGCGCATTGTTTCCACCGTCGCCGATCAACACGGCGTGCTGCCGCACAGCATAGCGAGCGCGATCCGCGGCAAGTCCTCTGATCAACTGAGCCCCTACGAAACGGTCCTGAGGGTGTTCAGTTTCCACGAACGGATGACTCCGGAGGAACACGCGGAACTCCGGGATCTGCTTGAGCGAATCGTGAAAATCGCTCCGAATGAATCCGATTGCTGGGCTTCGCTGGCAAATCTTTACAGTGACGAACACCTGTATGGCTTCAAAGGCTCTCCCGATCCTCTGGGCCGGGCCGCGGCTGCGGCGCGACGGGCCGTAGAGCTAGCACCGTCCAGTACCTTGGCCCTTCTCGCAGTCGCCACACCCCTGTTCTTCTCAAAGGAATTCGCGGCGTTCCGCCCCGTGGCGGAGCGGGCGCTCCTGCAGAATCGCGCCGACGGGGCTCTCAACGCCTTCCTGGGCTTTCTCATCGCCTGTTCGGGCGACTGGGAACGCGGCTGCGCATTGGTTGACGCGGCTCTTCCGCTCAATCCCCATCACCCGGGTTGGTATTGGCTGCCAGCCGCGGTCAACGCGTACCGCAAACGCGACTACCGGGCTTCTATTGAGGCATCGCGAACCATCAACATGCCCGGCGTCTTCTGGGGACCTTTCGCCTCCGCCGCCGCGTACGGGCAATTGGGTGAACCCGATGCAGCGCGGAAGGCGTTGAAGGAACTGCTCGAGATCCGGCCCGATTTCGCGGAAGTCGTCCGCGTCGAAATC
>JADGNQ010000250.1 GCA_017883385.1 Candidatus Sulfotelmatobacter sp.
AAGCCCGAAGCCTCGCGCTTGCTGCGAATCGTCGAGCAAACTCATGTGGATCATGCGATCAGAGGCGGCGTACGGATAAGGATTCATCAGGATGGCGTATACCACGCTAAAGACCGCGGTGGTCGCACCGATGCCCAGCGCGAGGGAGACGATGGCGGTCAGGGCAAAGCTTGGGCTCTTGAGCAGTTGCCGCAGGCTGAAGCGGAAGTCCTGAAATAACGTCTGCATGGGCGTTGTCCTCTAAGCGGGTGAACAGAACTCGCACGTCAGTCACCAACTGCGGAAGAGGGCAAGTCGTTCAATCTGCGGCGAGAACAATCTGTGGAGAAGGGTTTGTTCTGTCCGCTTCCGCGGCGTGGTGTCCATGAGTGGACGGTTCAGAGTGCGATGGGTAAGCAGCGATCTTAGTTGGTTTGTGCCTGGGGCCGAAGAGTCTTACTGCCTGGAGACCGGGATGTCCATGTAGACATACTGTCCGGGCTCGAGCCGTACAGGGGCGACCGGGACCTGCGAGCGGTCCGAAGAGGATGACAGAACGTTGATCATTACGGTCACATCCTTCCCCGGCGGGGTTTCATGGCAAACGCATCAAGTCTGCGCCATTGCCCATTGAATCCTCCAGGTGATCTAGTTCATTCCCCCGCGGGAGCAGGCGCCGGGGCCGCGGGGATCGCCGCAGGATCCGCAGGCGTGGGTTGGGGATGCCGACGGGGACGAACCCTTTGCCGAGACCGCGAAGACCGAGAGTTGCGTTTCCAGCTTAGTGGCGTGGCACTTGGGACACTCGGCTTTCTCCTTGCCGTAGACAAGGGCCTCGAACTCGTGATGGCACTGCTGGCAGATGTATTCGAAGATGGGCATGGGCGACTCCAGATACCTATTAGAATCAATCCGTGGGGACTTCGCAAATCCCGGGTTCTCCGGCTGAGGCTATCGGGACTGGTGCGGGGCTGACGCTGAGCGCATGGGCAGGACGTGCGCCGTTCCGGGCGCGCCGCTGGCTGCGTGGCGGGCATGTGCAGACGATTGCCAGCTTCCTGCTGCCGCGGAACATTCATTTGCCTCCGGCGGAAGAGCGGCTGGTCGAAGTTGTACCGGGGATCAACGTTCGTTGCTGGTGCTATTGGCAGAAGTGCGAGGAAGACCGGAAGTTGGCTCTTACTTTGATTGTCGTGCACGGGCTCGAAGGGTCGTCAGAATCGCAGTACATGCTGGGAGTCGCACGGAATGGGCTGGCGGCGGGGATGAACGTCGTGCTCATGAACCAGCGCAACTGCGGCGGGATGGATCATGTTGCTCCAACGCTCTACAACTCGAGTTTGTCGGGCGACGTAGCGGCAGTGGCGCGCAACGTCGTAGAGAACGATGGGGTCTCACAATTCGCCCTGATTGGGTTTTCGATGGGCGGTAACCTGGTGCTGAAGTTGGCGGGAGAGTGGGGGCGAGAGGGGCCGGCACAGTTTCGCGCGGTGGCGGCGGTGTGTCCGGCGATGGACCTGGCGGCGTCGGCCGACGCGCTGCATGAGCCAGCCAACCGGATTTATGAATACTACTTTCTCATGCAGTTGTTCCGGCGCTTGCGGCGCAAGGCGCAGCTGTTTCCGGAGAAGTTCGATGTGTCGCGATTGCGGGGGATTTCCAGCTTGCGGTTATTTGACGACCGCATCACCGCGTACTACTGCGGATTCGCCGGGGCCGACGATTACTATGCTCGGGCTGCAGCGGCCAACGTGGTGGACCGGATTGCGGTGCCGGCGCTGATTCTGCATGCGGCGAATGATCCGTTTATCCGGATCCAGCCCGAGACTGTGCGGCGCGTTGCGGCGAACCCGCACATTATCTACGTCGAGACCGATGACGGCGGGCATTGCGCGTTCCTGGGCGAATGCAATGGAGATCCAAGGGACGATGGGCGGTGGGCCGAGCGCGAGGTGGTGGAGTTTGTAGCTGGTCAGTGACTGTAATCGCGATACTTCACCAACTACGACCGGACTCTAGTTCCGACTTGCCCTTGCGAACTATCGGGTCTGTGGCCACAAGGCGTTTGTCGGTACGAATCCGGAGGCATTACTTCCCGATTGCCCGGGATTCGGGATCCGAGTTAAGTCTCGAAGCGCCCACCGCCAATCAGCAACCTCTGCTCCTCACGAAAGAACCTCCAAGTCTGTGCCACGTCGTGCGTTTTATCGTCCATCGTACTTTGGCATCCGATGCAGGTTCTGTGAAGTTAGAGATTAAAGTTCTGGTAAATACCTAAGGTTGCCGGGCGCAGTTGCTTCTTAGCGGTTCCTGGCGCATCATCTTCAGCGACGTACATCAGGTCCTGGCGTGGGGCGCTTACGGCTCAGGAATTCCATTTCGCCGATTTCACGCTCGACCAGTCCCGCTATCGGCTCCAACGGGGTGCGCGCATTCTGCGCCTGGAAAAACGTCCCATGGAGTTGCTCATCTTTCTGGTCGAACGTCGCGGAGAATTGGTGTCCCGCGAGGAGATCGCTGAGCGTCTTTGGGGCAAGGATGTCTTCCTCGATATCGATCGCAGCATTAACACCGCTATCAGCAAGGTCCGCGTGGCGCTTCGGGACGACCCTGAGAATCCTCGTTTCGTCGAAACTGTGGTCGGAAAGGGATACCGTTTTGCGGCGCCGGTGATCTGCGGTAATGGGGATTCCAACCCGCAGCCGCTCTCAGTGCAAGCTCAGGTGGATTCGAGCCCTGCAGTCGTATCGCGGGAAGGCAGGGCGGCTTCCGTGCGCCTGAGGGTGCTGGTGGTGGCAGCGGCCGTGTTTGCGATCGTCGCCGTCGCGTTCGTCTTGATCCGCGGAGGCGGGGCTCAGGGTACGGGACAGCCGGCAATCAAATCCGTGGCGGTATTGCCTCTGAAAAACCTCTCCGGCGATCCGACACAGGAATACCTTGCCGACGGAATGACCGAGGAACTCATCGGACGCCTTGCCGGAATCCATAATCTTCGCGTCATTTCCCGCACGTCGGTGATGCGCTTCAAAGACACACAGCTCTCAGTGCCGGAAATTGGCAAAACCCTCGGGGTGGATGCTGTAGTAGAAGGGTCGGTGATACGGGAGGGAAGCACGATCCGCGTTCATGCGCAGTTGATCCGAGCCGCAACCGACGAGCACTTCTGGTCCGAGTCTTATGACCGCAACATGCGCGACGTGCTTGCCCTGCAGAGCGACGTGGCACAGGCGATCGCGCGAAAGGTCGAAGTCACGGTCAGTGGTGAGGAACACAATCGTCTCGCAGCCGTGCATCCTGTCTCGCCGGAAGTCTACGAGGACTATTTGCGAGGCAGATTTGCCCTGGCTAAAAGCAACCGCAGAACCAACGCGGAAGAAGGCATAGCTTACTTCAATGAGGCAATCAGGAAAGACCCGACGTTTGCACCCAGCTACATGGGACTAGCAGACGCCTATTCGGTGCTCACCACCGTCTTTATCGGTGGCGAAGCCAAAAAGGAGCGTCCTAAGGCAACACTAGCGGCGCGAAAGGCGCTGGAGTTAGATCCGGAATTGGTGGAGGCGCACGTGCGGCTCGCCGACATGGCGAAGGAACAGTGGCGCTGGGCGGAAGCCGAAGCTGAGTATCGGCGGGCATTGGAATTGAGCCCAAACAACGCCGAAGCCCATTCCCAGTTTGCTTTCTGGCTGGTAAGTCAAGGGCGTACAGAGGAGGCAGTGATGTCATGCCGTCGGGCCCGCGAGCTTGATCCTCTTGCTGTCTCTGGTTCCGAACTCGCCTGGATGTTGTTTTATGCCCGCCGTTATGACGACGCAGCCCAGGAGCTTCGCAGCGTGCTGGCGGTCACACCAGACGACGCATACGCTCTTTGGATCCTCGGCTTTGCACTTATCGCCAATCATCATCCCGATGAAGCTGTCCCGGTGCTGCAAAAAGGGGTTGCCGCTTCCGACCGCAGCCCGGCTATCGTCGGACTCTTGATCCACGCTTACGCCAAGGCTGGGCGCCGCGCGGACGCGCTTCGCCTGCTTGAGGAATTGAAGCGACGCAAACAAACGGGCTACGTTCCCGCTGCCGCTTTCGTGAAGGCTTACCTCGGCTTAGGTGAATACGACCAGGCATTTTTCTGGCTCGAGGAAGCCTACAAGGAGGAGTCAAATCTTCTGCAATTCCTTAAAGTGCACCCAATCTTTGATCCTATCCGCGACGATCCCCGTTTTGCGGATCTCGTCCGTCGTGTCGGCTTAGACCGATAGCAACAACTATTGAATGGAGTCGCTTCGAAGCGCCCGGTTTCGGCCGAGCGCTCGAAGCGCAGTGTTCGGGTCATTTGTGGATTGGCTGGAAGTAATTCTCAAATACTCGGTCGGCGACCTCACGGCCGATCTGGTCACCATCGCGCATCGAGTGCCGCCAGTGCAGCCCGGACCAAACTCGCGCGTTGTCTATTTGCCGCGTGATTTCGTTCAGGTCGTGGTACGTTCTCTCCGTCTTCACCAGCTGCGGCACCGCGTCCTTGCTGGTCAACAACGTCCACGTGAGTTTCGTTGTATGGAAGTAGTTGGCCACGGCTTCGGTCAACGCGCTCGAAAAGAACCCGTGTGCGGACGGGTACTCCGGATGGTTCACCGTCAAAAGCGGAGTCCAGCTTGGATCCGGATCGGTATCTGGATTGCCGTCGGTATCGGCGCGCGGGATCGCGGTTCTCGGCCTCCAGGACCGAAAGAAGTACTTCGCATTGAAACCGGCGATGAGGGCATCGGCGGCAGCGGTATGCACCAGGGCGAAGAACCTGGCCGTCTGGCGAACGTTCAGCCCGGAGCTGATAGCCAAGCCGATGAGGTTGCGGTTCCAGTGCACGTACGCGTGCTCCGACCAGAAGTACGCGATGTCAGTCTGGTCGGCCGTGCGAACGGTGCTGTCGACTCGCCCGAAGTCGCGCGTTTCGATGAAATCCTTGGTATAGCCTTTGGAGGTCAGGGGATTGGGCCCGCCGGGCCGGAAACAACTAGAGTCCACTAACGTAAATGGAGTGATTTGGCCGACCTTCGCATCCACCGGCTGAGTGCCACAGCCGCCATTGGGCTCGAACTCACCCGGGGGCGGCGGGTTGGAACTGCATTCGTAGTCCACCACGTTGTCGAAACCGTCGTTTGCCCGCAAGGCAAGCAGGGCAGTGGCAGCGGCCTCGCCAACCTGGATTCCGGCAGTTTTGGGCTGTCCTTCAGCGATAGTAGCCAGATAGGTTTGATACTGCGAATCCAGATACGCCACCTGAGATGAATCCACTCGGGCTCGAGCCGTGCGGTAGGCGGCGGTCGCAACAGCGGCACGGACGTCGGCCCCGTGCGGTGCCGAAATGGTTGAACCGTAGGGCTGAAAGCCTCCTTCAATCGCAATCGCCGCATTGTACACAGCAAGTTGGATGGTGGCATGGAGTACCTCTGAACTTGCCGGTGGTCTCGGTGAACTGGAATTGTTTATCGCGGGCTGAACGATGCCCGCCCAGTCGGTGATGACGTTCTGTGCCGGGCTGGTCTGCCCCAAGAGGCAGCAAGCAATCAGCACGCAGATAGAAGAGTTGAGCTTTTTCATTTTTCGTTCCTCCCGACATTTCGCCCGGCACGCCTTGACGCCCGAGCATGTTGGAATGCCGACGCCACTTTGCTGCCATGTGGTACAGGCGGTCAATCGACAGCGTGTGAAGATTGAGCCAAGATTGGGTTAAGCCGTAACCAGAAGGAAAAGAAGGGGCCTGCCCATCCGGGATATGGGCGCATCATGTCGAAACATCGGGGTAGTGACTGGCAGTACCTTCCGATTTTCCCGACTTTGTCTTGGGGGCCGCATTGATTCGACCTGCGCCAGCGTAGAACCGCCGCGGTGTTAGTGGGCCTTTCTGGCTGCCCAGTCGACCGGGCCTCGGAAGCCACCATTCGCTAACGATTTTGGACGTATGGTCGGCG
>JADGNQ010000251.1 GCA_017883385.1 Candidatus Sulfotelmatobacter sp.
CTGCCGCGAGCCCGACACCAACGACGCCGATCGAGGCGAGATCGGCTCTTCCTGTGGTGACGGTCATGGTGTCTCCCAAGCGAGCTGCGGTAACGGTGACCACCCAGACGCAACAGTTCACCTCCTCGGCTACGAATCCCACCTGGAGCGTGGACGGCATACCGGGAGGGGACTCAACTCATGGGAAGATCAGCACCACTGGTCTTTATACACCGCCGGCAACGGCAGGGACTCACACCATCACCGCGACCAGCGGTACCTCCACCGGTTCTGCCACCATCGCCGTTACCGACCTCCCGGCCGTCCTCACCTACCACAACGATCGGGCGCGTGACGGAACCAACGCGCGGGAATATGCTTTAAAACCCTCGACGGTGACTACGGCTACCTTCGGCAAGCTATTTTCCTGCACGGTGGATGGCGCGGTCTACGCGCAGCCTCTGTGGATACGGGGTTTGAGCATCGGCGGTGGGATTCACAATGTGATCTTCGTGGCTACGCAACATGACAGCGCGTACGCCTTCGATGCCGACGCCAACCCGTGCATGACTTACTGGCACATCAACTTGTTGGACGCCCTGCACGGGGGCACCGGCAATGAGACGCCCGTTACCTGGAACGATGTAGGCAACTGCTTCGGGGACATCTATCCTGAGGTCGGCGTGACGGGCACTCCGGTAATCGATTCCCTCACGAACACACTCTATCTGGTAAGCGCATCCGAAACGAACCCCGTTCGAACGGGAAGGTGTGCGGGCTCATCTGCGACGTTTTATCATCGGTTGCACGCCCTGGATCTCGCGACGGGAAACGAAAAGTTCAACGCGCCAGTCACCATTGCGGCGTCCGTGCCAGGAACCGGTGACGGGTCGTCGGGTGGCATGGTGAGTTTCAACTCTCAACTGCACCACCAGCGATCTGGACTGGCGGAAGTCGGCGGGAAGATATTCGTAGCGTTTGCCGCACACGAGGATGCGGCCCCTTACCACGGGTGGGTCATCGGCTACAGAGCGTCGAACGTCCAGCAGCAGATTGCAGTTTTCAACACCACGCCAAACGGAGTGAACGGAGCCGATGGAGGCATCTGGGGCGGAGGCGGCGCACCAGCGATCGATAGCGGCGGAGACATCTACGTTACGACCGGGAATGGAGTTTTTGACGAGGCTCCTCCGCCCCCGAATAGCGACTACGGAGACAGCATTCTACGACTACACTCGGTGAAAGGGAGCACGCTGAATGGCGTGAACTTGGACGTGGTAGGGTGGTTCACTCCCTATGACCAGTTGACTCTGGCGCAAACCGACGCCGATCTCGGATCGGGTGCCGCGGTACTTCTGCCCGATCAGACCGCCGGCGCCGGCCCCAAACATCTGATGGTGCAGACTGGCAAAGAGGGAGTTGTTTATCTCATCGACCGCGACAACATGGGGCAATTCAATCCCACGAACAACGATCAGATCGTGCAAAGTTTCCCGGGTCCATCGAACGGTTTGTGGGGCACTCCTGCGCTCTGGCGAAACAACCTCTATACCGGGGGACAGAGCGATTCCCTGAAGCACTTCACTTTCAATCCAACCACGGAATTGTTCAACCCAACCGTCGCCTCGCTTTCTGCGCAGTTTTTTGGCTATCCCGGCAGCACTCCGTCCGTCTCCTCGCAAGGAGGCACTCATGGGATCGTGTGGGCCATTGATGCCAGCTTGTATGGCTATGCCAGTCCAAACGCCGGCGTCAACTGCGCGACCGTGCCTGTGCCTCCGGCGTGTACGGGGCCTGCGATTTTGCATGCTTACGATGCGACCGATCTCAGCGTCGAATACTGGAACAGCTCGATGGCTGCAAACAATCGCGACCGCGCTGGCAATGCCGTGAAGTTCGTCCCGCCCACTGTGGCCAATGGCAAGGTTTACGTGGGCACTCGCACCCGCCTTGACGTGTACGGACTGTTGCCCAACTAGGTAACGTCGTACTTCTTCAGGGCCATTTCATTGAGAATCGACACACCCTGGGGTCAAGGGTCAAAACGCGTTATGGCGATATTATGCCAAATGACGGATGATACGATCTTGACATGTCACGCGAGCACAGGATTCTTGTTGCCTTCGTCGTTCTTATAGCGCTGTCGGCGGGAGCACAGACCGCTCCACCTGCAACACCAGCAATTAATTTTTCCGATGATCCGTGCGGGAGTCCGTTGGTAGAAAGTCAATTGTGGTACTCGGTCGATGGAAGGGTAGCCAGCGTCGAGGACGGCAGCACAGTCCTGATAGCATCAACCAAGAAACACAGCCGCATAAGGGTTCACCTTGTTGGCGTTGCAGTGGAGAAGAATGGGGCACTTGCCAGCGAGGCGAAAACACGTGTCTCCGAATTGACACTCAACAAGAGCGTTGGGGTGTTGGTTAATACCGATTGGCTATACCAGAAGAAGAAACCTGCGGACGTAACGGGCGTAGTTCAATTGAAGGAGGGGTCAGGAACTGACGTGGGCCTCTTTCTGGTAGCAACGGGCTTAGCTCGGGCCAAAGAGCCTCGCGCTTACACGATGTCACGCTACACGTTCTGTAAATACCGCGAAGCCGAGAGCAAAGCGAAATCCGACAAGTTGGGCACTTGGCAGTAGATGTCGCCATCAGGCCATAGGGCTCATTGAGGGGTTTTGAGCGTAATGGGGATGTTACGCCAGCAACAGAGACGCAAGCGTCCCGGTCTGCGGGTGTCGAGCTATGATAGTGGGTTCTGAACGTTGACACGAATTGAAAACACACTCATCAAGAATTGTTCCAGCCGGCGTGGTTTTGCTCCTTGCTCTTATGGCTCTGCTTGCGGGCGGAGCCGCGCGACGCGAATCCATCACCATTGATGAAGTGGCGCACATCGGGGCGGGTGTGAGCTATCTGCAGAAGCTGGACATGCGGATGAACGAGGAACATCCCCCATTGGCGAAGGCGCTGGCGGCGGTGCCGCTGGTGGTTCGCGGCGTGCACGCCGACTATTCCCATGTGTCGTGGACGTTCAGCGCTGGACTGTTTAAGCAGTTCTTCGGGGAATGGGTCTTCGGCCACTGGGTGATCGCTCGGTGGAATGACCCGATCGCGACGGTCTTCTGGGCACGGCTACCCATGTTGTTTCTGACGTTGGTTCTGGGGATTGTGCTCTTCACCTATGGCTCACGTCTAGGTGATCCATGGGGTGGGCTGCTCTGCCTTTGCGCGTATGCCACTATGCCTGTCATGCTCGCGTTCGGGCCTCTGGTCTTAACCGACATGGCAATCACCTTGTTTGCTGTCCTGACCGTGTGGGCCTTTGCCAGCATGTGGCGGTCCCCGTCGCGCGGGACGGTGCTGAGGTTCGGCCTTGCCCTCAGCGGGGCGTTGCTGTCCAAGTTTTCTGCCGGACTTCTGTTTTTCTGTTTCGCCGCATTCATCCTTAGCCTGCGCTGGCGTCCGGCCCCCGAGCAGCCGGCAGACAAAGCAGAACTCCGGGCATGGCGGCGCATCAGATGGTGGAGTCTCACCAAGGGCATCTTATTCGCCGCACTGGTGGTTTATGCCGTCTATTTTGTCCTCTCGTGGAATGAGCCAACGGATTCCCTGTATTTCCTTGGACACAATGCGGCGGCTCTGCTCCTTCGCAGAGTGCTCATGCCACCGTGGATCTACCTGCGTGGCTTGGCGTTGTTCGCCATTACCGGGAAGCCGCCCTCTTTCATTCTGGGTCATTCGTATCCACATGGCGTGTGGTTTTACTTTCCGCTGTTGTTCTTGCTGAAGTCCCCCCTCGCCTTCCTCCTTTTGCTGCTTCTCGCGCTGATGGTCAGCCTCGTGGCCAAGCTTCGCGTGGTGCAACTCGCAGTCGTACCGAAAGGGCTGGAGTTGCACTGGCGAGCAGTGTGGGTCTCGCTCGCGGTCTTCACCGGAGCCTGCATACTGAGCCGAATGCAGTTCAGCATCCGCCACTTCTCAGTTCCCTTGGTGCTCCTCGTGCTATTGCTGGCGCCACTTTCGCGCACGCTGGAGTCGCTGCGACGCTTGGCTTGGCCTGCCGCCCGCGCGCTCGTCTGGCTCACCGTCGCATTGGCTCTGGCGTCGGTGGTAACAGCCGTGCGGGCGTACCCCTACTATCTTCCTTTCTTGAACTCGTTGAGCGCCGGCCACCCCGGTTATGCTTTGGTAAGCGATTCCAATCTCGATTGGAACCAGGCTCTACCCGAAGTGGAGGACTTCGTGCTGCAGCACGGTCTGAAACGCGTCTTGCTCGATGAATACGGGTTTTCGGAGCCCGGAATATACGTCCCTGAATCGCAGTTCTGGAATTGCCAGCAGCCCGCTTCAGAGGATGGCGGCCAGTGGGCCGTGGTTTCCGCTAACCTGATTGAGGATGGTCACAACTGCCCCTGGCTCCTGCGCTTTCCACACGAACCTCTGGCGGGCGGCAGCATGTATGCATTCCAACTCCCGGTCGTCGTTCCTCCGGCGGGAACTCCCGGCGGTCCACCGTTGCCCGAGGCGTACCACCAGTTTGGTGGACAGCCTATTCCCGGCGACCTCCGGCTTCTTTTCCTCAACTGCATCCGCGATCCGCAACAGCTCCAGCCGACCTGGGACCGAATGACAGCGACAATGCAGGCCGAGATGGAGAAAAGAAAAACGAAATCAAACCCCTCGAAGTAGCACGCAGCTTGAGTATAGTTGTCGAAATCAGCGTTACCGCTCAAGATCCCGGTCGGCGGTTAATGAGTGCAATAGAGATTTTGCAACAGCTATTCGGTGACTATCCCCGAAGCCGAAGCGATCTCTCGAACCCTCTAAAGAAATTATCGAAGGCCGGACGCTTTCGGCTCCGACCTCTGCGATACGGCCTCCCGTTTCATGTTGTGTCTCATGCAGATGTAAGCCGCCGCGGCTCCGAAGATGGGACAGAAAGCCCCGGCGAGCTCCCCAGCGGCACCGGGGCTGGTGCCCCAGACCATGAAGAGGACACCGAGGCCAACACCCAAAGCGGAGCCCCCGAGAATGTACAGCAGGCTATACAGCTTCTGCTTCCAAGGCTTGCCACCTACGACTCCGATGATTGACAGCACAAAGAACGCCAAATAAAAGAGCCCATTCGCAGGATTCTCGTGGGTCATAGAAATCCTCTTCAATCGCAATCGATTTCAAAATGAAATCCTACCCCTCAGTCACTCATAACGGCTGGAATTGTTGGTTCAACGACACCGTGGGGACGTGGGACGCGATTCTAAGCCGCCGGGGTCAGCCGGTTATCATGGACACGCCTCTCGGTGGAAAGAAGGAACGACCGCGCCGATTGTGCTGCTGGAGAAACACCACTGATGCGAAGATGAGTGTAATGGCGATTTTTCGCCAACATCCGATTCGGCCTACAGTCACAAATAGACACTCCTGACCGCGCTGATGTAGAACCGTTCCATGCGGGTCGCATTCAAGGTGCTATTACTTTCCGCTTTTGTGGTTGGGCTATTAGTCCTGTGGTCCAACTGGAAGGCCCGAAGGCCAAGAAGCATGCCGAGCACTTCCGTTTGGCTCGACGCCCCATATGTTCCATTTGGCTGGAATCGCGGTTGGTGGTTGGGCTGTTGGACTGACTCGGACGGCAAGGCTAATCGGTGTCGAATGTGGAACGCAGAATTGCAGTCTGTCACATTTGAAGGCCGATACGTTCCTTGCGGTGGCACGGCACCAGTTTCAGAAAGCGAATTGAGCTTGAAGAAACCGTCAGGGGCGTTCGCTACGTGGGTACTGGACGGGCATGGCGACCTAGCACCTGCCGTATTCCTGCAAAATGGAAGGGTACTGATTCCGATTGACGCCCCAGCACAGACCTGCGAGAAACTTCCTTCAAAACCATGAGGCAGTTGCCTTCCGCTAAGAATCTCAACTGACGCTATCAGGCCAT
>JADGNQ010000094.1 GCA_017883385.1 Candidatus Sulfotelmatobacter sp.
GCCTTGGTTTTTGGCCCAATTGCTTGGTCGAATCGGCAGGACCCGCGGTCTGAGTCGAAAGGTAGGTTCCACCTGGAGGGACTCCCCCGACCCTGGTAATTCGCGAGATCTGCACCGTCGGCGTGGCGTCCGGTTTCAGGATGGCGCCTGTGGCGGTGGTACTGGACGAAAGCGTCGCATTCGTTGGGTGGGAAATGACCACGTTGAATGTCCTGTCCGACGAAGGTACTTTGGAATTTCGTCTCTCTTTAGAAGAGAGCAAGAAACTCGCTGACGCCCTGAGGAGCGCATGCAGCATCCCGACCGAGTCAAAGTAGCCGTAACTGTCGTCATCAGTCATTTCACTCAAAAAGCCCCTCCGGTAGGTTCAATGAGTGAAATGGGGATGTTACGTCAATCATCACTCGCCGGGGCGAAATTCCTCTACGTATTCCGCTGTGCCGATAAGCTCCAGCCTCGCCGAATTGCCGTGTACGTGTACAACATCTCCCCAACACTCCAATGTGAGTTCGATATCACCCTGCACATCCAGCGGGATGGGAATCAGGTTGTCAGAAACAGAGCCATCTATCCGTAGAGATCCGTCTGAAAGATAATGGGCATGCCCGCCATACGCTTCACGGCTCTCTTGTGAGAACTTGCCCTCAACGCGAGCGTTTTCGATACGAAGGACTGCCTGCTGCGACCAGCCGGATCCCGCGTCAATTGCTGGGCGTCCCTCGGACGAGTGGATGTAGACATGCGGAAAATGCAGCACCGCCACGCCAGCTTCAAGCGTGATTCGGTCCAGTTCGGAGTCGTGAATCTCGATGGCTCGGTTTTGCACGGGCACGATTATCTCAGGGAGGGGTTTTGAGTGTAATGGCGATATTTCGCCAACTAGCGGAACAGACTCGCAGTGATACGCTCTCTGGCAATGAGACTCATTTTGACAGTCGAGGATGTGTTCGACATAGCGGGACGGGGTTTAGTCCTCACTCCGCAAATCCCCGACAATTTGGGGTTTGCGGTCCGCCCGAAAGACCCCATTCAACTCCGAACTCCTGATGGGCGCATACTTGAGACGTATATCGCTTACTTCGCTTCTGGAAGACCAAGTGGCGGTCGCCGTTTTTATGACATCGTGTTGCCCCATGATCTTCTAAAGCAGGATGTTCCGATCGGAACCGAAGTTTGGCTTGTAGACGGGCAGAAGAGTCTCGGTTGACGCTACTAGGCGATGGCAGATCAAAATCCCGAGCCGGGGGTTTTGAGCGTAATGGGGATGTTACAACAGCCTGGCTCGTTTCCGGTTTTCTACCTTGGGCAGCCTAAGCGCAATCATGTAAAGTAGCTCTTCATGAGACAAATATTCGCGATAGCCGTCGTGGCTTTCTCGGCGGCGGCCATCGCCTCCGGGCAAGAGCGGGGCGCGATCAGAGATCCAGGAAGGATCGTTGAGCAGGTCATCAGGAAACTGGACAACGAACGCATACAAGCACAGATCCATGCGGATGCGGCGGCACTGAAACGGATCTACGCTGATGATTTCATCGGCGTAGGGCCGAGTGGGACAGTGCGAACTAAGCCGCAGGTGATTTCAGATTTCACGTCAGGTGATTTGAGATTTCAGTCCATAACCACCGATGACGTTCGAGTGCGCGTTTATGGAAATGCGGCGGTAGAGACTGGCCTCTCAACAATGAATGGCCAAGATAGAGGCAACGCAGTTCCCCACGACACTCGCTTTACCAGAGTGTGGGTAAAGCAGCATGGGCGCTGGCGCTTGGTCGCCAACCACTACTCGTCCATTGTGTCGCATCAATAGGGCCTGATTGTCGCTAATGGCCCGCTGAACGACTTGCAGGAATGGCGCACCCTGCAGAGATGCGAACTCCCGACCTTCTGGGCAAGGTAAGTCGATTTTGAGGAGGTTCCAACTACGTAGCTGTTGAAAACAGGCCATTACACGTTTTGACCCGGAAACCGGGGGGCGGGTCAATGAGCGCTATGGCGATATTTCAACAGCTAAGGGGGCAGTGCTTCGCCGTTCAGTGTTTGCAGACTCTGCCACGGATGTTTACTTCATTCCCCAGCAGGTATGAGTTCACTGCTGGGTCTTCAACAACAACGTAGTCGGCAATGGCAAAGAAATCCTCTTTCAAGTGACTCGACAAAGCCTCGTCTCGACCGAGGGCGATTCCGAGGGACTTGAAATCTTTGTGTCGGGAACAGTCTGGTTCTTCAAGCCTCATGTTGAAATTCGTTTCTGAGGGCTTGACGGTGAGTTCGACCCAGTGTCGCTCGTCCAGAGCAGTATCGTCCCACCATTTACCAACGCTAATAGTGAGGCTCGCGGTGATGTCGCTGTGACCAGTGTGTAGAGTGGCGAAGTAAACCCCATAGGCGTCGTCATCCTTCTTGATAAATCCACAGACGCTCTTGAATCCTTCGCCACAGCAGTTGCATGTGATATTGGATACTTCCTCTCCCAGTTCCAGCGAAAACATAGTCACTGACTCCCGTATCCGAGCAAGTTCCTCGCAAGGATTGTAGCGGGTGGCTGGCGAAATCAGGCCATTTCACGCTTTGAGCGGCAAAGTGGGTTTGAGCGCAATCGCGATTTTGCAACACCTATGAGGGAGATGCGAGTATTCGGTGTACCACGATGAGTTGCTTCTTCCCGTAACTCAGTTCGGTCTCTCCTGTTCGCTCGTCACTTGTCACCAACTCCACAGTATCGAGAACGACGCCATGCCTGTCTCGCATGACAAGCTGAATCTGACGCGGAGCCGCACCGCAGACGTCAGCATGGAATACACCCCTTCTCTTGTAGGTTGAATATGCACCAACCAGAGTGAAAGTTTTGCCCTTCACAGCCTGCGGCGATGATGTCTCAACTCGCTTCGGCGAGTATATGAACCTCAATAGCAGCTCATCGCCTTCTTGAATCTGTCCCACGACATCGCCTTGGACTCGCACCAGAATTGAAATGCATTCTGCATGGGCAAGATCAGCAGAAACGAGCAGCCCCATGAGCAATGAGGCCAGAACAGCAGTGCGCTTCATGCCCAGACTTTAAGCGCAATGTGGGGCTGAAATCCAGCCGAGTGGCTCTACCAACTGTCGAAATCAGGCCATTACACGTTTTGACCGCTGGTCATTGAGTGTGACGGCGATGTTACGCCAGTTCCGCGCAATGGACGGCGCTATGTACACTCGTTGGCATGAATATTGATCCGGTCGCGGCTCTCGACGCCGCGCTGAAAGCGCACGGGTTATTAACGAATAGGACTTCGCAGGGTATTGCGATTCAGGGTTCAGACCTCCTCGTTTCCGCTGCAATCGTTCGGGTGGAAAAGCATCCTAACGCCAGGATTGTTCAACTCGATGTGAGGGCCCGCTCACAGCGGCTTGCCAATGGATGGTTGATCGAATCCTTCGGCGGCGTGGGACCGGATGAGTCCAAGGCGGTTGAAGAGGCGTTCGGGAAATTCTTGGCGGGTGGCCCAGGCTCTTGATCTCGCTGGCATCAGCAACGCCGGGGTGCCCCGTCCTTCGCCTTTTTTTTGCGAAGGGCGGGTACCACGAACTCCTGCAGCAACGCAGTCAGCTCGGAATATTCTGGGCGGTGAAAGTCGGCGCTCCCCGACCGCATCGCTTCCCACCCTAGCCGCAAATGGCGCAGCTGGAGTGGGCACCCTCCGTGGAGGCGATGCAAACAGAGAATCAAGGATCAAGCCTTGCGGTTTCCCACAGACTTCCACAGCCAGAATCGCAATCCCTGTGACGAACAACCTTTACCGAGAATACAGAAAGCCCACAATGGGGATCGTGCACGAGAAATCCCTCAACTCTCTGAGCAAGCGGACCACAGAGTCCTACCGCTCCTCGCACCGGAACATTTCCGCCCCAAGTCCTTATTTCGCAATATTTTGCCTTCAAAGATCCCAACCATCCCAACGTAACCATCAGAAACCAAACACCTTACCGAGATCGGCGCAGAACGGCGGCCCGGAATCCACCACTAACTCTTTATGTGAGAATATTTTGCGCGTAAGTCCTTCTGGCTCAATATTTTACTCGGAGCTATGCGGGTATGACGAGCGTAACCTGAATGAAATGAGGATTTTACAGGACCAACAAAAAAGAGTGGATGGTATGACCGCACAGAGTCCTGGCACACGAGAGCCTTCACTCCGCCTGAAAAGCGGCTGCGCCAAGGATGACACCCTCACCGGTCACTTACTCGGCGAATTGGCTGGCATGCTGCCAATAAAAAAGGCGGCCTGCGCAGGCCGCCTTTCCCCAAACGAAAACCCACAAAACCCTTTCGCCAGTCTACGCCCTTGGGAGCGGGCCGTGCTGGAAGTGGTATTGCAGAATCCGCGCGGCCAGCGCGGGAGTCAAAGTCGCCCCTTGGGGCTCTACGGTGCGGACGACTTCTCCGCGGCAGACAACTTCTGTGGCCGAGAGTCCGGCAATTTCTTGCGGGAGCACGAGATTGATTTCCAGTTGAGAGTTGGGCTGCAGGGTTTCGTCCCCCTGGAAGAGCATTCCCGACCGGCTGATGTTTTCGGTTGTGCCTACGTGCCAGTCGTTCTCGCCGAGACGGCGATAACGCAGAGGCAAGTGGAGTTGGAATCGTTGCGCACGGGCAGGCGGAATTTCCCTTGCGCGCGCGGCTTGCTGCGGTTCAGCGGACTGCGTATGCATGGCGACCTCCGGGGGAGTTTGGGTTGCATCGAGCACTTCGCGCACTTTGCTTCTGAGATCACGAAGGTTAAAGGGCTTCTGGAGCAGGGTTACACCATGGTCCAGCATGCCGTTGTGTCCGATTACGTTCTCGGTGTAGCCGGACATGTAGAGCACTTTCACGTTGGGGCGAATCTCGGAAATGCGCTGCGCCAGTTCCCGGCCGTTCATGCCAGGCATGATGACGTCGGTGAGCAGCAGGTGGATCACTTTTTCATGGGCCACGGCAATTTGCATGGCGACCGCGCCGTCGGCGGCTTCGATGACCTTGTACCCCTGCTTTTCCAGATACTGGCGGGCGAGGTAACGCAAGTTGGCCTCATCTTCTACCAGCAGGATGGTTTCCGTGCCCGGTTCAACCTTGTGCACTTCGATGGGTGCGGCCAGCTGTGCCGCCGGCTCGCCCATGGAAGCCACTCGAGGCAAGTAGATCTTGAACGTCGTCCCTCGGCCCATCTCGCTGTAAACCCAGATGTATCCCCCGCTCTGCTTGACGATGCCGTAGACGGTCGACAGGCCGAGGCCGGTTCCTTTCGTTCCCTTGGTGGTGAAGAATGGTTCGAAGATGTGCGACTGAGTCTCCGCATCCATGCCGGCGCCGGTGTCGCTGATGGCGACCATGACGTAGTCGCCCGGCCGTAGCGGCCCGTGAAAACGGGCGTATTCTTCGTCGAGCGTGACATTGGAAGTCTCGATGGTGAGCTTTCCTCCCGACGGCATGGCGTCCCGGGCATTGACGGCAAGGTTCATGATGACCTGCTCGATTTGCCCGGCGTCGGCGCGCACCGGCCAGAGACTCGTTCCGGGAACCAACACCAGGTCGACGTCCTCGCCGATCATGCGGGTCAGCATTTTGAGATTCTCGGTGGCCACGTCGTTCAGATTGACGATCCTGGGGGCAAGCATCTGCTTGCGGCTGAAGGCCAGAAGCTGGCGGGTTAACGACGTGGCGCGTTCTGCGGCGCTGGCGATCTCCTGGGCGGGTCCACGGAACTGGGGTTCGGCTCCGAGACGTTCGAGGAGGAACTCCGAGTAGCCCGATATAACCATCAGCAGGTTGTTGAAGTCGTGCGCGATGCCCCCCGCCAAGCGGCCAACGGCTTCCATCTTCTGGGACTGGCGAAGTTGTTGCTCGAGGGCGCGGCGCTCGGTAACGTCTTCGGCAAAGAGCTCGAACACAACCCCGCCATCACGGCCGGTGCTGACCGAGCGACCGGAGACGCGAACCACAGTAGTGCTGCCATTCTTCCGCTTCCACTCCGCAGCGAGTCCCTTGAAGGGTGCCGCGGCCCGCAGGAAATCGGCGAGATCGAACCACCTGTCGCTGTCGGCGTAAAGGCCAAAAATGTGTTGCCCAATCAAATCGTCGGCGGCTCCGTGCCCCAGCAACTCGAGGAACGCGGGATTCACATCGAGAATCTTTCCGGCGGCATCACAGCGGCAAACGCCATAGGGTGCGTTCGTCACCAGCGACCGGAAGTTCAGCTCCGAGCGGCGCAGATTTTCCTGGGCGGCGCGCAGGGCTGCGTTGAGCCAGCAAATCAGCATGGCGAGGAAGAAGAACAACGAAAGGCGGATGATGGCTGTGCGCAACTGCTCCGGGCTGTGTTCTCCGGCGAGCGAGAAGTAGGCGCTGACGGTGAGGGCGAACGCAGTGGCGACCACTCCGGGCTTCCATCCCCCGTACCATGCGCTCACCATGACGGCCACGCCAAACAGCGCGAGACGGCTTTCGGACACGTCGGCCAGCAGAATCGTGGGGATCAGAGCCAGAGCCGTGCTGAGCACGGCTACCCCATAACGCAGAATCGGGGCGCGCGCCGGCGGAATGCGGAGTAGGGGGAGGGTTACTCGCATGCCGACCATCCTATTGCCAGAATGGGAAACATGGATAGTTACAGGAGTTCATTTGTGTTCTGCAAACAGGCAGGATAGGGAGGGCCATTGTCCTGGAGGACAGGGGCCAGTTGGACATCATGCTCCGGGGTGTGATGTTTCGGACTTGCATCGGGAGCCACAAATCTGGAAACTAGCCGGGACCCACAAGATCACGATGAATATCGAACTATGAATATTGGACTCTTTGGCGGGACCTTCGATCCGGTCCATCGCGGACACATGGCGCTGGCGCGGGCGGCGCTGGAGCAGTACAAACTCCATCGGGTGTTGTTTGTGCCGGCGAACATTCCGCCCCACAAGCAGCAGCGCCCCCTTTTGCCGTTCGTACATCGTTTTGCCATGCTGGTTCTGGCCACCGCAGAGGAGAAGGCTTTTGTGCCCTCGCTGCTGGAGGCGCCGGAAGAGGCTGCGGGCGCGGCGCGAAAAGCCGGCCAGGAGAAGCCAAACTATACTCCGAACTATACGATCGACACAGTGCGGCGGCTGAAGCGGTCCTTCAAGGCCGCCGACAAGTTGTTCCTGCTGGTCGGGATGGATGCGTTTGCCGACATAGCCAAATGGCACCAGGCCGAAGCACTGTTTCGCGAGTGCGAGTTCGTGGTCGCCAGCCGTCCGGGCTATTCTCTGGCCGATGTGGCAAACGCTTTGCCGGAGAGTTTGCGTCCGCACCCGGAAGTGACCCGGCCGTTCCACAAGCAGAAGGCAACGGGGGACCTAGTCTTGAAGGGTGCGACCATTCATCTGCTGGAAGATCTGCATCAACCGGCCTCGGCGACGGCGATCCGCGAGGCGGCGGCAGCGGGCAAGGCACTGGGCCGCTTCGTGGATGCGGCCGTGGGGGAGTACATCAAGAAGATGGGGCTGTACAAGTAAGTCGACGGTCGTTCGTCGATGGTACGGGCAAAACCCCAGGTCCCTCGCTTCGCTCGGGATGACAAGTGTTTGGATGGACCTCAGTTACAATGGTGTCCGAGCTAACGACCAACGACTGAATGACGAAGAAAAGCGAACTCAAAAAGCAAGTTGCAGCCGCCATCCAAGCCTGCCTCGAGAAAAAGGCCGAAGAACTCAGCATCCTGGAAATGGAAAAGGGGTCGGGAGCATTCACCGACTACTTCGTGCTGTGCAGCGGAACCAATCCGCGGCAAGTCCAGGCCATCGCCGACGAAGTGGAACTGCGCCTGAAAGCTACGGGCCTGCGCCCGACGCACGTTGAGGGCTACCGGCAGGCCGAGTGGGTGCTGGTGGACTACGTCGACTTCGTGGTGCACGTCTTCTCGGAGAAGGCGCGGAAGTTCTACGATCTGGAGCGGCTGTGGAAGACCGCCACGCGACTGGAGCCCGCTGATCTGAAAACGGCCGATCGGAAAACAGCGCCCCGCAAGCGCAAGGCTGCGGCCAAGCCAGCCGCGCCGAAAAAGAAGAAGAAAAAGAAAGTCTAGCAGTTTGCTGAAAAAGTCGAACTGGCCACCACAGCGCCTGAAGGCGGGATGATTTCTCAGCACTTACGCGACGCCTTCCTGAAGGCATCGCCTGATACGAGTCATGAGTTTTTCAGCAAACTGCTTAGGAATCTACTTTCCGCGACGCTGAAAGCCCAAGTAACTCCGGTCGCATTTTGCCCGTGAAGATCAAGATTGCATGGATCGGGAAGACGAAAGAACCAGCGATCGCATCGCTGACGGAAGAGTATCTCAAGCGGATCTCCCGGTACGTGCAGGTCGAAGGGCTTACGCTGCGCGATGAAGCGGCGTTGGTCGAAATGTGCGGCCGGTCGGCAGGCTCGAAGACAGGCATGAAGGGCGGGGCGAAATCCACGCTGGTGCTGATGGATTCGCGGGGCAAGGAATTCTCGTCCGAGCAGTTCGCGAAGTTTCTGGGGGATTATCAGGATCGCAATCCTCTTCCTCTTGTGCTTGCCGTGGGCGGGGCCAATGGCTTCAGCGGCGAGGTCAAGGCCGCGGCCCAACATACAATTTCACTCGGGAAGATGACGCTGGCGCATGAGTTGGCGCGAGTGGTTCTGCTGGAGCAGGTATATAGGGCGTTCACGATTTTGAAGGGGCACCCGTATCATTCGGGGCACTAAACCGGCTGCTGGGTCTTCGGCGAACTCTGCTCATTTGACCGGGGATTTTGAGCGAAATGGCCTGATTTAAACAGTTATGGCAACGCGGTAGTAATGTATGTGCGGCGCTTCGCGGGCCGAGTCGCTTTGAATCGCCATTCGCGAATTTTGAGTTGCTGGCAAACAGAGCCGCGTGGCGTCGAGGGAAACACTGCGCGGCTCCTGATCTTGCAGGTTTCTCGCTTAAATCACGGTTTGACTTTGTAGATCACTCCATCGTTGCTCGATCCGCCGTAGTTCGTCGTTCCGTAAACCACGCCGCCGTGCAGTACCAAGTCCTGGAAAGGATTCAGAATGGAGCCATCGGTGTTGTCGAACTGGTGCAGCACCGTCACGGTTCCATTGCCGCCGCCGGTGGGCGTCAGCTGCAGGATTTGTCCACAGCCATCCGGCGCGCAGGAAGAAACATCTCCTCCGCTGGAGGAAGCATAGAGGCTGCCGTTCGTTCCCATGATGATAAACCTGATCTGGGAGACGTACGATCCGTTGTAGGCAATCGAGAAAGCTCCCGCGGAAGTGATCTCGAAGACCGCGGCGGTCGTATTGTCTTGGGCTCTGGAGAGACCATACATATTGCCCTTGGAATCTCCGACCAGCTCATTAGGATTGAGTCCGTCACTACCGCCGGTAAAGTTGTAGAGCACGGTCTCCTTGCCCGATGGAGTGACTTTGAACACGGTGCCACAGCCGCCGTTATAGCAAGTGTTGGCACCGCCTCCGATGGTGACTCCGTAGTAATTCCCGCCGTAACGGACTAGTCCCCAGCCCGGCCACATGCCGTCAGGCGCGGGTCCGAAGTAGTAAAGAACCTTTTCCGTGCCGGCAGCGGTGATTTCGTAGAAGGTGCCGTTGGTCCCTCCGCCGTTGGTGACTCCAAAAAGATCCCCGGCGGAATCCAGCACCTGAATTCCGATAGGCGAGGCGCCATCAGGACCCTGGAATTGGTGCATGGTCTTGTACTTGCTCGTGATCAGGTCATACGAGAAGGCAACTCCGCAGCCGGTACCCCCAGCGCACACGCCATTCTGTTTTCCACCGTACTGTGTGGTTCCGTACAGTGTGTTCCCGTCCTTGCTGAGAAGCAGCCCTTGGGGAACTTCCGCTTCGTAGCCGTAAGGCTCCGTAAAGCGATGCAGCACTGTTTCTGTGCCGTTGGTGTAGTTGAAGAGAAGGGTGCAGGCACAATTGTCGTAATACGCCGCTCCCAGGATGGACCCAGCAGAGGTAACAACGATATCGCCCGGCTGCAAGCCCTTCGAACCTCCGGGGAAGTTGTACAGCAGGGTGTAGGTTTGCGCCTGGGCGGGAGAGCCCAGGAAAGCCAGTGAAACCATCAACGCGGCCAGCAATGCAAGCGAGATCTGGCTCTGGCGACGGAATTGAACGAAAGAGTACTGCACGGAGAAACTCCTGACGGACGAAGGTCCCAAGTCAAGAACGAATCCTCTAGCTACTGGACCGTAGCTCACGTCTTTAGCGCATTACTGTGCCGGATTGCTCACTGGCAACGTTTCTTCGGCGGGGCATCGTCGATCCCAGTTGACGTAACATCGCCATTACGCTCATTGACCGGGCTGTGAGTTTAATCCCCGTGCGTGAGTGACCTGATCCACTTCTGTGTCATGCGGTTACTTTGCGCAGCGGAAACCCACGAACTCGCGAGCTCCATCAGGGGGATGACTGTCCCGATACTCGACCCATAAATTCACCGGCTCTCCGCCGAAACTGCCGCCGCGGATTACCCGCCTCGTGTTCACCTGGAGGAATGTCGTTCCGTCCAGGAACAGGTCTCCCCTGGCGACTGGGTCTTTCTGCGGGTTGGAGGGATAGGGCTTCCATTCGTCGGCGACGAATTGCCACACATTGCCCGCCATGTCGAACAGTCCATATCGATTCGCGGGGTAGTGGCCAACGGGGGTGGTGGTGCCGATTCCGCTTGCCGAGAAGTTCGCTCGTGTCGCATCAACCGGATCGTCGCCCCAGGGAAAGAGTGTGTTGAGCCCGCCGCGGGCCGCATATTCCCACTCTGCCTCCGTGGGCAGGCGCTTTCCTACCCAGCGGCAATAGGCCACGGCCGCGTACCAACTCACGTTTACTACCGGATGGCCTGGTCTAGTCTTCACCGCATCCTGTTCCTTCCAGTGTTTCAGGTAGTTCCCATTTTGAAGAGTCCGAGGAATGCGATCCGGCCGCCACTCGGGATTGACATCAGTAAACTTCTTGAACTCTGCATTGGTCACAGGGTAGCTGTCGATATAGAAGTCATCAATCGTGACCAGATGTTTTGGGACTTCGTCCTGGAACAAATCGGGGGCGTTGATGTTGAAAGTCTTTGCCAAGCTGGAAATTTGGGCGGCATCGATTCCCATCTGGGCAGTGGCACCGTGGACCAGCACCATCGATCCGATTACAGTGTGGGCAGCGCTTGCGCCTTGCGATGAGGATCCCAGCGCAGATCGGTGTTCTGCTTGCGCCACACAATTTTGGGGAAGGGCAGCCAGGAGAGCGCTACCCAGAACTGAGATCAACTCACTCCTGCTCATCGATCTCTATTCCTTCCGGAGAACCTGAATTCATCAAAAGCAGGGTTTTCGCAGGCATCGAGACTTAGACGTTAGTCAGCGAGAAGCGGTAGCTTTCGAAACACCGTCATTTCTGCCGGACCGGGTCTTGAGTGTAATGGCTAGGCGTGCTCGCGTGTAGAGCATTGACGCGGGTCGCCCGAGACTTGGAAGCCAGCAGAGCAAGTTTCTCATCGCAGCAAGATTATGCTCGAGAACCGAACGCACTGTTGCAAAATCGCTATAGCCTCAGTGCCCCGCGAAAAGGGGTTCAACGCCGTTGTCCGCCAATAGTCCACGGATGCGCGAGCATAAGCGCAGATCGCTATCCCAACTTATCAAGGCAAATCTCTTGCGGCCGGCCGCAGCTACTCAGGTCTGCCGCTGCCAACGAGATCCGGGTCCCAGCCTGCCCTCTCAGCACCAGCGTGATATGTTGACTCAAAAAACGACAGCAGATCGCCGTCAGGGTCTTTCGATTTGCGTAGATCGTCGTAGTCAAGGATGAACTCGCCCATGGCCGACTCCCATCGCGAACTGGCCGGGCTGACCTTCGCATGTTCGATCTCCCCAGGCTGCGGGTAGGTGAAGGAATAGAATGCTGGTTTTGGATAAGCGGCACTGCCCGACCACCAGCCCATCTCAATAAGCTCTTCGCCCATGGCGTTACGTCGGATGTAGTCGGCTTCCGCACCGGGTGAAGCGGGCTTTCCGTTGTAGCGCACATCGCGAATGTCAAGCGTTCCCCACATCAGGCCAATGGGCTGTGTCTTGCCCTTGAAGCGTCCGCGGAAAACCTGCATCACGCGCTGCGTACTCAGGAGGATTCGCCACCAAGCGTTAACGAGTGTCGGGTCGTAGGGACGACACAGCGTGTCCTCATCAAATGGGATCGCATTGGGAACTTCCTGCGGCTTCAAGTTGATGGAAGCATTGATACCGGCTTTGCCCAGGATGTCAAAGAGTTGCTGTACGAATTCGGCGACAGACATAGACGCCAAGTCGTAACGACACGAAAATCCCCAACTGGTTGCGCACCCCACTTGGTGAGAGATCAGATCAACCGTAACTTCATAGGCGCCGCCGGAATAATGGATTGGTCCGGTTGTTAACCCGCGACTACTAAGCAGGAGAGGTACCTCGGCCCACTGCGGTTCAAACGGCTCTTCCAGCTTCAACTTGCCCACGGCCTGTAAACCCATATGCAAAAGGTGCTGGGTGGCCGCGAAGTCAGGATACGAAAGCGAGGGCCACGGCTCGTAAACGATGTCCTGCTTTGAGAGCGCACGCATACTGGACGCAATTATAGCGGTGCGCGCTCATGCGTTCCCGTCAATTGGCGTGAAATCGCCATGGCACTCGTTGAGGTTGCGAGCCTCATTTCTTCGGCGTGTTTCCAGCGCCAACCAGTACTCTCAGGATTTGTTGTGCCAGGTCAGCGGCGTCCGCGCCTTCCATGTTGGTGAGGACGACTACTCCGGCGCGCTTCGCGGGTGCAATGGTCAATGCGGTGCTCGTGCCCTGCTGGCCGCCGTTGTGGCCTACGGACGCGATGCCGCTGTCGTAGCCGTTGCCCCATCCTAGGCCGTAGCCGTCCTTAGATCCGTCGGATGGTTTCAGCGGCGTCCACATCAGGTCGCGGGTGGCGCGCTTGATCAGCTTGTCATTCAGGATGGCCACTTCGAAGCGCGCCATGTCTTCAGCGGACGACAGCCAGCCGCCGCCGGGAATCTTGTAGCTGGAATCGAGGAAGTCAGCGTTCTGCACGGCGCCCGACTCTGTCTTCTGATAAAAGCGGGTGCGGTACGGGATGATCGCGAAGCGATCGTCGGTCTGCGTGTGGTCCATGGCAGCGGGGACGAAAACATTCTGGCGCATGAAGTCCACGTACTTGGCGTGGGACGCTCCCTCGATAACGCAACCGACCAGCGTGTAACCCTGGGTCGAGTAGTGAAACTGCTTTCCGGGTTCCGACAACAGGGCATCGTTCTTGAAAAAATCAAGGCCGGCCTGGATGGGATTATCAAAGTGCTTCGTATTGCCGACTTCGGGGTCGTCCTGCGAACCGGATTTGTAGTGGCGAATGCCTGCGAGGTGCCCCATCACTTGACGTGTAGTGATTGGCCCTGATTTCTCTGGGAACGCTGGGCAGTATTTCTGGACGGGCGCGTCGAGATCGATTTGCCCGCGCTCCCAGAGCTGCATTGCGGCTGTGGCCGTGAGCGACTTGGAGATGGATGCGAGGCGGAAGAGCGTGTGCTCGCTGGCGGGCGCGTTGTTCTCCACATCGGCGAGGCCGAAGCCACTGCCCCATTCGTAGTCCCCATTTTCGACGACCGCGACGGAGACTCCCGGGACGTGCGTGGAGGCCATGAACTTGGAAACGGCGGCTTCGATCTGTGTTTGTTTCTCTGGGGAAAGTTGATGCTCCTGGGCCAGGGAGAATGCGGTGACGAGCAGGATCAACCCGATCCAGCCAAGGACTGCGCGCTGGGGCTGGGAGAATCGTTTGTTCCGAGTCATAGGTTCCTCTGGGGACGAAATGCTTATTCTAGCCTTCAGTGGGATTCAACCACAGAGGACACGGAGACCACAGAGGAATCACGAACAGAGACTTCAGCTTTTGACTTCTACTGCGTGACTGTCGCCTGGTAGCTCACGGCTTGCCAGTGCCCAGCGCGTCGAACCCAGATCCGGGTATAACGGTAAGGGCCGCTGAAGTCTTCTCCGAGTTGGTGGCCCTTCACGTCGGCGCGCGCAGTTACAACAGCAGTATCGCCATACAGCCGCACGACCATGTCGCTCACGTTAATGGCGTCATAGCGAAGCTGTCCACTCTTGCGAGCCGAGACTGTGTCCTGCTTGGTAGTGACCTGACCCAAGGGAGTAATCGCGACATAGTCTTCGGCGAGCGTTCGCTGGGAGAAGTCGGGATCGCGATGGAGGCTGGCTTCCCGGGCCTGCCGCTCCATATCGACGATCTCCCGGATCGTTGTCTGGTCGGATGGATCTACCGGAGACCTGGGACGAGTTGCCACGTGCTGGGCCGAGAAGGCCGGTAACGCCGCAAGCACGACCCACAATAACGCTGCACGCCTGTTGAGCACGATGAGACCTCCGCGGTTTGCGAGGGGACAGAGATCCGCCTGACCGAGCTACGCAACCTTTGATGCCATAGTTCCGTGGAAAACTACCCGGGCACGAACATTTATGTCTATATCAACAACCCGTGAGCGATCACAAGTCGTGGAATCTCTGAACCTAACAATACAGACTGAAATGCGGCCTGTGTTATTTCACATTATTCTTGCGGCGACGCAGATTAACCAACAAGTCGCGAGGATCCAGAGAATTTCCCGAGGAAGAGTAGTGCAACTTCGGTTCCATGCCGAAGATCGTGTAAATCATTGAATTGATAGGAAAGAACGGATGGGAGTGCACGCTGTTTCCGGCTTTTTCCGGACTGAAGTGTCCAGTACCGGACAGGAGTCTCTGTCTCACTGCAATCAGCCTCTGTGAAATCGTCACGTACTGGAAGGGACGGCATCTAGTAGAATCAAACGTCCTGCATGGCTGACATTCGTCGTGGACTCATCATCGTTAACACCGGGCCGGGCAAGGGCAAGACCACGGCTGCCATGGGGACCGCCCTGCGAGCCGTCGGCCAGGGCATGCGGGTGCTGATGCTGCAGTTCCTGAAGGGTTCGTGGCACTATGGCGAACTCGACGCGGTCCAGGCCTTCGGCGACAAGTTCGTTATGAAACAGATGGGACGCGGCTTCGTGAAGGTTGGCGCGGAGAAGCCGGACCCCGAAGACGTGCGCATGGTCGAAGAGGCCTGGGCCGAGGCCGAGAAGGCGATCCAATCGGGGGAATGGGATCTGGTGGTGCTCGATGAGATCAACTATGCCATTAGTTATGGCATGCTCGATCCCGCGAAGGTGGTTGAGAGCCTGAAGAAGAAGCCGGAAATGGTACACGTCATCTTGACGGGCCGGAACGCACACCCCACAATTGTCGAGGCCGCCGACACGGTAACGGAGATGCGCCAGATCAAGCACGCGTATGAAAAGGGCGTGATGGCGCAGAGAGGGATCGAGTACTAGTTCTCAGTTCTCAGTTCCCAGTTCTCAGTAAGACGCGCGGGTTTGGCTGAGAACTGACATCTCAGAGCTGCTTTTATGGCTTGGTTTAAACGCGAATCCGGCGAGCTCGATACTTCGGGGACGAAGACCGTCCGCACCGAAGGCTTGTGGGTGAAGTGTGAGAGCTGCCGGCAGATTATCTGGAAGAAAGATCTCGAAGAGAATATGAACGTCTGTCCGAAGTGCGACAAGCACTTCCGGATCGATGCCCGCGCCCGCCTGGCCCAGTTGCTCGACGACAACGAGTACGAGATCTTCGACGGGAATATTAGCTCGACCGACCCGTTGAAATTTGTGGATTTGAAACCGTATTCGTCGCGGCTCAAGCAGGCGCAGAAGGACACAGGCCTGAAAGACGCCATCATTAACGCTCAGGGCAAGCTGATGGGGCGGCCCGTGGTCGCCAGTGTAATGGAATATGCCTTCATCGGCGGCAGTATGGGAGCGGTGGTCGGCGAGGCGATTACGCGGGCGGTAGAGCGTGCGGCGAGTTCGGGTATGCCCTTGATCATTGTGTCGGCATCGGGCGGCGCCCGCATGATGGAAGGCGTGATCAGTTTAATGCAGCTGGCCAAGATTTCAGCGGCGCTGGCGCGCCTCGACAAGGCCAAAGTTCCATACATTTCGCTGCTGACGGATCCGACCACCGGAGGCGTCACCGCGTCATTCGCCATGCTGGGCGATTTGAACATCGCGGAACCGGGCGCTCTGATTGGCTTCGCCGGCCCGCGCGTGATCGAGCAAACGATCCGTCAGAAGCTCCCGCCTGGCTTCCAGCGCAGCGAGTTCCTGCTGCAACACGGAATGCTGGATGCCGTGGTTCCTCGCAAACAGCTGAAGCCGTACATCGCTAGGGCGCTGGAGTTTATGGTAGGAAGCTCTTAGCCTTTAGCTCTTAGCTCAAGCCTGTTACAACCAGCTTCTATGGCGACACCCCCATTTGTTCCCATGGAACGGATCCGAAGAACAGTCGGACTGAATCCCCAACCCAATTTGATAGTCTGAAGCGAGGAAAAACCAAGGCTGGGTCTGAAAGCTAAGAGCTAAGAGCTGCCTTCATGTCCTACGAAACCGCAGTCGCGAGTATGTTCGCGCTTGGGCACGAACTGGCCCATATGCCGTCGAACAAGTTCGACTTGGCGCACATGCGGGTGTTGCTCGGCGCTTTGGATCATCCCGAGCGACAGTTTCCCGCCGCGCTGATTGCGGGCACGAACGGGAAGGGTTCAACCGCTGCGACCCTGGCGGCGATCCTGCGCGCGTCCGGTTTGAAGACCGGGCTCTACAGCTCTCCCCATCTGATACGGATCAACGAGCGCATACGAGTGAACGGAGAAGAGATCGGCGACGACGATTTTGCCGGGCTGCATGCGGAAGTCGATGGCGTGGCCGAACGACTCGTCGAGCAAGAAGAGTTGCCGTGGCATCCCAGCTTTTTCGAAATGATGACGGCGATTGCCTTTGCCCACTTCGCGCGAGAGCACGTCGAGATTGCGGTGCTGGAAGTTGGGATGGGCGGGCGGCTGGATGCGACCAATGTTGTGGAGCCGTTGGTCAGCGTGATCACCGATATTTCGCTCGATCATCAGAAATTTCTGGGTAACACGGTGGGTGAGATCGCGCGGGAGAAGGTGGGAATCATCCGGCCCGGCGGTGTGGTCGTGACCCTGCCGCAGCAACCGGAAGCCAACGACGTGATCGGCAATACGATCCTTGATCTGGGCGCGCACGGAGTGAGCGCGGTGCAGTATGTGCCTCCGGTGTCGCCGGGGAGTAGCGAGTACCTGGTACCGAGTACCGAGAAAAAGGGATTCACCGCCGAGCACGCTGAGAGCGCCGAGCAGGACGTGGGTCAGTACCTATATCAATATCCGCTGCAGGTGATGGGGAAGCAGATTCTTGTGGAGACTTCGCTGGTGGGCCGCCATCAATTGCGGAACGTGGCGCTGGCCGTGGCCGCGGCGGAAGAGTTAGGCAAGCTGGGATTCACCCGGATCACGCCGGAGTCCATTGCGCGCGGGATTCGTGAGACGCGCTGGCCGGGTCGATTTCAGGTAGTCGCTGCCCGGACTGGCTGGCCCGAGATCGTGCTCGATGTGGCGCACAATCCGGCGGGAGCGTGGGCCCTGCGCTCCGCCCTTTCAGAACGCTATGACGACCGTCCGCTGGTTTTCGTTTTCGGCGCGATGCGCGACAAGGCAATCTCTGAAATGATAGAGATTCTTTTCCCGCTGGCCCACCGGGTCATTGCTACGCGGCCGGAGAATCCAAGGTCGGCGTCCCCGGAAGAGATACAGCTTGCGGGGAGCCGCACGGGGGCTGAGATTGAGACGGTCGCTGAAGTTGGACTGGCTCTGGACCGTGCTCGCGACATCTCGGGAACGGAGATGGTTATTGTGGTTACGGGGTCGATCTATCTGGTGGGCGAAGCAATGCGGGTGCTCGGATTAAGAGGCTGAGGGCACGCGGGCAACGTTTTTCCCCTAGAATGGAAGTGTGCAGGAAGTGA
Source organism: Candidatus Sulfotelmatobacter sp. (assembly GCA_017883385.1). Taxonomy (GTDB): domain Bacteria; phylum Acidobacteriota; class Terriglobia; order Terriglobales; family Acidobacteriaceae; genus Sulfotelmatobacter. The sequence goes on from JADGNQ010000094.1 coordinate 17,977, forward strand.
ATTCATCGGTCGATCAAGTAGAGAGCAACCATGCGGAACACGGCGTTCCGCAAGCGTTGACGACTGCTTCCCCGATAGCTTCTTCGCGGCGACGTCCTCATGCTATTCCGGGGCTCGAACACGGCTGGCTGAGCCGGTTGCGGTCGTACTTCATCCTCGACCCGCTGATCTGGCTCTACACCCTCGTGATGGGCCTGCTCGCGATCCCCGGCGGTT